>NZ_JBEOSB010000032.1:87257-133670 GCF_040302705.1 Streptomyces sp. NPDC097640
GGGCCTCCGGGGCTGTCACCCTGGACCGCATATTTACGGCGCCGGTGCCCGGAAGCGTGGCCTTACCCGGAACTTGGCGCCACAAATATGCGTAAGCGTCCAGGGCACCACCCCTGCACCCCCACCCCCTCCCGCCGTCGGCGGCCAACCGTCACGTGACGGGCTCACCCGCTTTTCTCGGCCATGGCCATGAGATCGGGGTGCAACCGGCTCTTCGCGCCGGAAAGTTCGACGCCAAGAAGCCGTCCCTGCGCGTCGAAATCGAGGATCACGGATCCGTCCTCGGTGAGTTCCTGCCGGACGGCTTCGCCTGGGCCGATCTCGTCCACCAGGTAGATGTACCCCATGTCCGTCTCGGCGTCGTATGTGACTCGCACCGATTCCCCCTCGTTCGCCCGCCTTTGCCGAAAGGCTACCCGCCGTCAGACGCGAAGCTCGGGCGGGAAACCCGTCCAGCGGAGATGCGGGGGAAGGTGCCCCATGTCGTTGTAGAAGAGCACGGAGGTGGGCCGATCGGGCGCGTAGCGGATGACCGTCAGGGCGGCATTGGCGTGGTTGAGGCCCATCCAGCGCCAATTCGGAGCGTCGAGGGCGGCCCGGACGAGCCAGCCGATGAGGAAGTTGTGGGTGACGACAAGTTCATGGCAAGGCTGGTCGGCTTTGACAGGTCCGGTGAACTGAGTGAGGGCCGCCTGTGCCAGCCGGGGTGCGTGTTCTTCGGCCGGGAACTGAGAGAGGCGGTCGAGCATGGCGTCGGCCGAATCCGGCGGCAGCTCTTGTCTCTTCGGCAGGTAGGGGATGTAGTCCCCGGCCAGTTCCGACTGTTGCAGAGGAACCCCGTCGAGCTGGTCGTGGATCAGCTGGGCGGTCTGCTCCGCTCGTGGCAGTGGGCCGTGGTGGATGGCGGAGAGCGGGCTGCTCCGGAGGCGTTGGCCCAGCAGTACGGCTTGGCGGCGGCCGTTGTCAGTCAGTTCGCTCTCGTCCGGCGATGCCTCGCCGTGCCGGGCGAGGTAGAGGTAGCGGGTAGCCGTCTCGGTCATGGGCGAGGTCCTTCGTCAATGATCTTGTGAGAAGGAAGACGCCCGCAGGCGCCGGAAGGTTCTCCCGCCGCGGCTGCCTGCTAGCGTCCCTGGCGCGATCACGACAGTTAAGCGGGGGTATCGGGTGACACGGGGAACGCAGATGCGGCGACGGGCCAAGCGCTACGGCGGCATTGCGCTGGCGCTGCTCGCCGCCGCGGCGGGGTGGTTCTACTTCAGCGGCGGCTACGACCGCTGGCGGGACGAGGAGTCCGTGGCCGACGCGTGCGACGGCACGGTGGCCGTCGACGAGGTGCGGGCACTGCTCGGCACCGACGACGTCAGCGGCACCACCAGGCACATAGCGCTGGGCAAAACGGCCGGAGGAAAGGACCGGGACGGGTCCGGCCCGCCGGTCATGTGCTGGCTCGACGGGCCGGGCGGGTTCAAGCAGCGCGCCGTGGTCAAGATGGAATGGCGGTCCCAGGCGTGGGGCCCGCACATCGAGTCCGGGCGGGACGCCAGCTCCTTCACCGCAATGGTCCCGGTGCCGATCGGCGCCGGATGGTCGGGCATGGAGACCCTCAGCGACGATGGCGCCAAGGCCACCGTGGTCCTCGACTGCCGGAACACGGACGGTCCGCGCGCCGGGGACAGCCTGACGCTGTTCGTGGACAGCTGGGGCTCACGGCCGTACAAGGAGGCGGCACAGCGGGTCCGGCTGGCCCGGTTCGCAACACGGACCGCGCAGGCCGCCGCCCGCGAGTACGGCTGCGACGCCCGCTTCGGCGGCCGCGTACGGCAGGTGGGCCCGCTCGAGTACGGGAGGTCGGAGTACGCGGAGGCGCCACCACTCGCCAAGGCGGGCGGCACCTGCGCGGGCATCGAACCGGGCTGGCTGATCACCCGTGCCCATGAGACGGCCGCGGGTCGCGCGCCCGTGGAGGATTGCCTGCTGATCGATGACAAGGGCCGGGCCCTGTTCCGCCTGTCCTCCTACTACGGCACCTTCGCGGATGACCAGCGCATGAAGACGCAGACCGGCAAGGAGTTCGACTCGGCGACCAAGCCGCTGCGAACGGACTTCCTCGTCCGGGCCGAGGCGGCGTGCCCCGGCTCACCGCGGCAGGCGGTCTTCGTCGCCGACTACCGCGACTACGACCATGACCCGAAGCCACAGCCGGGGTACGCCCGCGAAGCGTTGCGGCAGTTCGCGGAGCGGTCCGCGGCCCGGCATGGCTGCACGGACGTGAAGGTGTTCTAGAGCTGCCGCAGGTGATCACGCAAGGCTCGGGCGACCTGGGCCATCAGGGCGTCGGCGCCGGGCTGTGTGCCGGCGGGGACGAGGGATTCGGTGAGGACGGCGACGGCGAAGGCCTGGCCGTCGGAGTGCTCGACGACGCCGATCTCGTGGCGGAGGTTGAGCAGGGTGCCGGTCTTGGAGGACCAGGTGGTGGCGTCGGAGCCGAAGTCCGGGGCGAGGCGGTGCCGGATCACGTTCTGGGACATCAAATCCCGGACCCTCCGGGCTACTTCCGGGTCGATGGCCGACGGTGTCCACAGGGCCTGGAGCAGTTCGACACAGGCACGGGCGCTGCCCGTGTTGGCACGCGTGGTGTCGAGCTGCGGCACCCGGTGGCCGCGGCCGCTCGTGCCGGCGTCGATGGCGAGGGCATGCGCGAGATGCGCCTGGGTGGTGTCGAAGCGTTCGACGGGGGTGTCGGCCAGTTCCCGCATGGTGTGCCGGACGGTGATGCCGTGCAGGCCGAGCTCGTGGAGGAGGCCGGCGACCTGCGCGGGCGGGGTGAGGTCGAACAGCGCGTCGGCAGCCGAGTTGTCGCTCACGCAGGTGCTCAGATAGAGCAGGTCGTCGATCGCGATCCGGGCGGGGTGGCGGAACCGGCTCAGCCCGGTGGGACCGGGCGTGGTGATCCGCCCGGGTGCCACGTCCAGCATCGTCGCCCCGTCCAGCTCGCCGCGCCGGATGCGCTCCGCCGTCGCCAGCGCGAGCGGGACCTTGACCAGGGAAGCGGACGGCAGTTGCACATCCGGCTCGATCCCCAGCTCCTCCCCGGTGCGCAGATCCCGGACGAGGAGATGGCCGCGCAGGCCGCCGTCGTGCAGACGCCCGCGCATCTCGCGAAGCAGCGCCTCCGTCATGCGGCCGCCCCCAGACAGCGCGCGATCACATCGCCCAGGCGCGCCTGGATCTGCTGCGGATCGTCGGTGGCGGTGAGGGCGTACCCGCGGGTGACCGTGATATCGCCGAGCGGGCGCCAGTTCAGGGAGAGTTCCCGGGCCTGTGCGGGCGAGCACAGCAACAGATCGCGTGAGCAGAGCACTTCCGCCGCGGCGGTCGTCAGGTCGGGCGCGACGGCGAGCTGTACGGGCCGCAGCCCGACGGCGTCGCGCAGGCGCGTCAGGGGGTCTCGGAGGTGCGGGACGTCGTCCTCCGGCTGGATCCAGATGCGGCGGGCCGGCCCGGGGTCGGCCCGTCCCATCCGCAGCGTCTCGACGTATACGCGCTTCACGCCGAGGTCCTGCGCACCCGCCAGCCCGAGCGGCACCGACCACCTGGCCTCGTCCGGCGGGACCGGGAGCAGGGCGGCGCGCACCTGTTGGGAGCGGACGAGTTCCAGCCGCCGCGACGGCGGGCCGACGCGGAGTTCGAGGGTGACGCCGTGCCCCCGCGCGTCGGCGACGAGACGGGCGAGATCCACGGTGGAGCAGATCCCGGGCACCGCGAGCCGCCACGGCTTGCGCTTCGCGGCCTCCGCCTCGTGCTCCAGTACGTCTGCGGCCAGGACGAGCTGACGGGCCGTCGGCAGCATCTCCCGGCCGAAGGACGTCAGAACGGCCCGCCGTGAGGTGCGCTCGAACAGCCGCTCACCGAAGCGCTCCTCCAAGGCCGCGATACGGCGGCTGGCCACCGGCTGGGACATCCGGGCGGCGGCCGCCCCGACGGTGAAACTGCCGCGCTCGCTCACGCTGACGAACGCGCGACACGCCCCCACCAGATCCACCGCGCCCACCCCTATGTCACATCGGCATGAAAGCCCACCCAAACGTATTGGATCGCATAGCCGCCACGAGGCGAGAGTGGCCTCACCGCCACATCCCCCCCACAGGAGGTCCGGACCATGCGGCACATCCGGCGCGCCCTGAGCGGTGCGCTCGCCACCCTCACCCTCATCCCGCTCGCGGCCTGCGCCCAGAACGATCCCCCGCCGTCGTCACCCCCATCCACCACGTCACACACCAGCGAATTCAAGGACCTTGAGCGCGAATTCGACGCGCGCCTGGGCGTCTACGCCATCGACACGGGAAGCGGCCGGGAGGTGGCGTACAACGACGGCGGGCGCTTCGCCTACAACTCCACCTTCAAGGCCCTGGCCTGCGGCGCCGTCCTGCAAAAGCACTCACTCAGCGGGATGGACAAGAAAATCACGTACTCCAAAAGCGACCTGCTCCCCAACTCCCCCATCACCGAAAAACACGTCGACACCGGAATGACCCTCGCCGAGCTGTGCGACGCCACCATCCGCTACAGCGACAACGCCGCCGCCAACCTGATCTTCAAGGAACTCGGCGGCCCCAAGGCCCTCGACGCCACACTCGAGAAGATGGGCGACAACGACACCCGGATGGATCGCCCGGAGCCATACCTGAGCCGGTGGGTCCCGGGCGAGACGCGGGACACCACCACCCCGCGGGCGTTCGCGAAGGACCTGCGCGCCTATGTCCTCGGGGACGTCCTCGGCAGGGGCGAACGCGCGCAGCTCACCAAGTGGCTGCGGACCAACACGACCGGCGACAACCTCATCAGGGCCGGAGTGCCCAAGGACTGGGTGGTCGGCGACAAGACCGGAACCGGTAGCTACTACGGCGCCCGTAACGACATCGCCGTCGTATGGCCCCCGGACAGGGCCCCCATCGTGATCGCGATCCTGTCGCACCGCGCCCGCAAAGACGCCGAGCCCGACGACCGGCTGATCGCCAAAGCGGCGTCCGCAGTGGCCGACACGCTGTCGTAAGGGCCATCGGCGGGAGGCCGCCGACGGGACGGGAGGGGGTGGGGGTGCAGGGGTGGTGCCCTGGACGCTTACGCATATTTGTGGCGCCGACTTCCGGATCACCCCACGCTTCCGGGCACCGGCGCCGTAAATATGCGGTCCAGGGTGACAGCCCCGGAGCCCCCGCCCCCGCACCACGCACCCACACCAGGCGCACGCACAACGCACCCGCACCGCGAAAACCAACGCACCCGCACCAGGAAAACCGAAGGATCACCCCTCCGCGATCACCACCGCAGACGCAACCCCCGCGTCATGGCTGAGCGACACATGCCACGCCCGTACCCCCAGCTCCGCCGCCCGCGCCGCCACCGTCCCGCGCACCGACAGCCGCGGCTGCCCGCTGGCCTCCGTCAGCACCTCCGCGTCCGTCCAGCGCAGCCCGCCCGGCGCGCCCAGCGCCTTGGCCAGGGCCTCCTTGGCGGCGAACCGGGCCGCGAGCGACGCGATCCCGCGCCGCTCGCCGCTCGGCAGGGTCAGCTCGCGCTCGACGAACAGCCGGTCCGCCATCCCCGGCGTACGCCGCAGCGCGTCGTCGAAGCGGTCGATCTCGGCCACGTCGATGCCGACCCCAATGATCATCGGACGCTCACTCCACGGTCACCGACTTGGCCAGGTTGCGCGGCTGGTCGACCTCGTTACCGCGGGCCGTGGCCAGCTCACACGCGAAGACCTGGAGCGGCACGGTCGCGACCAGGGGCTGGAGCAGGGTCGGGGTGACGGGGATCTCGATCAGGTGGTCGGCGTACGGGGCCACCGCCTCGTCACCGCGCTCGGCGATGACGATGGTCCGGGCGCCGCGCGCCCGGATCTCCTGGATGTTGGAGACGATCTTGTCGTGGAGGACCGACCGGCCACGCGGCGAGGGCACGACCACCACCACCGGCAGGTCCTCCTCGATCAGCGCGATCGGCCCGTGCTTGAGCTCGCCCGCCGCGAACCCCTCGGCGTGCATGTAGGCGAGCTCCTTGAGCTTGAGCGCGCCCTCCAGGGCGACCGGGTAGCCGACGTGGCGGCCCAGGAACAGCACGGTGTTCTTGTCCGCCAGCGTCCGCGCCAGCTCCCGCACCGGCTCCATGGTCTCCAGCACCTGCTCCACCTGGGTGCCCATCTCGGACAGCTCGCGGATCACGGACTGGATCTCGTCGCCCCACTTGGTGCCGCGCACCTGCCCCAGATACAGCGCCACCAGGTAGCAGGCCACCAGCTGGGTGAGGAACGCCTTGGTCGAGGCGACCGCGACCTCGGGCCCGGCGTGGGTGTAGAGCACGGCGTCGGACTCGCGCGGGATCGTGGAGCCGTTGGTGTTGCAGATGGCGAGCACCCTCGCGCCCTGCTCGCGCGCGTGCCGCAGCGCCATCAGGGTGTCCATGGTCTCGCCGGACTGCGAGATGGCGATCACCAGCGTCCGCCGGTCCAGGATCGGGTCGCGGTAGCGGAACTCGCTGGCCAGCTCGGTCTCGCACGGGATGCGGGTCCAGTGCTCGATGGCGTACTTCGCGATCATCCCGGCGTGGTAGGCGGTGCCGCAGGCCACGATGACGACCTTGTCGACCTCGCGCAGCACCGACGCCGGGATCCGGACCTCGTCCAGGGTGAGGTTCCCGGCCACGTCGATGCGCCCGAGCAGCGTGTCGGCGACGGCCTTCGGCTGCTCGGCGATCTCCTTGAGCATGAAGTAGTCGTAGCCGCCCTTCTCGGCGGCGGAGGCGTCCCAGTCGACGTGGTAGGTGCGGATGTCCGCGGGCGCCCCGTCGAAGTCGGTGACCGTCACCCCGTCCCGGCGCGCCTCGACGACCTGGTCCTGGCCGAGCTCGATGGCCTCGCGGGTGTGGGCGATGAAGGCGGCCACGTCGGAGGCCAGGAACGCCTCGTCCTCGCCGACGCCGACGACCAGCGGGGAGTTGCGGCGCGCCCCGACCACCACGTCGGGCGCGTCCGCGTGCACCGCGACCAGGGTGAAGGCGCCCTCCAGCTGCCGGCACACCTGCCGCATCGCCTCGGCGAGGTCGCCGCAGGACGAGAAGGCCTCGGCGAGCAGATGCGCCACGACCTCGGTGTCGGTCTCGGAGGACAGCTCGTGGCCGCGCTCGGTGAGTTCGGCGCGGAGGGTGGCGAAGTTCTCGATGATGCCGTTGTGGACGACGGAGACCCGGCCCGCGTTGTCCAGGTGCGGATGCGCGTTGGCGTCCGTCGGGCCGCCGTGGGTGGCCCAGCGGGTGTGGCCGATGCCGGTGCCGCCGCTGGGCAGCGGGCGGTCGGCGAGCTCCTTCTCCAGGTTGGCGAGCTTGCCGGCCTTCTTGGCGGCGGCCAGCCCACCGTCGGCGAGCACGGCGACGCCCGCCGAGTCATAGCCGCGGTATTCCAGCCGCTTCAGCCCGGCGAGGACGACGTCGAGGGCGGACTGCCCTCCCACATAACCAACGATTCCGCACATGGAGTGCAGCGTACGGCCCGCGGCCGGACGCCCGGACCGCGGCCCACGCGCTAGCCGCCACCTGCCGGTCATCCGCCGCACATCCGGCGTCCACACCGAAGGGCGGCGCGCCGGTCGGCCGGCCGGAGTCCCCCGCGCGTGATGGACCCCACGCCCCGCCCGCCCCACGGGCCCGCGCCGGGCCGCGACAATGAGAGGATGATCACGTCTCCCGCGCAGGACGCGCACCCCGCGCGCACCCCTCGGCGAGCCGAGCCGAGCCCGTACGTGGATCTGTCCCGCGACGAGTGGAGCGCGCTGCGGGACAAGACCCCGCTGCCGCTCAGCGCCGAGGAGGTGGAGCGGCTGCGGGGCCTCGGCGACGTCATCGACCTCGACGAGGTACGGGACGTCTATCTGCCGCTGTCCCGGCTGCTGAACCTCTACGTCGCCGCCACCGGCAGTCTGCGCGGCGCGCTCAACACGTTCCTCGGCGACACCAAGAAGGGCAGCGGCACCCAGCCCGGCACGCCCTTCGTGATCGGCGTCGCGGGCAGCGTCGCGGTGGGCAAGTCCACCACCGCCCGGCTGCTCCAGGCGCTGCTGGCCCGCTGGCCCGAGCACCCCCGCGTCGAGCTGATCACCACCGACGGCTTTCTGTACCCCAACGCGGAGCTCGACCGGCGCGGCCTGATGTCCCGCAAGGGCTTCCCCGAGTCGTACGACCGCAGGGCCCTGACCCGGTTCGTGGCGGATGTGAAGGCCGGCAAGGAGGAGGTGTCGGCGCCCGTCTACTCGCACCTGATCTACGACATCGTGCCGGACGAGCGGCTGACCGTGCGCCGCCCGGACATCCTGATCGTGGAGGGGCTCAATGTGCTCCAGCCCGCGCTGCCCGGCAAGGACGGGCTGACCCGCGTCGGTCTCGCGGACTTCTTCGACTTCAGCGTGTACGTCGACGCCCGCGCCGAGGACATCGAGCGCTGGTACCTGGGCCGCTTCCGCAAGCTGCGCGAGACGGCCTTCCAGGACCCGTCCTCGTACTTCCGCAAGTACACCCAGGTCTCGGAGGACGAGGCGCTGGACTACGCCCGGATGATGTGGCGCACGATCAACCAGCCCAATCTTCAGCAGAACGTCGCACCCACCCGCGGCCGTGCCACGCTGGTGCTCCGCAAGGGCCCGGACCACAAGGTCCGGCGGCTGTCCCTCCGCAAACTCTGAGACACGAACTGGAGCATCACCGTGCTACACCTTCGGCTGATCGTCCCGGCCGACCGCACCGAGAAGGTGGTGCACACCGTGGAGCAGACGGTGGGCACCACTCATCTCGTGGTGCTGCCGGGCGCCGCGCGCAACCCGGTGGGCGATGTGGTGACGGTCGATGTGGCGCGCGAGGCGGGTGATGCCCTGCTGGGCGAGTTGCGCGCGCTGGGCCTGGACGCCGACGGCTCGATAGCCGTGGAGAACATCGACCTGTCGCTGTCCAAGCGGGCCGACAAGGCGGAGGAGGAAGCTCCGGGCGAGGGCGCGGACGCCGTCCTGTGGGAGCAGCTGGCCGAGGCCACCCACGAGGAGTCCACGCTCTCCGTGACCTTCCTGGCCTTCCTCGTCCTGGCCACGATGATCGCGGCCTGCGGTGTGGTGCTCGACAACGCGATCCTGATCGTGGGCGCGATGGCGGTCGGCCCGGAGTTCGGCCCGCTGGCGGGCCTGTCCACCGCGCTGGTCCAGCGGACCCCGCGGCTCGCGGCCCGATCGACGATCGCGCTGGTCGTCGGCTTCGCGGTGGCGATGGTGCTGACGACCGGCTTCAGTGTGCTGATGGACGCCTTCGGGCTGTTCACCAGGGAACAGCTGGAGCGGGCCCGTCCGAACACCGACTTCATCTGGAAGCCGGATATGTTCTCCTTCGTCGTGGCCCTGCTCGCGGGCATCGCCGGCACGCTCTCGCTGACCTCGGCGAAGTCCGGGGCGCTGGTCGGCGTGGCGATCTCCGTCACCACGGTGCCGGCCGCGGCCAACGCGGCGGTGGCGCTCGGCTACGGCGAGATCGACCAGATGTGGGGCTCGACCGAGCAGCTGCTGCTGAATCTGGCCGGGATCGTGGTCGCCGGCACGCTCACACTGCTGGCCCAGAAGTTCCTCTGGGCCAAGCAGCGTGACCGAGCGCTGCGGCGGCTGCGGGGAGAGCGGGCCTAGCCGAGCGCGGACTTCACCGCGTCCGCCAGGCGCCCCGCGACCGACCGGGCCTGGTCGATGTCCGCGGCCTCGACCATCACGCGCACCACGGGCTCGGTCCCGGACGGCCGCAGCAGCACCCGCCCGGTCTCGCCCAGCTCCCGCTCCGCGTCGGTCACCGCCGCGGCCAGCTCGGCGCTGGAGGCGACCCGGGACTTGTCCACGTCCCGGACGTTGATCAGCACCTGCGGCAGCCGCTCCATGACGCCCACGAGGTCGGCCAGCGTACGGCCGGTGGCGGCCACCCGGGCGGCCAGCAGCAGCCCGGTCAGGGTGCCGTCGCCGGTGGTCGCGTGGTCGAGCACGATGACGTGGCCGGACTGCTCGCCGCCCAGGGCGTAGCCGTGCTCCTTCATCTCCTCCAGCACATAGCGGTCGCCGACCGCCGTCTGGACCAGCTCGACGCCCTCGCGCCGCATGGCGAGCTTGAAGCCCAGGTTGGACATCACGGTGCCGACGACCGTGTTCTCGCGCAGGGTGCCCGCCTCGCGCATCGCGAGCGCGAGCACGGCGAGGATCTGGTCGCCGTCGACCTCCTCGCCCGCCGCGTCCACGGCGAGGCAGCGGTCGGCGTCCCCGTCGTGCGCGATGCCCAGGTGGGCCCCGTGCTCGACGACGGCGGCCCGCAGCGGGTCCAGGTGGGTGGAGCCGTAGCCGTCGTTGATGTTGAGCCCGTCCGGCTCGGTGCCGATGGTGATGACCTCGGCACCGGCCCGGGTGAACGCCTCGGGGGAGACGCGGGCGGCCGCGCCGTGTGCCCCGTCGATGACGATCTTCAGCCCGTCGAGCCGGTTGGGGAGGACGCCGAGGAGGTGGGCGACGTATTTGTCGAGGCCCTCGTCGTAGTCGCGGACCCGGCCCACGCCCGCGCCGGTCGGCCGGTCCCACGGCTCGCCCGAGGCGTGCGCGCGGTAGGTGTTCTCGATCCGGTCCTCCAGCTCGTCGGCGAGCTTGTGGCCGCCGCGCGCGAAGAACTTGATGCCGTTGTCGGGCATCGGGTTGTGGCTGGCGGACAGCATCACGCCGAGGTCCGCGCCCCGCTCCCCGGTCAGAAACGCCACGGCGGGCGTGGGCAGCACGCCCACCCGCACCACGTCCACGCCCGCGCTGGCCAGCCCGGCCACCACGGCGGCCTCCAGAAACTCCCCGGACGCGCGCGGATCCCTTCCGACCACCGCCACCGGCCGATGGCCTTCGAAGGTTCCCGCCTCGGCGAGCACATGCGCCGCCGCGACCGACAGGCCGAGCGCCATCTCAGCCGTCAGGTCGGCGTTGGCGACACCGCGCACACCGTCCGTACCGAAGAGTCGTCCCACTGGTGTCCTCCGAGATTACGAGCTGGGGGGCGGAAGCTTGCTTGTAGGTATACGCCCCCTGGTGCCAATAGCCGAACGCCCCGGCGGCACGGGTGGTGCCGCCGGGGCGTTCGAACGAGCGGGCAAGCCGCCGCATGAGCAGCGAAGCCGTGATTAGCGCTTGCTGTACTGCGGCGCCTTGCGGGCCTTCTTCAGACCGGCCTTCTTACGCTCGGTGGCGCGGTCGTCACGGGTCAGGAAGCCGGCCTTCTTCAGCGGGCCGCGGTTGTTGTCCACGTCCGCCTCGTTCAGCGCGCGGGCGATGCCCAGGCGCAGCGCACCGGCCTGACCGGAGACGCCGCCACCCGAGATGCGGGCGACAACGTCGTAGCGGTCGTCCAGCTCGAGCACCTTGAAGGGCTCGTTGACTTCCTGCTGGTGCACCTTGTTGGGGAAGTAGTCCTCAAGGGTGCGACCGTTGATCTTCCACTGGCCGCTGCCCGGCACGATGCGGACGCGGGCGATGGCGTTCTTGCGGCGCCCGGTGCCGGCGGCCGGCTGCGGCTCGCCGAAGCGGGAAGCGAGCGACTCGGAGGTGTACTCCGACTCGATCGTCTCCACGCTCTCGGTGGTGTACTCCTCGACGTCGAGGGGGGTCTCGACGGGGGTCTCGGCGGTGGTCTCGGCCACGATGCTCCTCAGATTCTTTTCGTCTTAGGGGGTGGCCGGGACTACTGCGCGACCTGGGTGATCTCGAACGGGACCGGCTGCTGAGCGCCGTGCGGGTGCTGGTCACCCGCGTAGACCTTCAGCTTCGAGAGCATCTGACGGCCCAGGGTGTTCTTGGGGAGCATGCCCTTGATGGCCTTCTCGACGGCCTTCTCCGGAGCCTTGTCCAGCAGCTCGTCGTAGCGGATGGAGCGCAGACCGCCCGGGTAGCCGGAGTGGCGGTACGCCATCTTCTGGGTCCGCTTGTTGCCGGAGAGGTGCACCTTGTCGGCGTTGATGATGATGACGAAGTCACCAGTGTCGACATGCGGCGCGTACACCGGCTTGTGCTTCCCCCGGAGAAGGGTGGCTGCCTGAGAGGCCAGGCGGCCCAGGACGACGTCGGTGGCGTCGATGACGTGCCACTGACGCTGGACGTCGCCGGGCTTGGGGCTGAACGTACGCACGGTCGTTGCCTTCGCTTCTTCAGTGATGGGGTCTCCCCAGGTCCGCCAGGACCGAGGGGACGGGTCCGAACAAGGCCACCCGGACGATCACGACAGCCTTGGCCGCACATCGGTGACGCAACCGAGTGCCTGCCGCTGGTCATCGGCCCGGTGGACCGGCGTAACGGCCTCTCACGTGAGAACGAGCAAGCCAATACGCATAACGAACTGGCAGAATACCGGCCCGCCCCCGCACGGGTCAAAACACCCCCGGCCGCCACCGCACCACTCACCTCTTACGGGCCACCCGCCCCTCGTCCCAGACCGGCTCCGGCGCCTCCCGCACCACCCCGTCCGCCCCGAAGACCAGGAAACGGTCGAAGGACCTGGCGAACCACCGGTCGTGCGTCACGGCCAGCACCGTACCCTCGTACCGCTCGAGCCCCTCCTGAAGCGCCTCCGCACTCTCCAGGTCCAGGTTGTCCGTCGGCTCGTCCAACAGCAGCGCGGTGGCCCCCGCGAGCTCCAGCAGCAGGATCTGACCCCTTCCTTCTGGGGGACACCCCCAGACCCCCGTGCGCCTGCTGCCCACCCGACAGCTTGTCGAAGCGCTGATCGCCCTGGCGCTCCAGCTCATAGCGGCGCAGCGCGGCTCACCGCTTGCGGGCCACCCGCCCCTCGTCCCAGACCGGCTCCGGCGCCTCCCGCACCACCCCGTCCGCCCCGAAGATCAGGAAACGGTCGAAGGACCGGGCGAACCACCGGTCGTGCGTCACGGCCAGCACCGTACCCTCGTACCGCTCGAGCCCCTCCTGAAGCGCCTCCGCACTCTCCAGGTCCAGGTTGTCCGTCGGCTCGTCCAACAGCAGCGCGGTGGCCCCCGCGAGCTCCAGCAGCAGGATCTGGAAGCGGGCCTGCTGGCCGCCGGACAGCTTGTCGAAGCGCTGGTCGCCCTGGCGCTCCAGCTCATAGCGGCGCAGTGCGCTCATCGCGCCGCCCCGGTCCTTGGCGTGCTCGGTCCACAGGATGTCGACGAGGGGGCGTCCGTCCAGCTCGGGGTGGGCGTGGGTCTGCGCGAAGTGGCCGGGCACCACCCGTGCCCCCAGCTTCCACGCGCCCGTGTGGCCGACCTCGTCCCCCGCCAGCAGCCGCAGGAAGTGGGACTTGCCCGAGCCGTTGCTGCCGAGCACGGCCACCCGCTCGCCGTAGAAGACCTCCAGGTCGAACGGTTTCATCAGGCCGGTGAGCTCCAGCCCCTGGCAGGTCACCGCGCGCACGCCGGTGCGGCCGCCCTTCAGCCGCATCCGGATGTCCTGCTCGCGCGGCGGCTCCTGCGGCGGGCCCGCCTCCTCGAACTTCCGCAGCCGGGTCTTCGCGGCCTGGTAGCGGCTGGCCATGTCGGAGTTGTACGCCGCCTTCTGCTTGAAGGTGAGCATCAGCTGCCGCAGCTTGGCGTGCTCCTCGTCCCAGCGCCGCCGCAGCTCCTCGAAGCGGGCGAAGCGCTCCTTGCGGGCCTGGTGGTACGTGGCGAAGCCGCCGCCGTGCACCCAGACGTCGCTGCCCGCCGGGCCCGGCTCCACGCTGATGATCTTCTCGGCGGAGCGGGCCAGCAGCTCCCGGTCGTGGGAGACGAACAGCACCGTCTTCTTGGTCTCCCGCAACCGCTCCTCCAGCCAGCGCTTGCCGGGGACGTCGAGGTAGTTGTCCGGCTCGTCCAGCAGCAGCACCTCGTCGGCGCCGCGCAGCAGCGACTCCAGCACCAGCCGCTTCTGCTCGCCGCCCGACAGGGTCCGCACCTGGCGCCACTGCGCCCGCTCGTACGGAACGCCGAGCGCGGCCATGGTGCACATGTCCCACACCGTCTCGGCCTCGTACCCGCCGGCCTCGGCCCAGTCGCTGAGCGCCTGGGCGTATTGCATCTGCGCGGGCTCGTCGTCCCGGGTCATGATCGCGTGCTCGGCCTCGTCCACCGCCTCGGCGGCCTTCCGGATGCCCGGCCGCGCGACCGAGACCAGCAGGTCCCGCACCGTCCGGTCGTCCCGCACGGACCCGACGAACTGCGGCATCACGCCGAGCCCGCCGCTGATCGTCACCGAGCCGCCGTGCGGCTTGAGCTCGCCCGCGATCAGCCTCAGCAGCGTGGTCTTCCCGGCGCCGTTGGCCCCCACCAGCGCCACCGCGGCGCCCTCGCCGACCCGGAACGACACATCCCCGAGCAGCACCCGTCCGTCCGGGAGGTAGTACTCGAGATGTCCTGCCTCCACATGTCCCATGGACCGGATTGTGACCTCCGGGCGCGTACCGGACCAACCGGTTTAACACTTGCGCGGATTAAGATGCGCGCCATGAGCTTTGGGCAAGGGGGGCCTTATGGGCCCGGGGGAGGCTACGGGCCCGGGGGTGCTCAGCCGCCGACGCCGGACTGGGCGGCGCTGGCCGACGACAGCGCCAGGCGCGGCCGCCGCCGCAAGCTGCTGTTCATCGGCGGCGGGGTGCTCGCGACGGCCGCTGTCGGGGCGATCGTGGCCACGGCCGTGATCAGCAGCGGCGACAAGGGAAAGTCCGCCAACAAGTCCGACAAGTCGGCCAGTCAGCTGCCGGCGCCCCAGGACCTGCCGAGCGAGTCCCCGACCCCTGAGCCGACGTTCTCCGACGTCGCGCCGCCGGCCCCGCCGAAGCCGCTGGACATCCTCTCCAGCGCGCAGCGGGACAAGGCGCCCATCAGCACCGGCACTCTCTTCCCCGACAAGAAGGCCGTGGGGAACGGCCGCGAGTACGCCAAGGGCTCCACCGCGGCCACCAAGAGCTGTGCCACGGCGGCCCAGGGCAGCCTGGTCCCCGCCCTCACCGGCAACGGCTGCCGCCAACTCTTCCGCGCGACGTACTCGAAGGACGGGGTCGCGGTCACCGTCGGCATCGCCGTCTTCGACACCAAGGCGGCGGCGGAGCGGGCGAAGGAGCAGGCGGGGCCCAATGTGGCGTCCCTGTCGGGCGGCGGCGTGCCCGCCTTCTGCCGCCAGTCGGACTGCCGCGCCTCGGCCAACGCCATCGGCCGCTACGCCTACTTCACCATCGCCGGATACACCTCCGGCGCGGATGTGACCTCCTCCGACACCAAGGCGCTGGAGGCGGGGCGCGATATCGCGGACTACGCCTTCCGCCGCATCCTGGAGCGCGGCAACCAGCAGGCGTCGGCGGCGGCGACGGCCTCGAACTGACACCGCGCACCCGCCCGACCCCGGTCTCCGCAGCCGGGGTCGGGCGGGGCGTCACATCAACCCGTCAGGGGCTTCAGCCCGTCAGGGGCTGCAACCCGTCAGGGGCTTCAGGCCTTCAGGGCCTTCTCCAACTTGGCGACCTGCGCCGAGACCACGGCCTCCGGGATTTCGGACTTGGCGGGGTTCGCGATGTTCACGCCGAAGAACACGGACAGGTGCGTGCCCGAGCGCACGACGGTGAACTTCACGGCGGCGCCCTCCTGCTTGTCGGTCACCGTGTAGGCCAGCGCCTCGTCGCCGAGCTTCGGCGCGGTCAGCGTGTCCACCTTCGAGATGTCCGCCTTGTCGCCGGACCCGTCGGTCGCCTTGAACCCACCGGCGCAGGTCTTGAGGGCACCCCGCAGGTCCGAGATGGTCTGCTCGGCGCCGGCCTCCGCGTACGAGGACACCCGGATCATGCCCGTGAGGCCCAGATCCGCGTCGTCGCCGCCCGCGGCGGCGCCGGAGGCGAACGTCGCGTACGCCGAGGCCTTCGGCACCGGGTTCTGCTCGGCCCCCATCATCTGCGCCAGCGGCTGGCACTCGGTCTTCGCGGCCTTGGCCGCTCCGCCGTCCGCGTACTCCTTGTCGGTCATCTTCTCGACCTCGAAGCCCTTGACGTCGGCCTTCACGATCACGGCCTTGTCCAGATCGGCCTTCGAGAGCGGCGCCGCGAGCGCCTTGTCGCCGCCCGGCGTCTTCTCCGTCGTCTGCTCTGACGACTTGTCGGACTTCTTGTCCCCGTCGGAGTCGCCGCTGCACGCGGTCACCAACCCCAGCGCCGCCACGGCCGTGACCGCCAGCACGACGCGCGACACAGACTTACTCACTTTTTGTCCACCCTTTGTTGATTCTCCCGCGATCGCGGTTGGGGTCATCAAACAACGGGTTGCGCGCGATCGAACAGCGGTTTCCATGACGATCCGGTATCGCCGAAAAGGTTGCCCCTCGCCTGATCACGAGATCGCAACGGCCCAACGCGCCGTCCAGCGGCGGGGCCGGGAACCCCTCACACCGGCGCGGGGGCAAGAAGGGCGGCCGCGTCGGCCGCCTGTGCCGTGACGTGTGCGGCCGCGCGGGCGGCTCGTCCGGTCACTCGCCAGGCGAGCATACGTACCGCGATCGCCGGCGTCGGCGGAAAGATGCCGAGCTGCCCGAGCATGGCGACATCGTCGCGCACCGCCTCGTGCACGGCCACCTTGCCGTCGCGCAGGCCGAGCACATGGATCTGTTCAAAGTCGATCTCGCGCCCGGTAGGGGGTATCGCCTGGTCGAGGGCGCCCTCGCGGAAGCGGACGAAGGGGCCCGTATGGCGACCCTGCATGCGCAGCCGCACCCAGACCTGGTCGCCGTCGCGGGCCGTGCCGAGGACGGGGAAGCGCAGGTCGCTGAAGGCCGACCGCATCCACGCGCCCGAGGCGAGGACCCCCGACGGCCCCGGAGTCGCGCAGGCCGGGGGCGAGACGACCGCTTCCCGGTTGTGGAAGTCGTCGTGCACCACGTCGGCCGCCAGTGCCGCGTCTCCCGTCTCAAGTACGCGGAAGAGCCCGTGGGCCAGATCCGTGACGTTCATTGCTCATACCTCTCTCGCGCCCGTGACGGCTCATTGAGGAATTGAGGTTACATGGAACCTAATGAATACTCCATTCATGTAATGACGCTCGCTAAGATGGCACCATGGCGTCGAAGCGCACCTACGTCTCCCCCTTGCGCGAGCAGGCTGCCGCGCAGACGCGTGCGCTGATCCTCCGGCAGGCCACAGAGCTCTTCGCCGAGCGCGGCTATGGCCGTGTCACGGTCGCGGACATCGCCTCAGCGGCCGGGGTCGCCGCGAAGACCGTCTTCGCGAGTGTCGGGAGCAAGGGCGACATCCTGGATCGGATCGTGGACCAGGGCGTAGCCGACTCCGGCTACGAGCAGGCCATGCGGCAGATACTCGCCCTCCGGACACCCGAGGCGGTCCTCAAGGCGCTGGCGCAGGGCACCCGCATGGGGAACGAGGGCCAGTTCACGGTGCACGAGGCGATCCGCAAGGCGCTGCCCGTCCATGAAAGCGGCGAGGCACTGTGGGAGCGCGCCACCGCCGCGTACCGGGACGCACTCACCGCCGCCGCCCATCACCTGCACACGCTCGCTCCGGCGCCCTCCCGCACCGTGCAGGAGACGGCCGGCCTGCTGTGGTTCTGGTTCGGCCCCACCGGCTGGCGCACCTTGGTGGTCGAGAACGGCTGGTCGTGGGATCAGGCCGAGAGCGTCCTCTGCCGTACGGCGATCGCCACTCTTCGCTGAGCCGGCGGCGGGCGGGGTCGTCCCGTCGAGGCGACCGCGACGCCCGACCCTCGCGGAAGGTTGTGCTGGACGGCCCAGATGTGGGGCATCGCATATCACCTGCCGCATAAGCAACCTTTCCCGCGCCCAACGGTCTTACCGACCGATCGATGCTTACCGAACCCATACCGGCCCCATACCGGGCTCATGTGGGCGTGTTTCACAGTGGTTTGCGAGTTGAGCGCATTACGTGAAGCTGAACGGGAGGCAGCGGCGCGACGGTCCGCCCAGGCCGCGCCTACATCACCATGAAGATCTCATTCCTGCTGCACAACGCGTACGGCATAGGCGGCACCATCCGCACGACCTTCAACATGGCCGGCGCGCTCGCCGCCCGCCACACCGTTGAGATCGTCACCGTCATGCGGACCCACGACGCGCCCAGCCTCCCCCTCCACCCCGCCGTCCGCATCACCCCTCTGATCGACCGGCGCCCGGACGCGCAGACGAGCGACGCGGACGACCCCCTGCTCACCCGCCCCACCGCGCACATCCCCGCCGCCGAGGCCAAGGGCACCACGAACTTCAACGCGCTGACCGACCAGCGCCTCGCCGCCTACCTCGCGGACACCGACGCCGACGTGGTCATCGCGACCCGCCCCGGACTCGTGATCTACCTCGCCGAGTTCGGGCAGGCAGGCCGCTGTCTGCCGATCGGGCAGGAGCACCGGATCTACGGCACCCACGAGGCCGCCCTCCGCGCCGCCTGCGACGCCGCGATCGCCCGCCTGGACGCGTACACCACCGTCTCGGCGGCCGACGCGGCGACGCACCGCGCCCATCTGCCCGGCGTGGCCACCCGTATCGTCGGGCTGCCCAACGGGGTCCCCGCCACCGAGGTCGAGCCCTCCGACGGCTCGGCGAAGCTGGTCGTGGCGGCCGGCCGGCTCATCCCCGTCAAGCGGTACGACCTGCTGGTGGAGGCCTGGGCGACGGTCGCCGCCAAACACCCCGACTGGCACTTGCGCCTCTACGGCCGCGGCCCCCAGCAGCCGATCCTCCGCCGCCGGATCGACGAACTCGGCCTGGCCGACCACGTCACGCTCATGGGCGCGCACTCCCCCATCGAAACCGAATGGGCCAAGGGCTCCATCGCCGCCGTCACCTCGCGCGAGGAGTCCTTCGGCATGACGATCGTGGAGGCCATGCACTGCGGCGTGCCCGTCGTCGCCACCGACTGCCCCCACGGGCCCGGCGAGATCATCACTCACGGCCAGGACGGACTCCTCGTCCCCGTCGGCGACAGCGACGCCATCGCCAAGGGGCTGCTGAGCCTGATCGAGGACGACGAACTGCGCCGCACCATGGGCGCGGCAGCCCGCACAGCCGCCCAGCGGTACGCGCCTGAGCGCGTGGCGGAGGCGTACGAGCAACTGTTCACGCAGCTCTACGAGGCACGCGGCACGTCCGCCCCCGCCACCCGGCGCGGCCGCGGCCCGCTGCGGGGGCTCGCCACCCCGGGGACGCCCCTGAAGACCGCACTCAAGGGCGCGGTCAAGCAGCTGATCCGCAAGCCGCTGCGCCCCAGCGCCTCATGCCGCGTCGACGCCGACGGCAACCTGACCGTCCTGATCGACCGTACGGACGTACGCGGCACCCACCTCGCGCTCACCCTCACCCGCCGCGACGACCACGACGGCCAGGGGGCCGCCCTCCTCACCCTGCCCCTGCGTCCCCCCGCCACCGACGACGCCCCCTGGACCGCGCTGCTCGACCGCCGCGCCCTCACCCTCGCGGAGGGGCGCTGGGACCTGCATGTCATACGCCCCGGCGACGGCGCCCGCCGCCGGGTGGTCTGCCGCTTCGCGGAGGGGCGCGGCCTGCTGGACCTGGAAGATCCGTCGCCCGACGCCCCGTTCTCCTGGTGGATCCCGTATCGCACCGTGGGCGGCCATCTCGCCCTGCGCACCTGGCACCGCCAGGCCCACGCCGAGGCCCGCACCATCCACGCCGACGCCGAGGCGCTCAACGTGGCCGGCACCCTGCACGGCACCGCCTTCCCCGCGGGCGCGACCCCCACCGTCCTGGCCGTCCCCCGCGGCGGCCCGTCCCGCCCCTTCACCATCCCCGTCACCGCCCTCGGCCCGGCCGAGTTCCGCGCCACCATCCCGTACGACCGGATCCGCGAGGCCCACACGGACTCGCCCAAGGCCCCGGTCTGGGACCTGACGCTCCGTCTCGGGCCGGAGGCCGGGGTCCCGGCCGACGCGGCTCCGCTCCGCGTCGGCCGGATCATGGGCGACATCGTCGACCGCAACAAGACGGACCTCTACCCGTCCACCGACGGCATCCGCCCTTACCTCACCAAGGCCAACAACCTGGCGGTCACGTGCCCGAGCCCCGGGAAGTGAGCCCGGAGGTGGGGTCCCCAGGTTCGAAGATGTTCGAGCCGGACTCAAGGAGGGAGAGCATCGACACCGCCTCCTTGCCGAGCGCCCCCTGGAAGACACGCACCTCGTCGACGGCCCCAGAGAAGTGGTCACTGCTGTCGGAACCGGTCGCAGCCCGGCCGACGTCGAGGCGCGTCGTGGAGAGGTCCCAGGAATTGACCCACAGGGTCTCCGCGCCGGCCAGTTCCCCATTGACATAGAGCCGAACCTCGCGGGCCGCCGCGTCGTACACCAGCGCCAGGTAATCGCCGATACCCGCGTCGCTGGGGTATGTGCCCACATCCCGGGCCGTGCTGACCGTGGCTCCGCTGTCGTCCCGACTCGTCACCGCGAGCTCCCACCTCTGCGTGAAGGGCGAGTAACGCACCACCGCAGCCTGGGCCGATTGACCGGAAAGGCTCAGGACCGTCTGGTTCCCATCCGTGTCCAGGGACGACAGCCGGGCTCGGGCAGCGATCGAAAAACTGTCCTCGGGCGCCAGCAGCCCGGCGGCCCGGCCGGCGAACGCGCTGGTGCCGTTCAGGGCCAGATGCCCGTTACCGCTGAGGGCATACGCATTCGGATCGACCACGCAGTCCGGGTCCATGCCGGGGTCACACCCGGGATCCGCCGGGGTGTAGATCGACGCGCCGCCGTGCAGTGAGAGCCCCGCTCCCGCCGGCTCGTCCGGTCGCTTCGGATCCATGTCGGGGGCGACGCCGCCAGCGGCGGACTCAAGGGGCCAGTAAGCGACCTGGTGCGGCTCCACAGTGCCCAACTCCTCGGCGCCGGGCGCGGGGACGACGCGGTCGTACGCCCGCACATCCGCCACGGTACCCCGCAGATGGCCGGCGTAGCCGGAGCCGGACCTCTCGCGCCCGATCTGCAAGCCGCCGGTACCGCCGGCCACCGTACGGCCAGGCCGGATGTCCTCCTTCACCAGGCGCCCGTTCACATACAGCCGGAGGCTGCCCGCCTCGGCGTCGTACACCCCCAGGAGATGGATCCAGCTCTGCCGCGGCGCGGCACCACCCGACACCGTCCAAGACAAGGACCTGCCCTCGGCGGGCGACGCGCGAAAGGCCCAGGAACCTGCCTCATCGTCATATCCCAGGGCGAAGGCGGGCCCGTCGGTGCCGTCCTGGCTGACCACGGTCATCGAGCGGGACGGCCGATCGGGCAGATACACCCAGGCCCCCACCGCGAACGCCTTACGCGTGTCGAGCGCCGACCCACCCGCGTCCAGGTACGCATCGCTCGTGCCGTCCAGGGCCGCCGCCGTACCGGTGTTCCAACCGTGGCCCGGGTGCCCGAACGTCACGCCCGGCCCGGCCGTGGCCGACAGGGCGGATCCGCTGCCCTGGGCCTGTTCCGCCCCCTCCGGGTCGTCGAGCCGCCAAGCGGCCTTGGGAGCCCGCCCCGAGGCGACCAGGAACCAGGAAGTGCCCGTCCCCACGGTGGAACCCTCGCTGTCGTACACCCTCACGGACAGGTGATACACACCTGCGTTCTCCGGCATGAAACGAAAGGTCACGGGACCGCCAGGAACAGACGGGGTTAGGGTTGCCCGGCCCTGACCGGTCAGTTCGTACTGGTACTTCACCGCGTCGGGGGACGCGGCGTCGAGCGTGAAGCTGCCGTATTCTCCCGCGCCGTCATACCACTGCTTGTCGTCCGGATACCGGTCCGAGGTGATGGTCACCGGCTGGGTCTCCGCCGCGGCGGCCGAAGTCGCCCCGAACGGCAGCCCGGCCGGCAAGTCCGCCACCCCCACTGCGACCAACATGGTCAGCGCCGCCGTCACCGACCCGGCGCGCACCCAGCGTCTGTGTCTGTGGCCGTCTCTTCCGTCTCGCTGTCGCATTCCCCACCCCTTGTGATCAGATCATCTGGCGCAAGGGAGACTTCCCGAACAGGCGTGCGTGTACAAGGCGGTAACGGGCCAACAGTACTGCTGACTCTCAGCAGCAGCCCGCCCCAGGCACCGGATGCGCCAGCGGCAGCGAACGCCTGTTGCGGGCCTCGCGGTTGCGGGCGGCGAGTTGGTCGTCCGGCGGGTAGCCGACCTGTTCGAGGGTCAGGCCGTGGGGGCGGACGACATGGACCGCGGAGTCGCGGACTCCGGCAGCGAGGACCTTGGCGGGCCAGTCCGCCGGGCGGTGGCCGTCGCCGACGAAGAGGAGGGCGCCGACCAGGGAGCGGACCATGTTGTGGCAGAAGGCATCGGCCCGGACGGTCGCCGTGATGATGCCGTCGGCGCCGCGCTCCCAGCTGAGGTGCTGGAGGGTGCGGATGGTGGTCGCGCCGTCGCGCTTCTTGCAGTACGCCGCGAAGTCGTGCTCCCCGAGGAGCTGCTGCGCGGCCTCGTTCATGGCGTCCACGTCCAGCGGCCAGTCGTGCCACAGCACATGGCCGCGCAGCAGCGGGTCGACTCCGCCGGGGTGGTCGACGACGCGGTAGGCGTAGCGGCGCCAGATGGCGGCGAATCGGGCGTTGAAGCCGGGCGGGGCCTCCGCCACGGACCAGACGCGTATGTCGTGCGGGAGCCGGCCGGCCAGGCGGCGCAGCAGCTTCTCGCGGTGTTCGGCCCAGATGGGCTCCGGGAGGTCGACATGGGCGACCTGGCCGCGCGCGTGCACGCCCGCGTCGGTGCGGCCGGCGACGGTGAGGTCCACCGGGTCCTGCATGCGCATGACGACCTGTAGGGCGCTCTCCAGCTCGCCCTGCACGGTGCGCACCGTGTCCCGGCCGCGCTGCTTGGCCCAGCCCGAGAAGTCGGTGCCGTCGTACGACAGGTCCAGCCTGACACGTACGTAGCCTTCGGGCGCCTCGTCCGTCACCCGGAAATCCTCTCCATGCAGGACGGGCCCGCCCCCAAGTCGCTGGGAGCGGGCCCGTCACCTCAAGCCGCGAAGCCGTCAGAACGACGCTCAGGCGTCCTTGGACTCCTCCGCCGGGGCCTCAGCGGCCTCCGCCGGAGCCTCGGCCTCGGCGGCCTCGTCCTTCTTCAGGCCCTCGAGCGCCTGGTCGCCGGCAGCGTCCTTCGCGGTGCGCTTGGTGGCGGCCTCGGCCTCGCCGACAGCCTGCTGCTGCACGGTCAGCGCCTCGACCAGCTCGATGATCGCCATAGGCGCGTTGTCGCCCCGGCGGTTACCGATCTTGGTGATGCGGGTGTAGCCACCCGGCCGGTTCTCGTAGCGCGGGCCGATCTCGGTGAAGAGAGTGTGCACGACGCTCTTGTCACGGATGGTCTGGAGCACCAGACGGCGGTTGTGAAGGTCGCCCTTCCTCGCCTTGGTGATCAGCTTCTCCGCGACCGGGCGCAGGCGGCGGGCCTTCGCCTCGGTGGTCTTGATGCGACCGTGCTCGAACAGCGAGGTGGCGAGGTTCGCCAGCATGAGCCGCTCGTGCGCAGCGCTGCCGCCCATACGGGCGCCCTTGGTGGGCCTCGGCATGTGTTTCTCCTTGGGTCTGCACCGGCCGTATGAGGTACCGGTGTCAGTTACCGACGGGCGAGCGCCCGCCGGAAGTTCTGGGCAGAACCGAGGGCCCCGGGCTCAGAGCCCGGGGCCCGGTGGTTCAGTACTGCTCGGTTTCCACGAAACCGGCGTCCGCGTCGTCGTCGGCGCCGAAGGCGTCGGCGGCGGCGGTCGGGTCGAACCCGGGCGGGCTGTCCTTGAGGGCCAGGCCCATGCCGGCCAGCTTCGCCTTGACCTCGTCGATCGACTTGGCGCCGAAGTTGCGGATGTCGAGCAGGTCCGCCTCGGAGCGCGCCACGAGCTCACCCACGGAGTGGATGCCCTCGCGCTTGAGGCAGTTGTACGAGCGGACGGTGAGCTCGAGCTCCTCGATCGGCAGCGCCAGGTCGGCGGCCAGGGCGGCGTCCGTCGGGGACGGACCCATGTCGATGCCCTCGGCGTCCACGTTCAGCTCACGCGCCAGACCGAACAGCTCGACCAGGGTCTTACCGGCCGACGCCATGGCGTCACGCGGACGCATGGCCTGCTTGGTCTCGACGTCGACGATCAGCTTGTCGAAGTCGGTGCGCTGCTCGACACGGGTCGCCTCGACCTTGTACGTGACCTTGAGCACCGGCGAGTAGATCGAGTCGACCGGAATCCGGCCGATCTCCTGGCCGACCTGCTTGTTCTGCACGGCGGAGACATAGCCGCGACCGCGCTCGACGGTCAGCTCCATCTCCAGCTTGCCCTTGCCGTTCAGCGCGGCCAGGACCAGGTCGGGGTTGTGCACCTCGACACCGGCCGGCGGCGCGATGTCGGCGGCGGTGACCAGACCCGGGCCCTGCTTGCGCAGGTACATCACGACCGGCTCGTCATGCTCCGAGGAGACGACCAGCTGCTTGATGTTGAGGATCAGGTCGGTGACGTCCTCCTTGACGCCCGGCACGGTGGTGAACTCGTGCAGGACCCCGTCGATCCGGATGCTGGTGACAGCAGCGCCGGGGATCGACGACAGGAGCGTACGACGCAGGGAGTTGCCGAGGGTGTAGCCGAAGCCCGGCTCCAGCGGCTCGATCACGAACCGGGAGCGGAACTCGTCGACGACCTCTTCGGTCAACGAGGGACGCTGAGCGATCAGCATGGTGTTCGGTCCTTCAGTCGTGGGCGCCCGCTATATGACGCCCTCTGTACTGACGATGGTACGGGCGGCACGGGCCAAACGGCTCGTACCGCCCGTAACCCGAGCTACTACCTCGAGTAGTGCTTACTTCGAGTAGAGCTCGACGATCAGCTGCTCCTGCACCTGGGTGTCGATCACCTGGCGCTCGGGCAGCGAGTGCACGAGGATCCGCAGCTGCGACGGAATGGCCTCCAGCCACGCCGGCACGGTGCGCTCGCCGGCCTCGGCCTGAGCCACCTGGAAGGGGGTCATGGTCCGGGACTTCGGGCGAACCTCGATGATGTCGTTCACGGCGACGCGGGCCGACGGGATGTCGGTCTTGCGGCCGTTCACGTTGATGTGGCCGTGGCGAACCAGCTGCCGGGCGTGGTCGCGGGACTTGGCGAAGCCGGCCCGGTAGACCACGTTGTCCAGCCGCGACTCGAGGATGCGAAGAAGGTTCTCACCGGTCTTGCCGGTCTTCTTGTTCGCCTCCGCGTAGTAACCACGGAACTGCTTCTCAAGGACACCGTAGATGCGGGTGGCCTTCTGCTTCTCACGGAGCTGCAGCAGGTACTCGCTGTCCTTGGTGCGCCCGCGACCGTGCTCACCCGGGGGGTAAGGACGGATCTCGATCGGGCACTTCGCGCTCTCGCACTTGCTCCCCTTGAGGAAGAGCTTCTGCTTCTCCCGACGGCAACGCTTGCAGTCGGCCCCGGTGTAACGCGCCATTTTCTGGTATCTCTCCTACTTCAGCTGGTCAGACGCGCCGACGCTTGGGCGGGCGGCATCCGTTGTGCGGAGTCGGAGTGACGTCCTGGATCGAACCCACCTCCAGGCCGGTGGCCTGAAGCGAGCGGATCGCGGTCTCACGGCCGGAGCCCGGACCCTTGACGAACACGTCGACCTTGCGCATGCCGTGCTCCTGCGCGCGGCGGGCGGCCGACTCGGCGGCCATCTGCGCGGCGAACGGAGTCGACTTGCGCGAGCCCTTGAAGCCGACGTGGCCGGCCGAGGCCCAAGAGATCACGTTCCCGGTCGGGTCGGTGATCGAGACGATGGTGTTGTTGAACGTGCTCTTGATGTGAGCGTGCCCGTGGGCGACGTTCTTCTTCTCCTTGCGGCGCACCTTCTTGGCGCCGGCCGTACGGCTCTTCGGAGGCATTCGGTGTATCTCCCGTGGAGGTGGTCGGTCCTACAGCCGGACCGCTTGAACAGCGTCCGGTGCGGACTACTTCTTGCCCGGCTTCTTCTTACCGGCGATGGCGCGACGCGGGCCCTTACGGGTGCGGGCGTTGGTGCTGGTGCGCTGACCGTGGACCGGCAGGCCGCGGCGGTGACGCAGACCCTGGTAGCAGCCGATCTCGACCTTGCGGCGGATGTCGGCCTGGATCTCGCGACGGAGGTCACCCTCGGTCTTGATGTTGTTGTCCACGTACTCGCGGATCTTGACCAGGTCCTCTTCAGCCAGGTCGCGAACGCGGGTGTCCGGGTTCACGCCGGTGCTGGCGAGGGTCTGCTGGGCAAGGGTGCGGCCGATGCCGAAGACATAGGTCAGGGCGACCTCGACGCGCTTCTCGCGCGGGAGGTCTACGCCTGCGAGGCGTGCCATGAATCTGGCTCCAGATGGTTGTCGGAGGTCTTCCGCAGCACCACTCCCCGCCGCCGCGCGGCGGCCGCCGGGTCCCCGGCCTCCGACCGGGGGTGTCGTCCCCGCCGGAGCGGGCACGGGTGACTGCGTATGTACGTATTGTTACGCGTCGCGCGAAGAAACTGCGAAGTGCAGGTCGTGCGGCCAGGCGTACGTCAGCCCTGGCGCTGCTTGTGGCGCAGGTTGTCGCAGATGACCATGACCCGACCGTGGCGGCGGATCACCTTGCACTTGTCGCAGATCTTCTTGACGCTCGGCTTGACCTTCATGGGTGTGAGGTTCTCCGGGTCTTGAGATCTACTTGTAGCGGTAGACGATCCGTCCGCGCGTCAGGTCGTACGGAGACAGCTCCACGACGACCCGGTCATCGGGCAGGATGCGGATGTAGTGCATGCGCATCTTGCCGCTGATGTGCGCGAGGACCTTGTGACCGTTCTGAAGCTCCACCTTGAACATCGCGTTCGGCAGAGACTCGATCACGGTGCCCTCGATTTCGATGGCGCCTTGCTTCTTGGCCATGTCCTGCTTTCGGGATCGGCTACCTTGATCGGTTCGCGACATGCCGAAGGACACGCGTGAGCCGACGTGTCAGTCTACGTCAGCGCCTCGAGAAACACGAATCCAGGGCAGTCTGCCCGGTCCCATAGATCATTAAGCCGGTCGGGATCTTACGCCAGCGGGTCCGGCGCCGTCTGGATGCCGTACTCGGCCAGTTTCGCCGCCCCGCCGTCCACGGCCGTCAGCACCAGCGGACCCTCCTCCGTCAGCGCGACCGTGTGCTCCCAGTGGCTGGACCAGGTGCCGTCGTCCGTCTTGACCGTCCAGTCGTCGGACAGGACGTGGGTCTTCGCGGTGCCCAGGCTCACCATGGGCTCGATCGCGATACAGAAGCCGGGCACCAGCCGCGGGCCCTTGCCGCGCTTCTTCGAGACATAGTTCAGCAGGTGCGGGTCCATGTGCATCTGGCTGCCGATGCCATGGCCGCCGTAGTCCTCGATGATCCCGTACTTGCCGGAGGCCGGGCGCGGCTGGCGCCGGATGTAGCCCTCGATGGCCTTGGAGATGTCGATCAGGCGGTGGCCCTTGCGGACCGCGGCGATGCCGGCCCACATGGACTCCTCGGTCACCCGGCTCAGCTCGAACAGCTCGGGCGCGTGGCCCTCGCCCACGAAGACGGTGAAGGCGGCGTCGCCGTGCCAGCCGTCCACGATCGCGCCCGCGTCGATGGAGATGATGTCGCCGTCCTTGAGGACGGTCTCGCGGTCCGGGATGCCGTGCACCACGACATCGTTCACCGAGGTGCAGATGGTCGCGGGGAAGCCCCCGTAGCCGAGGAAGTTCGACTTGGCGCCGTGGTCGGCGATCACCTTGCGGGCGACGTCGTCCAGGTCCTTGGTCGACGCGCCGGGGACGGCCGCCTCGCGCGTCGCCTGGTGGATGGCCGCGACGACCAGTCCCGCCTCACGCATCTTCGCGATCTGCTCGGGGGTCTTTATCTCCACCACTAGGACTGCCTTCCCGCGTTTCCGCCATGTGTGTGTAGTGCCCAGCCGCCTGCTCAACAGTACGGCCGCGACGCCCGATGGGCACCGCGGCCGTTGGCCGGATCTTTCCAGGCTGCCTCAGGCCGCCTTGGCCGCCAGCGCGTCCATGGCCCGCTGGGTGACCTCGGAGACCTTGCCCAGCGCGGGGATCGTCACGACCTGGCCCTTGGCCTTGTAGTAGTCGATGATCGGCTCGGTTTCGCGGTGGTAGACCTCCAGCCGCTTGCGAACCGTCTCCTCGCTGTCGTCCTCGCGCTGGTACAGCTCGCCGCCGCACGCGTCGCACACGCCCTCGGTCTTCGGCGGGGCGCCGGTGACATGGAAGACATGGCTGCTGTCGTTGCGGCAGATGCGCCGCCCGGCGATGCGCCGGACGACCTCGTCCTCGGGGACCTCCAGGTCCAGCACCGCGTCCAGCGAGATCTGGTTGTCCCGGAGGAACTCGCCCAGTGCCTCGGCCTGGGCCAGATTCCGCGGGAAGCCGTCCAGGAGAAAGCCCGGCGCGGCGTCCGGCTGACGCATCCGGTCTTCGGCCATGCCGATGGTGACCTCGTCCGGCACCAGCTGCCCGGCCCGCATGTACTCCTGCGCCTGCCGGCCGAGCGGAGTGCCCTGGCTGATGTTCGCGCGGAAGAGGTCCCCCGTGGAGATGTGCGGGATCGACAGGTTCTTGGCGAGGTACGCGGCCTGCGTACCCTTGCCAGCCCCAGGAGGCCCGACGAGGACGATTCGCATCAGCGGAGGAACCCTTCGTAGTGTCGCTGCTGAAGCTGGCTCTCGATCTGCTTCACGGTCTCCAGGCCGACGCCCACGATGATCAGGATGCTGGTTCCGCCGAACGGGAAGTTCTGATTGGCATTGAGCGTCACCAGCGCCACCGTGGGCACCAGGGCGATCAGTCCCAGATAGAGCGAACCCGGCCACGTAATACGGTTCAGCACGTAGCTCAGATACTCCGCCGTGGGACGACCCGCCCGGATGCCCGGGATGAACCCACCATACTTCTTCATGTTGTCGGCAACTTCTTCGGGGTTGAAGGAGATGGCCACATAGAAGAAAGCGAAGAAGACAATGAGCAGGAAGTACGTGGCGATGTAGTACGGGTGATCGCCCTTGACGAAGTTGGTCTGGATCCACTGCGCCCAGCCCGCTTTGGACCCGCTGAACTGAACGATCAGCGCGGGAATGTAGAGCAGCGAGGACGCGAAGATGACGGGAATCACACCCGCCTGGTTGACCTTCATCGGAATGTAGGTCGACGTACCGCCGTAAGAGCGACGGCCGATCATGCGCTTCGCGTACTGGACCGGAATGCGGCGCTGTGCCTGCTCGACGAAGACCACCAGGCCGACCATGACCAGGCCGCACAGGACGACCAGGCCGAACTCCAGCCAGCCCCCCATGATCTTGCCCTGCTGCTTGATCGTCCACATGGCGCTCGGGAACCCGGCCGCGATCGAGACGAACATCAGGATCGACATGCCGTTACCGATGCCGCGGTCGGTCACCAGCTCACCGAGCCACATGATCAGCGCGGTGCCCGCGGTCATCGTGATCACCATGACGACCGTGGTGAAGATCGCGTCGTCCTTGACGATCTGGTTGCCGACCGTGCAGGCCTGGAAGAGCTGGCCGCTGCGGGCGGTGGCCACCAGGCCGGTGCCCTGAAGGATCGCGAGAGCCACGGTCAGATAGCGGGTGTACTGTGTGATCTTCGCCTGACCCGACTGGCCCTCCTTCTTGAGGGCCTCGAGGCGCGGGATCACCACGGTCAGCAGCTGAAGGATGATGCTCGCCGTGATGTACGGCATGATCCCGAGCGCGAAGATGGTGATCTGCAGCAGCGCGCCGCCGCTGAACATGTTGACCAGGCCGAAGAGGCCCTGCTGGCCCTTGGCCTGATTGATGCAGGTCTGGACGTTCGAATAGTTAATGCCCGGGATCGGGATATGTTGCCCGAGCCGGAACAGCACGATGATGGCCAGCGTGAACAGCAGCTTCTTGCGCAGGTCGGGCGTCTTGAACGCCCGGGCGAACGCGGTGAGCACGGTGCCTCCTGCGCCCCCCGCGTCAGGCGCGAGAGGTGACGGTCTTGAGGATCGACGAATACTTATCGGCCAGGGCCCGCGCAAGCACGGGCCGCGCGGAAGGTAACAACGCACGCCACCTTACCGGCGACCTGGCCCCCCTTGGAACGACCAACCGGGGATGCCCCGTATCTGGGGCATCCCCGGCCAGGTGTGCCACCGTTCTCAGACGAGTTCGGTGACCGTGCCTCCGGCAGCGGTGATCTTCTCCTTGGCGGAGCCGGAGACGGCGTCGACCGTCACCTGGAGCGCCACGGAGACCTCACCGGAGCCAAGCACCTTGACGAGCTGGTTCTTGCGAACCGCGCCCTTGGCGACCAGGTCGGCCACCGTGACCTCGCCACCCTGCGGGTAGAGCGCGGCCAGCTTGTCCAGGTTCACGACCTGGTACTCGGTGCGGAACGGGTTCTTGAAGCCCTTGAGCTTCGGGAGCCGCATGTGGAGGGGCATCTGCCCACCCTCGAAGCGCTCCGGAACCTGGTAGCGGGCCTTGGTGCCCTTGGTGCCACGACCGGCGGTCTTACCCTTGGACGCCTCACCACGACCGACACGGGTCTTGGCGGTCTTGGCGCCCGGGGCGGGCCGGAGGTTGTGGACCTTCAGCGGGTTGCTCTCCGCCATGTCAGTCGACCTCCTCGACCGTCACGAGGTGCCGCACGGTCTGCGCCATGCCGCGGAACTCGGGGCGGTCCTCCTTGACAACCGTGTCGCCGAGCCGCTTGAGGCCGAGCGAACGCAGGGTGTCGCGGTGGTTCTGCTTGCTGCCGATGAACGACTTCGTCTGCGTGATCTTCAGGCGGGCCATGCTTACGCACCCACCCCGGCACGCGCCCGCAGCAGAGCGGCGGGGGCGACGTCCTCGAGCGGCAGACCACGGCGGGCCGCGATCTCCTCGGGGCGCTGAAGGCCCTGGAGAGCGGTCACCGTGGCGTGCACGATGTTGATCGGGTTCGACGAGCCGAGCGACTTGCTGAGCACGTCGTGGATGCCCGCGCACTCCAGCACGGCGCGCACCGGGCCACCGGCGATCACACCGGTACCGGGCGAAGCCGGCTTGAGCAGCACGACGCCCGCGGCCTTCTCACCCTGGATCGGGTGGGGGATGGTGCCGGCGATCCGGGGGACCTTGAAGAAGTGCTTCTTGGCCTCCTCCACACCCTTGGCGATGGCGGCCGGCACCTCCTTGGCCTTGCCGTAACCGACACCCACGGTGCCGTCACCGTCGCCCACCACGACCAGCGCGGTGAAGCTGAAGCGACGACCACCCTTCACAACCTTGGCGACGCGGTTGATCGCGACAACGCGCTCGACGTAAGCGGTCTTCTCGGCAGCAGCGCCGCCGTCCCGCCGGTCCTTCCGGTCCCGCCGCTCGCCGCCACCGGCGCCGCCACCGCGGCGCTGGGGTCCAGCCATTGGATTTACCTCTCTCGTTTAAGTCCGCTGTGCGTAGGGACCTGGGCTAGAACTTCAGCCCGGCCTCGCGGGCGGCGTCCGCCAGAGCGGCGATACGCCCGGCGTACTGGTTGCCACCGCGGTCGAACACGACGGCCTCGACGCCCGCCGCCTTGGCCCGCTCGGCCACCAGGGCGCCGACCTGCTTGGCCTGCGCGCTCTTGTCACCCTCGCCGCCACGGATGGACGTGTCCAGGGTCGACGCCGAGGCCAGCGTGTGGCCCGCGATGTCGTCGATGACCTGCGCCACCATGTGACGGTTGGAGCGCGTCACCACGAGGCGGGGGCGCTCGGTGGTACCGGAGATCCGCTTGCGGACGCGGATGTGACGGCGCTTGATGGCAGCAGCCTTACGGGCGTTGCCCTTGGCAATCTTCACACCGTATGCCATGGCTTACTTACCAGCCTTTCCGACCTTGCGGCGGATGACTTCGCCCGCGTACTTCACGCCCTTGGCCTTGTACGGGTCGGGCTTGCGCAGCTTGCGGATGTTCGCGGCGACCTCGCCGACCTTCTGCTTGTCGATGCCCTCGACGCTCAGCTTGGTCGGGGACTCCACCTTGAAGGAGATGCCCTCGGGGGCTTCAACCACGATCGGGTGGCTGTAGCCCAGGGCGAACTCCAGGTTGGAGCCCTTCGCCTGGACGCGGTAACCGACACCGCTGATCTCGAGCGCCTTGCTGTAGCCCTGGGTCACGCCGGTGATCATGTTCGCCACCAGCGTGCGGGACAGGCCGTGCAGGGCCTTGTTCTGACGCTCGTCGTTCGGGCGGGTGACAACGAGGTTGTTGTCCTCACCCTTGGCGACCTCGATGGGCGCGGCGACGGTGTGCGAGAGAGAACCCTTGGGGCCCTTCACTGCGACCGTACGGCCATCGATGGTGACGTCCACACCAGCGGGAACCTGGATGGGCAGCCGTCCAATTCGCGACATGGCTCTTCCTCCGTTCCCTGGTTACCAGACGTAGGCGAGGACTTCCCCACCCACACCCTTCTTGCCTGCCTGCTTGTCGGTGAGCAGCCCGTGCGACGTGGAGATGATCGCCACGCCCAGGCCGCCGAGCACCTTCGGCAGGTTGGTGGACTTTGCATAGACCCGCAGACCCGGCTTCGAAATCCGCTTGATGCCGGCGATCGAGCGCTCGCGGTTGGGGCCGAACTTCAGCTCGAGGACGAGGTTCTTGCCGACCTCGGCGTCCTCGACCTTCCAGCCGGTGATGTAGCCCTCCTGCTGGAGGATCTCCGCGATGTGCGACTTGATCTTGCTGTGCGGCATCCCGACGGAGTCGTGGTACGCCGAGTTCGCGTTTCGCAGACGGGTCAACATGTCTGCGATCGGATCGGTCATGGTCATGATGGCCTTCGGCCTCTCTCGCCGGGGTTTCCTATCTGCGCCATCCCTCTCACCCAACTCAACTGTGGGCACGGGTGCGGCGCGGGGACCTACGGCGTAGTAAGACGATATTGGGCAGCGAGTGCCCAACCCCACAAGCCTACGGGATCGTGGGGCGGGCTCCCGCCATCCATTTGCTTACCGAGAGTCCTGGTTCATCCCTCTTGAGGGATTACCAGGAGCTCTTGGTCACGCCCGGCAGCTCGCCACGGTGAGCCATCTCACGGAGGCACACGCGGCACAGGCCGAACTTGCGGTACACGGAGTGGGGCCGGCCGCAGCGCTGGCAGCGGGTGTACCCGCGCACACCGAACTTCGGCTTACGGGCGGCCTTCGCGATCAGAGCCTTCTTCGCCACGGTCAGTTCTCCTTGAACGGGAAGCCGAGGAGACGAAGCAGGGCACGGCCCTCCTCGTCGTTGGACGCCGTGGTCACCACGGTGATGTCCATGCCCCGCACCCGGTCGATCTTGTCCTGGTCGATCTCGTGGAACATGACCTGCTCCGTGAGACCGAAGGTGTAGTTGCCCCGGCCGTCGAACTGCTTGGGCGACAGACCGCGGAAGTCGCGGATGCGCGGCAGCGCCAGCGACAGCAGGCGGTCCAGGAACTCCCACATGCGGTCACCGCGGAGGGTGACGTGGGCACCGATCGGCTGGCCCTCGCGCAGCTTGAACTGCGCGATGGACTTACGGGCCTTGGTGACGGCCGGCTTCTGGCCGGTGATCGTGGCGAGGTCGCGGATGGCGCCCTCGATCAGCTTGGAGTCGCGGGCGGCGTCGCCCACACCCATGTTGACCACGATCTTGGTGAGACCGGGGATCTGCATGACGTTCTCGTAGGAGAACTGGTCCTTCAGCTTGCCCTGGATCTCTTCGCGGTAGCGCAGCTTGAGGCGCGGTGCAGTGGTGGTGGTGGCAGTCATCAGATGTCCTCACCGGTCCGCTTGGCAACGCGGATCTTGTTGCCCTCGTCGTCGAAGCGGTATCCGACGCGGGTGACGACCTTCTTGCCGTCCTTCTCCACCACGAGCTGAACGTTGCTCACGTGGACCGGAGCCTCGGTGGTCACGATGCCGCCGGTCTTCGAGCCACGAGCGGTCTGCCCGGCCTTGGTGTGCTTCTTGACCCGGTTGACACCCTCGACCAGGACGCGGTCCTCGCGGGGGTAGGCCTGGATGACCTTGCCCTGCTTGCCCTTGTCCTTGCCGGTGATGACCTGAACCAGGTCGCCCTTCTTGATCTTCATCGGTTACAGCACCTCCGGCGCGAGCGAGACGATCTTCATGAACTTCTTCTCGCGCAGCTCACGGCCCACCGGGCCGAAAATGCGGGTGCCGCGGGGGTCGCCATCGTTCTTGAGGATGACGGCCGCGTTTTCGTCGAAGCGGATGTACGAGCCGTCCGGGCGGCGGCGCTCCTTGACGGTGCGCACGATGACCGCCTTGACGACCTCGCCCTTCTTCACGTTGCCACCGGGGATCGCGTCCTTGACGGTGGCGACGATGACGTCACCGATGCCCGCGTAGCGGCGACCGGAACCACCGAGAACACGGATGCAAAGGATCTCCTTCGCCCCTGTGTTGTCGGCGACACGCAGTCGCGACTCCTGCTGGATCACGTCTATCTCCTGATCGTCTGCCGGTTCCCGGCAGGGGCCGTGTGATACGGACCCCTGCCGAGCCTGGCGGAACTGGCCTGAGGGCTGCTGCCCTCAGGGGATTACTTGGCCTTCTCGAGGATCTCGACGACGCGCCAGCGCTTGGTCGCGGACAGCGGCCGGGTCTCCATGAGGAGGACACGGTCGCCGACACCCGCGGCGTTCTGCTCGTCGTGCGCCTTGAGCTTGTTCGTACGGCGGATGACCTTGCCGTACAGCGCGTGCTTGACGCGGTCTTCCACAGCGACGACGACGGTCTTGTCCATCTTGTCGCTGACGACAAGGCCCTCACGGGTCTTGCGGTCGCCGCGCTCGTTCGTTTCAGCAGTCACATTCGTCTCGCTCATCAGGCGCTCTCCACCGTCTCGATGCCGAGCTCGCGCTCCCGCATCAGGGTGTAGATCCGGGCGATGTCCTTGCGGACTTCCTTCAGCCGGCCGTGGTTCTCGAGCTGTCCGGTCGCCGCCTGGAAGCGGAGGTTGAACAGCTCTTCCTTGGCCTCACGGAGCTTGCCAACGAGGTCCTCGTTGTTCAGCTCACGCAGCTCGGACGCCTTGGTACCGGCCGCCATCACGACTCACCTGCCTCGCGCCGCACGATCCGGCACTTCATCGGGAGCTTGTGAGCAGCGCGGGTGAGCGCCTCACGCGCAGTCTTCTCGTTCGGGTAGGACAGCTCGAACATCACCCGACCGGGCTTGACGTTCGCGATCCACCACTCCGGCGAACCCTTACCGGAACCCATGCGGGTTTCGGCCGGCTTCTTCGTCAGCGGACGGTCCGGGTAGATGTTGATCCAGACCTTGCCGCCACGCTTGATGTGGCGGGTCATCGCGATACGCGCGGCCTCGATCTGGCGGTTGGTGACGTACGCGGCGGTGACGGCCTGGATGCCGTACTCGCCGAACGCCAGCTCGGTGCCGCCCTTGGCCATACCCGACCGCTTCGGGTGGTGCTGCTTGCGGTGCTTGACCCTGCGAGGGATCAGCATGTCGGTCAGGCCTCCGTTCCGGTGCTCTCAGCAGCCGGAGCAGCGGTCGCGGCCTCGGCCTTGGGGGCCTCGGCTGCGGCGTTCTGCTGCTGCGGCTTACGGCCGCGGCCGCCACGCTCGCCACCACGGCGCTGCGGGCGGTCGCTGCCGCCACCGCGCGACGGGCGGTTGCCGGCGCGGGCGGCGGCGTTCTCGGCGCGGACCTCGGCGATGTTCTTGACGTCGCCCTTGTAGATCCAGACCTTGACGCCGATGCGGCCGAAGGTCGTACGGGCCTCGAAGAAGCCGTAGTCGACGTTCGCGCGGAGCGTGTGCAGGGGCACGCGGCCCTCGCGGTAGAACTCCGAGCGGGACATCTCGGCGCCGCCGAGACGGCCGCCACACTGGATCTTGATGCCCTTGGCACCGGCCTTCATCGTGGACTGCATCGACTTGCGCATCGCACGACGGAAGGAGACGCGGGAGGACAGCTGCTCGGCGACGGCCTGGGCCACCAGCTGAGCGTCCACCTCGGGGTTCTTGACCTCGAGGATGTTCAGCTGCACCTGCTTGCCGGTGAGCTTCTCCAGCTCGCCGCGGATACGGTCGGCCTCCGCGCCGCGGCGGCCGATGACGATGCCCGGCCGGGCGGTGTGGATGTCGACGCGGACGCGGTCACGGGTGCGCTCGATCTCCACCTTGGAGATGCCCGCGCGCTCCATGCCCTTCGTCATCATCCGGCGGATGGCGACGTCTTCCTTGACGTAGTCCTTGTACAGCTTGTCGGCGTACCAGCGGGACTTGAAGTCCGTGGTGATGCCGAGCCGGAACCCATGCGGGTTAACCTTCTGGCCCATTACCGGGTTCCTTCCTTGCTGCTGACGACCACGGTGATGTGGCTGGTCCGCTTGCGGATCCGGTAGGCGCGGCCCTGGGCGCGCGGACGGAACCGCTTCAGGGTCGGGCCCTCGTCGACGTATGCCTCGGAGATGACAAGGCTGTCGGCGTCGGTGTGGTCGTAGTTGTGCGCGGCGTTGGCGATGGCGCTGTCCAGCACCTTGCCCACCGGCACGCTCGCGGCCTGCGGAGCGAATCGCAGGACCGCCTGAGCCTCCGTGGCACTCATGCCACGGATGAGGTCCACCACGCGGCGGGCCTTCATGGGCGTGACGCGGATGTACCGCGCCTGGGCCCTGGCTTCCATGGTTGTCCCTTCGGTGTCTGTCTGAGTCATTCGCTTGTTCCGCAGATCAGCGACGACGCGACTTGCGGTCGTCCTTCTCATGGCCGCGGAAGGTGCGGGTCGGCGCGAACTCGCCGAGCTTGTGGCCGACCATCGACTCGGTGACGAACACCGGGACGTGCTTGCGGCCGTCGTGCACCGCGATCGTGTGGCCGAGCATGGCCGGGACGATCATCGAGCGGCGGGACCAGGTCTTGATGACGTTCTTGGTGCCGGCTTCGTTCTGGACATCCACCTTCTTGCTCAGGTGGTCGTCGACGAAGGGCCCCTTCTTGAGACTGCGCGGCATCTAAACCCGCTCCTAGCGCTTCTTGTTCGTCTTGCGGCGGCGGACGATGTACTTGTTGCTGGCCTTCTTCGGCGAGCGAGTACGACCCTCCTTCTGGCCCCACGGCGAAACCGGGTGACGGCCACCGGAGGTCTTGCCCTCACCACCACCGTGCGGGTGGTCAACCGGGTTCATCACGACACCACGCACGGTCGGGCGGACGCCCTTCCAGCGCATACGGCCGGCCTTGCCCCAGTTGATGTTCGACTGCTCGGCGTTGCCGACCTCGCCGACGGTGGCGCGGCAGCGGATGTCGACCAGGCGGACCTCACCGGAGGGCATGCGCAGGTGCGCGAAGGAGCCCTCCTTGGCCAGCAGCTGCACGGAGGCACCCGCGGAGCGGGCGAACTTCGCGCCGCCGCCGGGCCGCAGCTCGATGGCGTGGATCGTGGTACCGACCGGGATGTTGCGCAGCGCCAGGTTGTTGCCCGGCTTGATGTCGGCCCCGGGGCCGTTCTCGATCCGGTCGCCCTGCGACAGGCCGCGCGGCGCGATGATGTAGCGCTTCTCACCGTCGGCGTAGTGCAGCAGCGCGATGCGCGCGGTGCGGTTGGGGTCGTACTCGATGTGTGCGACCTTCGCCGGGACGCCGTCCTTGTCATGACGGCGGAAGTCGATCACGCGGTACGCACGCTTGTGACCGCCACCCTGGTGGCGGACCGTGATGCGGCCGGCGTTGTTACGACCACCCTTGCTGTGCAGCGGGCGGACCAGCGACTTCTCCGGCGTGGACCGCGTGATCTCGACGAAGTCGGCGACGCTGGAGCCACGACGGCCCGGGGTCGTCGGCTTGTACTTGCGGATACCCATTTCTCAGTCCTCGGAAGATTCCGGACTTCTGGACGCTCCGATCTCCGTTAGGAGACCGGGCCGCCGAAGATGTCGATTCGGTCGCCCTCGGCGAGGGTCACGATGGCGCGCTTGGTGTCCTTGCGCTTGCCGAAACCGGTCTTGGTGCGCTTGCGCTTACCCTGCCGGTTGATCGTGTTGACCCCAGTGACCTTGACCGAGAAGACCGCCTCGACGGCCTGCTTGATCTGGGTCTTGTTGGCGCCGGGCGCGACGATGAACGTGTACTTGTTCTCGTCGAGCAGCGCGTAGCTCTTCTCGGACACGACCGGCTTGACGAGAACGTCGCGGTGGTCCGTGAAGGTCTTGCTGGTGACAGCGGTCGCCTCACTCATCAGGCGGCGCTCCCTTCGGTCTGCTCAGCGGCCTTGGGACCAGCCACGAAGGACTCGAAGGCGGCCTTGGTGAAGACCACGTCATCGGAGACGAGCACGTCGTACGTGTTCAGCTGGCCCGGCTCCAGGATGTGCACCTGGGGCAGGTTGCGGGCGGACAGCCACGCGGCCTCGTCGCTCCGCTCGGCGATCAGGAGCAGGTTCTTGCGCTCGCTGATCTTGCCCAGCAGGGTCTTGGCGGCCTTGGTGGAGACCTCGCCCTCGATCACGCCGGTCACGACGTGGATGCGGCTGTGGCGCGCCCGGTCCGAGAGGGCACCGCGCAGCGCGGCGGCCTTCATCTTCTTCGGGGTGCGCTGGCTGTAGTCGCGCGGCACGGGGCCGTGCACGACGCCACCGCCGGCGAACTGCGGCGCGCGGGTCGAGCCCTGACGGGCGCGGCCGGTGCCCTTCTGGCGGTACGGCTTCTTGCCACCGCCACGGACCTCGCCGCGGGTCTTGGTCTTGTGCGTGCCCTGACGGGCAGCGGCCAGCTGCGCGACGACGACCTGGTGGATCAGCGGAACGCTGACCTGCGCGTCGAAGATCTCCGCGGGGAGCTCGACGGTCCCGGCCTTGTCGCCTGCCGGCGAAAGGATGTCAATGGTGCTCATCGGTTACCTCAGGCCCCCTTGGCCGCGGTACGGACCAGGACGAGGCCGCCGTTCGGACCAGGAACCGCTCCCTTGATCAGGAGCAGGCCCTTCTCCGCGTCAACGGCGTGGACGGTCAGGTTCTGGGTGGTGACCCGCTCGTTGCCCATGCGGCCGGCCATGCGCAGGCCCTTGAACACGCGGCCCGGGGTGGCGCAGCCACCGATGGAGCCCGGCGAGCGGTGCTTGCGCTGGGTGCCGTGGCCGGCGCCGAGGCCCTTGAAGCCGTGGCGCTTCATGACACCGGCGGTGCCCTTGCCCTTGCTGGTGCCGGTCACATCGACCTTCACACCGGACTCGAACACCTCGGCGGTGACCTCCTGGCCGAGCGTGTACTCGCTGCTGTCAGCGGTACGCAGCTCCACCAGGTGGCGGCGCGGGGTGACCTCGGCCTTGGCGAAGTGGCCCTTGAGGGGCTTGTTCACCTTGCGCGGGTCGATCTCGCCGAAGGCGATCTGGACGGCGTCGTAGCCGTCCGAGTCAGCGGTACGGACCTGCGTCACGACACAGGGACCGGCCTTGACGACGGTGACCGGGACGATGCGGTTGTTCTCGTCCCACACCTGGGTCATGCCGAGCTTCTCGCCCAGGACGCCCTTGATCTGCTTAGCCATCTCGCGCGTCACCTCAGAGCTTGATCTCGATGTCGACGCCGGCCGGCAGGTCGAGACGCATGAGCGAGTCGACGGTCTTCGGCGTGGGGTCGAGGATGTCGATGAGGCGCTTGTGCGTACGCATCTCGAAGTGCTCGCGCGAGTCCTTGTACTTGTGCGGCGACTTGATGACGCAGTACACGTTCTTCTCTGTGGGCAGCGGCACCGGGCCCGCGACCGACGCACCAGTGCGGGTCACCGTCTCGACGATCTTCTTCGCCGAGGAGTCGATGACCTCGTGGTCGTAGGCCTTGAGCCGGATGCGGATCTTCTGTCCCGCCATGGCTGCTTCGTAGTCCTGTCTCTCGTAACGCTCCGGAACCCGGTCGGTTTCCGTTCCTCCCCGCCTCACCTCCGACCCACGCGGTCGGGCGTGTCGCGCCCCCTCCGGCAAATCTCCGCAGGAGAAATCCCTTATGGAAGAGGGTTGTGGGGGAAGAACACCCACCGGGTGCCTAGCCGGGGCCCCGCTGACACTTCCCGGAAGATTCCCGTACGTCCGCCCCTGATAAGGGGCGACGAGTACTGTGGGACTCGCTTCCGGTCCTCCCGGCGGGAGGCGCGCAGCATCGGCACTCAACCGAGCAACCCGGACAGTCTGCCACACGGGCCATGCCGGATGCCAATCAGGAAGCCGGGAAGCGTACCCCTGGCGGGGGGTTCTTCAAACTCGGCGCGCACCCGAGGCCCTTGAAGGGCCGATACATCGAGGGCCCGGAAGCCACGGCGCGCCCTCCCATGGGCAACAGAGCCGCCCCGCACCTGGCGACGTCGTCGCCAACGCCGTCACCGAACCCCTGGACCGCCACATCCTGCCAGCGGGATGGCGGGACGCCGTACGAGCGCACCAGGCGGGCCGGCTGCCGACCCGCCGGGTCGTGCGCCCTGGTCGTGCGCCACGTGCGCTCCGGCGTGTGACGCCGCGCACAGCGGGCGCGCAAAGGCCAACCAGCGCCCCTCCCCGTCCGTCTTTCTCTGGGGGAGTCGAAACGGGGGAACGCACGACGCATTTTCACTCCGGGGGCCACGGACACGCTCACGCGGGCCGACCGCCGCGGCCCATTCGCCCGCCCCGCCCTCACCCGCTGGAAGTGCCCCATGACCTTCACCGCGCAGGCCCCCGAGCAGACCCCCGGCCCGTCCGCCTCGTCCTCGCGACGGCGGCGCGCCCCGAGCACCCGTCCCCGGAACGTGGTGGTGGCGCTGGCCGCCGGTGCGGCCCTGATCGCCGGCGTCGTGTTCGCCTTACGCGACGACGGCGGCAACGGCACGGCCCGCGCCGCGGACCCGTCGACCCCGCCACCCGACGCCATCTCGGCCACGTCGAGACCCTCGCCCCCGTCCCGCGCGGACTCCCCCACCACCGGAACCGGCGTCTTCGTCACCGCGAAGTCCTCCGGCGCGGTGATCGGCGAGGGAAGCGATCTGCGGCGGTACAAGGTGCAGGTGGAGAAGGGCACCGGCATCGATCCGAAGCGCGCGGCGGCCGAGATCGCGGCGGTCCTGGCCGACAAGCGCGGCTGGACCGGGGACGGCCGCCACTCCTTCCAGCTGGTGTCCGACGGCCCCTCCGACTTCGAGGTGAAGATCGCCACCCCGGACACGGTCGACAAGATCTGCGGCGCCGTGGGCCTGGACACCCACGGCGAGGTCAACTGCGACGCCGGCACCCAGATCATGGTCAACCTCAAGCGCTGGAACACCGGCTCCCCGGAGTTCTCCGGCCCCATCAGCGGCTACCGGGCCCTGATCATCAACCACGAGGTCGGCCACCGCATCGGCCACGGCCACGAGACCTGCCGGGGGAAGGGCGAGCGGGCGCCGGTGATGATGCAGCAGATATACGGACTGAAGGGCTGCGTCGCCAACGAGTGGCCCTATGACAGGGACGGCGAGTACATCGGGGGCCCGGCGGTCCCGTAACGGCACGTGACGGCTACCCGGCCCCCGGCCCTCCCGCCCGCAGCACGCGAGCCTGCGCGGCGGCCAGCGCGACGCGCACGGCCTGGTCCGCGGTCGCCTCGTCGACCGGCTCGCCGGTGAACACGAGCCGGAAGTAGATCGGCGCGGCGAGGGCCTTCAGGAGTTCGGCAGGGTCGGTGTCCGCGGGGAGTTCGCCCCGCTCAACGGCTCGGGTGACCACGGGTTCCGCCCGCCGGAAGCGGTCGTCGAAGAGCGCGCGCTTGACGTCGGCGAGCTGGGGGACGCGTACGGCGTCCGAGAGGACGGTGACGAGCAGGGCCCGGCCCGCTTGCGTGGTCATGGTGGCGACGAGGGAGCGGGCCAGCGCGCGCAGGTCGCTCTCCACCGCCCCGGTGTCGGGGATCGGGATGTCCGCGGAGAAGCGGCCGGCCAGCGCGTCCGCGACAAGGCCGTCAGCGTCTTTCCAGTTCCGGTAGATCGTCGTCTTGTGCACACCGGCCCGTCGGGCGACGCCTTCGACGGTCAGGGCCGCGTACCCGGTCTCCGTGAGCTCGGCGATGGCCGCCTCCAGCACGGCGACGCGCATCTTGTTGCCTCGCCCGACAGCGGGGGCGCGCCTTGAGGGCGACCCAGCAGACTCCATTGCAACTCCTAGTTGCGTTGATGGTGGAACATGCGCCAGGATCAGGCTATCGCAACTGCGAGTTGCAATACGTCCGACCCATGGATCGAGGCCCCCATGACCGGTGACTCCCGGGCAGCCGCCCAAGCCATCCCTGACCAATCGGGGCGACTGGTCGTCGTCACCGGCGCCAACAGCGGCATCGGGTACGTCACCGCTCGCGAACTCACCCGCCGCGGCGCCCATGTCGTCCTGGCCTGCCGCAGCCACGAGCGCGGCCGGAGCGCGGTGGAGCGGCTGCGGACCGAAGTCCACGGCGCCCGCGCCGAACTGCGCACGCTCGACCTCGCCGACCTGACATCCATCCGCGATTTCGCCGAGTGCTGGAGCCACGACCGGCTCGATCTCCTGGTCAACAACGCCGGCGTCGCCATGGTGCCGTTCTCCCGGACCGCCGACGGCTTCGAGTCCCAGTTCGGCATCAACCACCTCGGCACGTTCGCGCTCACCGGCCTCCTCATGCCGCACCTGCTGGCCGCCGCCGACCCGCGCGTGGTCACCGTCAGCAGCGAGGGCCAGCGATTCGCCCGATTCGACATGACCAACCTCAACGCCGAGCGCCGCTACCGAACGGCGTTCGCCTACGTGCAGTCCAAGCGGGCCAATCTCTACTTCGCCATGGAGCTACAGCGAAGGGCCGACGCCGCCGGGCTGCGGCTGCGCAGCATGGCCGTCGCCCCCGGCCTCACCCGCTCCAACGTGCTCACCGGCGGCGCCAACGGCACCCGGGGCCGCGTATACGCGACCCTCACGCGTCTGCTCCTGCGCATCGCCTTCCGCCCCACACCGGCCGGCGCCAGGACCTCCCTGTACGCCTCGACCGTCCCCGACCTGCCCGGGGGGAGCTACGTCGTGCCCGACGGCCCGTTCCAGCTCCGCGGCGAGCCCGTCCTCCGCAACCGCGAACGCGCCATCCACGACTCCGCTACAGCCCGCCGGCTGTGGCTGCTCTCGGAACAGCTCACCGGCGTGCGGTACGCCCATTTCGTTTCAGGCGAAACCGTATCGAATGAATAGACGGCTGTACGGTGGCCTCATGACCGCCGACGTTCCTCACCGACCCACCGCCTCGCGCGCGACCGACCGCCCCGGTGACGAATCGCCTTTCGCTCTCGGCTTGCTGCTCCGCCGGGCACACTGGCGCGCGGCCTCGGTGATGACGGAGGCGCTCCGGCCGCTCGGCATCGAGTTGCGGCATTTCGCCGTGCTGATCGAGCTGGTCAACCGGGGCGCCACGGTGCAGCGCGACCTGGCGGCGGCAACAGGGTCGGACAAGGCGGGAATCATGCGGGTCGTGGACGACCTGGAGCGCAAGGGGCTGGTCGTACGCAAGACCGTTCCGGGGGACCGGCGGGTGCGGGCCGTGGAGATCACGCCTCAGGGGCTCGAACTCTTCGAAGCGGCTCATGTGGCGGCGGAGCCGCTGGGTGAGCGCCTGGTTGCCGAACTGGGCCCCGGCGAGCCCGAGCGGCTGACGGATCTGCTGACCCGGTTCGCCCATCCCCCGGCCGACGAGGCGTAAGCCTCACGCCGCTTTCGCGGCGAAGCGCTCCGCGAGTTCCTTGGCCATGCCGGCCGCTTCCTCGAAGGCGCGCTCGCGGGAGGCCTCATAGAGGGGGACCAGCTCTGACATGGCCGGGTTGCTGGGGGCCATGGTGAGCTCCGGGACGATGAAGTCGAGGTCCAGGCCGAGGGCGCCCTGGAGTACGGCCCCCAGGTAGTTCAGCACGAACTCGAAGCCCTCGCGCGGGGTGCCCGGCGCGTAGGAGCCGCCGCGGCTGGCGACGACGGTGACCGGGGTGCCCTGGGCGGAGGGGGCCTCGCCCGCGGTACGGCCGAGCAGGAACACGTTGTCCAGCCACGCCTTGAGAGTCGACGGGATCGAGTAGTTGTGCATGGGGGCGCCGATCAGGACGGCATCCGCCTGCTCCAGCTCCTCGATGAGCTTCTCGCGCGCGGCGAACGCGGCGGACTGCTCCGGAGTGCGCTCGGACGGGGCGGTGAAACCAGCAGACCAGGCGTCGGCGGTGATGTGCGGCACAGGGTCGGCGGCGAGGTCGCGGTAGATCACCGTGCCCTGCGGGTGCTGCTCCTCCCACGCCTTGCGGAAGACGTTCGCGATCGAACGGGACGAGGACACCTCGCCGGGGAGCAAGGACGAGTCGATGTGCAGCAGCGTGACCATGGACTTTCTCCAAAAATGCGGTGCCAGAGGCAGGGAAACAGGGAGCCGAGGATTCGCGCTCAGAGTTAGTTAAGCACGAGACGGTATCGAGTGATACTATCTTGAATGTAACGAAGACTGACGCGTCGAGCAGAGCGGAGTCAGGCGATCATGGACGTCTATGAGGCGGTCACGAGCCGACGGGCGGTGCGTGGATTCGCCGACCGGCCCGTCCCCAGGGAGACGCTGGAGCGCGTACTGTCCGCTGCGGCCTGGTCGCCGTCCGGATCGAACATCCAGCCGTGGCACGCCTACGTACTGACCGGCGGGCCGCTGGCCGAGGTCAAGAAGCGCGCCGGCGAACGCCTGGCCGCAGGCGACCCCTGGGACGAGCCGGAGTACGAGCAGTACCCGCCCGCCCTGAAGTCCCCGTACCGCGAGCGCCGATCCGCCTTCGGTGAGCAGCGCTACGGCGCCCTCGGCATTCCGCGCGAGGACCTGGAGGCGCGCCAGAGAGCCGCTTTCGCGAACTGGGACTGCTTCGGCGCGCCCGCCGCGCTGTTCTGCTACATCGACCGCGACATGGGCGCGCCCCAATGGGCCGACGTCGGCATGTATCTACAGACCGTCATGCTGCTGCTCCGCGCCGAAGGGCTGCACAGTTGCCCTCAGATGGCATGGGCGAAGTTCCACAGGAGCGTCGCGGAGGTCGTGTCACCCCCGGACGAGCTCATCCTCTTCTGCGGCATGTCGATCGGGTACGAGGACGGCACAGCGGATGACGCCCGCATGCGCCGGGCGCCACTCGACGAGACGGCCACGTTCGTCGATGACCACTGACGCCGCCCCGCCCTCAGCTGATCAAGTCGCTGTTTCCCGTCGCGCCCGCATAGTGGTTCATGTGGCGCATTACACATATATCGCAATGAAAGGAACATCATGAGGTTCGCAGTCATCGGCGGTACCGGGCTGATCGGGTCGCAGGTCGTCAAGAATCTGAACGCCGCCGGGCACGAGGCGATACCGCACTCGAAGTCCACCGGAGTCGACGTCATCAGCGGCCAGGGGCTGGACGAGGCGATGGCGGGAGCCGACGTCGTCGTCAACCTGACGAACTCCCCGACCTTCGACGAAGCCTCCCCGGCCTTCTTCCAGACCTCGATGGACAACCTCCTGGCCGCGGCCCACAAGGGCGGCGTCGGCCACTTCGTCATCCTCTCGATCGTCGGCACGGACCAGGTGCCGGAGCTGGACTACTACCAGGCCAAGGCGCTCCAGGAGCAGATTCTCGCGGCCGGGCCGGTCCCCTACTCGATCGTCCGGGCGACGCAGTTCATGGAGTTCATGGACGCGGCGATGTCCTGGACCGCCGACGCCGACACCGTCCGGCTGCCCGCCACGCCGATCCAGCCGATCGCCGCCAAGGACGTGGCCGCCGCGGTGGCGGAGGTCGCCGCGGGCACCCCGCTGAACGGCATCCGCAACATCGGCGGCCCCGAGATCTTCCCTCTGGACGAGCTGGGCCGGATCACCCTCTCCCACAAGGGCGACAACCGCACCGTCGTCACCGACCCCACCGCCGGCATGTTCGCCGTCGTCAAGGGCGACGTCCTCACCGACAAGCAGGCTCACCTCGCCCCCACCCGCTACGCCGACTGGCTCTCCTGACGCCTCAGCGTGCGGACGTGTACGCCACGAAGCGGGTCCAGGCCTCCGGCGTGAACGCGAGCCGGGGGCCCTGGGGGGGCGGTCTTGGACCCCGGCGAGAACGGGCACGGACTTCTGCTCGTCGAGGAGTTGGCGGACCGCTGGGGCGTCGTACCCGAGCTGATCTGCAAGACGGTCTGGGCCGAACTCACCCTCCGCCCCTGACCACATCCGCCCGCAGCGGCGTCCGGCATCCGGGGCCGCCCATCAGGCCCGCTAGTGTGATGCGCCGGAAATCGCGGGCTTAAGTCTCTTGCTGGTTTTCGGTGGCTGGCGGAGTGACCTTGGTGAGGTAGTCGGCGAGGGATTTG
>NZ_JBEOSB010000033.1:0-133009 GCF_040302705.1 Streptomyces sp. NPDC097640
TTCCGATCTGGCGCCCCCCCGCGCGGCGGCGCCCCCCCGCGCGGCGGCGCCCCCCCGCGCGGCGGCGCCGCAGATCGACACGGTTTCCCGGCCAATGCCCATCCGCGGCTCCGCCGCGCCGCCTCAAGCCCCCGGGGTCTGGGGCGGAGCCCCAGTTGAGGGAAGGGGCGGGGAGGGGAATAGAACCGCCGAACACCCCCTGGCCCTGCGGTCCGGGGCCCGCAGGGCCAGGGGTGGACGCCGAGCGGCTCGCGCTGTGGGGCGCGGCGGGCCGGGCGGCGCCGGGGAGCCGACGTCCGCGTGCCCCCGGCCGCGCACAGCGCGTCCGCGCCGCGCTACGACGTCTCGCCCACCCGGTCGCCGTCCGCCGGGCGGGCCGGTTCGGGGGAGGGCCCGAGGGTGTCCGTCGGGCGGCGCGTCGCGGTGGCGCGTATCAGCCATACCGTCGTGGCCAGGCAGATCGCCGACACCGCGGCCAGGATGAGCGGCACCGACCGGATGCCGGACAGCTCGATGGCCTTGCCCAGCGCCGGGCCCGCGGCCACGCCGCCGACCATGGAGGCCGCGATGACCAGCGCCCCGGCCCGGCGGGCGCGCGGGGCCGCGTCGTTCAGCCAGGGCAGGCCGGTCGGGAAGATCGGCGCGATGAACAGGCCGACGCCCGCGTACGCGTACGGGGCCAGCGCGGGCACCGCGGCGAGCAGCAGGCACGCGGTCATGCCCGCGCAGCTGACCGCGATGATGGACCGGGCGGGCCAGCGCAGCGCGAGCGGCGCGACCAGGAACCGCCCGACCGTCATCATCAGCCAGTAGACGGAGGTGGCGGAGGCGGCGGCGGTCGCGCCGTAGCCGACGGTCTCCAGGTGGGTGGGCTCCCAGCCGCCGACGCCCGCCTCGATGCCCACGTGCAGGACGTACAGCAGGACGAAGGCGCCCAGCACGGTGGCCAGGCTGCGGGACCGCGCCCGCGCCCGCCCCGCGGCCACGTCAGCCGCGCCGCTCGCGCCGTCCGCCCCCGTGGCCTCGCCCGTCCGCGGGGGAGCCCCGTCCCGCACCCCGGCCAGGCACAGCAGCAGCGGCAGGGTCAGCGCGGCGAAGCCGAGGAAGATCGCGGTGTAGTGCTCCGCCCCGACCAGGCCGATCAGCGCCGGGCCGAGGATCGCGCCGATGCCGAAGTGGGCGTTGAGGATGTTGAGCATGGCGGTGCTGCGGCGCCCGAAGCCCACGGCGAAGAGCTGGTTCAGGCCGTAGTCGATGCCGCCGAAGCCCAGCCCGGCCACCAGCGCCATGGCGAGGGCGGCGGGCCATGTGGGGGCGAGGGCGAAGCCGGCCGCGCCGAGGGCCATCAGCAGATACGAGCCGCCCAGGAGCTTGCGGTTGCCGATCCGGGCGGCGGGGGCGGCGGGGGCGGCGCGGCCGAAGAGCCGGTCGAAGACGAGGACGCCCGCGACCCCGCCCACGAAGTGCGCGCTCAGGCCGAGACCGGCCGTGGAGGGGGAGAGGCCGAACTCGTCGCGGAAGGCGGGGATCGACGGGCCGTAGAGCGCCTGGAGCGCGCCGATCAGGATGAAGCCCACACAGGACGCGACCACGGCGGCGCGGCTGAACAGCGGGGTCTCGTCGTCGGGTCGGGGGAGCGGAGGCGTGCTCGGAGGCTTGTCCACGACGGGAGTGTTACCGCTAACATTCCGCCCGTCAAGGCATCTGCCGCCCGCTCGGGGCGGGAGCCCGCACCCGGTTGCGCCACCGACCGCCTCGGGTAAAGTGTTCGCGGCTTCAGTAGCGAACGACCGAGGAGGTGAGACCCATTACCGCTGTGTCAGGTCGGGTGCTCTCATCTCACGGCCGTGCGGTCCCTCAGGGATAGGTGACCGCGGGAGCGCCCACAGGCGTCCCGAAAGGCTCCCATGTCGGTTTCACCGTCACTCCTCCCCCTCTCCACCATCGTCACCAGGCTCCGGGCCGTCGGCTGTGTCTTCGCCGAGGACGAGGCGCGGCTGCTGGTCACCACGGCGCGCACCCCCGACGAACTCGCCGCCATGGTCGACCGCCGGGTGGCGGGTCTGCCCCTGGAGCACGTCATCGGCTGGGCGGAGTTCCACGGTCTGCGGATAGCCGTGGACCGCGGCGTCTTCGTGCCCCGCCGGCGCACCGAGTTCCTCGTCGACCAGGCCGTCGGCCTCGCCCGGCACGGGTCCGTCGTCGTCGACCTGTGCTGCGGCTCGGGCGCGGTGGGCGCCGCGCTGCTCGCGGCGCTGGGTCCCGCTTCCCCGATCGAGCTGTACGCCGTCGACATCGAGCCCGCCGCGGTGCGGTGCGCGCGGCGCAACATCCCCGCCGGGGACGGCCGGGTGTACGAGGGCGACCTCTACGAGCCGCTGCCCGCCGCGCTGCGCGGCCGCGTCGACGTCCTGGTGGCCAACGCCCCCTACGTACCCACCGACGACATCCGGCTGCTGCCCCCGGAGGCCCGCGACCACGAGCCGCGCGTCGCGCTCGACGGGGGCGCGGACGGGCTGGACGTCCAGCGGCGGGTGCTCGCCGAGGCCAAGCGGTGGCTGGCGCCGGGCGGCCGGCTGCTGATCGAGACCAGCGAGCGCCAGGCGCCTCGAACCGCCGAGACCTTCGCCCGGTACGGGCTGGTGCCGCGGGTCGCCGGGTGCGAGGAGCTGAGCGCGACCGTGGTCATCGGCACCAGACCCGCCACGGTCTGATCCGCGTCCCCCGGGCCCTCTCGAATCCCCCGTCGGACCCCTTGGAGGAGGCGCACGTCGGCGCGTCCCCCAACGCGCCGACGTGCAGAGGCCGCCGACCTGCCATCCCCCGTCAAGCAGGTCGGCGGCTCCCGAGGCGCCGCTCCGGTCCCAATCGGAGCCGCTGAGAACACTCTGCCGTATCGGACTTGGACGAAATCTTGAGGAAACCTTGGACGGCACGGCACGCGGCGTCCCGGATTCGCGAGAAGATCAGGGTGCGGGGGGAGAGACCAAGGGTGGGGAGAGGCTCATATGGAGTTCCGGGTCCTCGGCCCGGTTGAGGCGTGGACCGGAAACCGGCACGTCGACCTGGGGCACGCCAAGCAGCGCTGTGTGATCGCGGTCCTGTTGGTGGAGGCCAACCGCGTCGTACCCGCAGGGCAGTTGATCGACCGGGTGTGGGGCGAGGAGCCCCCGGCGTCCGTGCGCAGCGTGCTGTACGGGTACGTGGCACGGCTGCGGGCGGCGCTGCGCGCTCTGGAAGAGGGCGCAGCGGGGGCGGTGGAGCCGGGCGGGGCCCGGCTGGCGCGGCGCTCCGGCGGCTATGTGCTGGAGGTGGCGCCCGAGTTGGTGGACCTCCACCGGTTCCGCGGCCTGGTCGCCGAGGCCGCGGCCATGGAGGAGGACCCCACGCGCGCCGCCGGGCTGCTGCGCGGGGCCCTCGGGCTGTGGCGTGGGGAGGCCCTCTCCGGACTGTCCGGCGACTGGGCCTGGAACATGCGGGAGCGGCTGGGCAGCGAGCACATCGCGGCCCGGCTGGCGCTGGGCGACGCGGAGCTGCGGCTGGGCCGGCACGGCGAACTGCTGCCCGAGCTGCGCGACCTGGCCGCCGCCCACCCGCTGGACGAGCGGGTCGTACGGCAGCTGATCATGACGCTGTACCGGTGCGGGCGGCAGGCCGAGGCGCTGGAGGTGCACACGCGTACGCGCGAGCGGCTGGCCGATGAGCTGGGGGTCGACCCCGGGCCCGAGCTCCAGGCGCTGTACCAGCGGATCCTGGTGGGCGACCTCGATGTGCGCGCGCCCGTGCAACCGTCCGCGCCCGCGCAACCGTCCGCGCCCGCGCAACCGTCCGCGCCCGCGCAGCCCTCGCCCCAGGCCGCCTCGGCCGACCCCGCGCCGCCCGGCCCGCAGGACCACAGCGGGCCGCGGCTGATCCCCGCCGAACTGCCGCGCGCCGTGCCCGGCTTCACCGGCCGCGCCGAGGCCGTCGCCCGGCTGCACGCCCTCGTCCCGCCCGACGGCCCGGCGCCCGACACCGGCACGGTGGTGATCTCCGCGATCGGCGGCACCGCGGGCGTGGGCAAGACCGCGCTCGCCGTGCACTGGGGCCACCAGGTGCGGGAGCGGTTCCCGCACGGCCAGCTGTACGTGGACCTGCGGGGCTTCGACGGCAGCCGCCGGCCGCTGCGCCCGCGCGACGCCCTCGGGCAGCTGCTGCGCGGGCTGGGCCTGACGCCGCAGGAGATCCCGGCCGACGAGGACGAGATGATCCTCCGCTACCGGTCGCTGCTGGTGGACCGGCGGATGCTGATCCTGCTGGACGACGCGGTCTCCGCCGAGCAGGTGCGCCCGCTGCTGCCCGGCGGCCCTTCCTGCCTGGTCGTGGTGACCAGCCGCAACCGGCTGAGCGGCCTGGTCGCGCGGGAGGGCGCGCGCCCCCTCATGCTCGACGTACTGTCCCCCGAGGAGGCGCACGCCCTGCTGGTCGCCGTCCTCGGGGAGCCGCGGGTGGCGGCCGAGCCGGAGGCCGTGGCCGAACTCGCCCGGCTGTGCGGCTACCTCCCGCTCGCGCTGCGCGTGGCCGCCGCGCAGCTCGCCTGCGAGCCCGGCCGGCGCATCGCCGACCTGGCGGCCGAGCTGGCGGAGGGCAGCAGGCTGGCGGTGCTGGAGCTGGAGGACGACGAACGGTCCGCGGTCCGTGCCGCCCTCGACCTTTCGTACCGGGCCATCGCCCCCCGGGCCCGGCTGCTGTTCCGGCGGCTGGGCCTGGTCCCGGGCCTGGAGTTCGACGCCGGGGCCGCGGCGGCGCTGCTGGACGACACCGAGGAGCGGGCCGCGGAGGTGCTGGCCGCCCTCGCGGGCGCGCATCTGATCGAGTCGCGCGGGGAGGGCCGTTACGGATTCCACGACCTGCTCCGCGAGTACGCCTGGGAGCGGCTGGAATCCGACGACCCCCAGGGGGAGTCGGCGGCAGCGCGCGACCGGCTGTACGCGTGGTATCTGCTCGCCGCCGACGCCGCGGGGCGCATCCTGTATCCGCAGATCCCGAGGCTGCCGCGCGAGATGGGCGAAGCGCCCCCGGGGGACGCCGAGGACGGGCCGTACGCCCCGTTCGCCGCGGGCTCGGAGACGTTACGCATCCCCAGGGTGCACGCACCGATGCGGCTCGCCGACGAGATCGAGGCCATCGTGTGGCTGGAGGCCGAGCGGGCCAATCTCCTGGCCGTGATCGAGCGGACCGCACACCAGGGGCCGCGCGCGGTGTCATGGCATCTGACGGACGCGTTGCTCGGCTACTTCTGGCTCTGCCTGCCCCGAGGCACCTGGCAGGTCACCGCGCAGAGCGCGCTGGACGCCGCCGTCGCCGAGGGCGACCGGCGCGGTGAGGCCGCCATCTACTACAACATCGGCTTCGCCCTGTGGGACCTCGGCGTCCTCGGCCAGTCCGCCCTCCACCACAACCGCGCCATCGAGCTGCACCGCGTCATCGGCTGGTCCCCCGGCGAGGCGGCGGCCCTCGGCGGACTGGCGTACGTGGAGTGGGAGCAGGCCCGACTGGACGACGCGCTCCGGCACTTCGACGCCGCGCTGGCGATCCTGCGCGAGCTGGGGCAGACCGACGCGGAGGCGCTGGCGCTCATCGGCGTCGGTCTCGTCCACCGGGACATGGGCCGGCTGCCGGAGGCCGTGAGCGACCTGGAGACGGCGCTGCACATCCGGCGCAAGGCCGGAGTCCGCTACGAGGCCAATCACCTGGACAACCTCGGCATCGCGTACTGGGAGGCCGGGCGGCTGCGCGAGGGCCTGGAGGTCCTCGCCGAGGCCGTGGCCATCAACGAGGCCGTCGGCTACCGCAACGGCCACGCGGTGGCGCTCCTGGTCACCGGCCGCATCCATCTGGAGTGCGGGCGCCATGAGGAGGGGCTGGAACACGGCGAGCGCGCGCTGCGGCTCGTCATGGACACCGGAAACCGCCGCATCCAGTCCGACGCCCTCAACACCATCGGTGAGGCGCACCGGCGCGCCGGGCGCGGCGACCGGGCGGCCGAGAGCCATCAACGCGCGCTGCTCGCGGCGCGCGCCGCGCAGAACCGGCGCGCGGAGGCGGACAGCCTGCTGGGCCTGGCCGCCGCCCACCGCGCCCTCGGCCACGCCGAGGCCGCGCTCGCCCGGGCGGACGAGGCCCGGCAGCTGGCGCGGCGCAGCGGCTTCCGGCTGGTCGAGGGGCAGGCCCTGACCGAACTCGGCGAGATCCACGCCGCCGCAGGGCAGTACGCGGAGGCGCTCGCCTGCGCGGCCGAGGCGGTGGCCGTGCAGCGGGAGTCGGGCCACCGGCTGGGCGAGGCCCGGGCCCTCGAGGTCATCGGCCGGGTGCCGGACGCCGTGCCGGACCTGGCCGTAGGCGAGGAGGGGATGGCGGCCGGGGACGGCGGCCGGGCCCGGGCGGCCCGGCGCCGCGCGGAGCGGATCTACGCGGCCACGGGCGCGCGGCGCGAGGACTGACCCGACCGTCGGGCCCCAGGCCCGGCCCCAGGTCCGGCCCCAGGCCCGGCCCCTGGCAGCGCGGTCAGTCGAGGTCGTCGCAGATCTGGCGGGCCTTGGCGAGGTTCTTCTTCACCCGGCTGTCGTTGAAGTCGTAGGTCACGGCATGCGTGTTCTGGGCGAGGCGCACGGCCTCCGCGAGCGGCTTGTACTGGGCGTCGCCCGCGGCCGCCGACGCGGAGAGCGCGCCGGCGGCGCCGAAGTGGTTCAACGCGATCTCGCCCTTCGCGCCCTTCGTGGCGTAGTCCGATGGCTCGAATCCGCTCAGCGCCCGGCAGGCGTCCCGCGCGTCGCCCGCCGCGTCGTTGGCGGACGAGCCGTCGCCGCTGACCGCCCAGGCCACACCGACGCCCGCGCCGCCGATCAGGATGCCCCCGATCAGCGCGGCGGCCAGAGTCCGGGAGGCCTTGCGCGGCGCCGGGGTGGCCGGCGAGTCCGGGGCGTCGGTCGGCGGTATGTGCGCGGGAGAAGGCTGCTGTGACGACATGCGCATCAAGATAGCTGCTCAGCGGCACATTGCCGGAGCGGGATGCCCCCAGGCCTCCCCTCCCGCCGTCAGTCGATCCAGCGGTAGCGGCGCTCCGGGCGGCCCGTCCCGCCGTAGCGCAGGGTGACCTCCACGCGCCCCGTCTCGGCGAAGTACTCGAGGTAACGGCGGGCGCTCACCCGGGAGAAGGCGCCCGCCTCCGCGCACTCCGCCGCCGAAAGCCCCTCGGCGTGCCCGCGCAGCGTGCGCTCGACGAGGCTCGCGGTGTGGGCGGCCAGGCCCTTCGGGAGCTGCTCGCGGGAGCGGGCGCCGCGCGGGCGGGTGCCGAAGATCTGGTCCACGTCCTCCTGGCTGGCCTCGCCGAGCGTGTCGAGTCGGGCCCGCAGCGCGGCGGCGTGTCTCAGCTGCTCCTGGAGCGCGGCGCGGTCGAACGGCTTGATGAGGTAGTGCAGCGCGCCCGCGCGCAGCGCCTCGCGCACGGCGTGCGGATCCTTGGCCGCGGTGATGAACAGCGCGTCCACCTGCCGGTGTTCCTCCCGCTCCCGCATCCGGCGCAGCACACTGATGCCGTCCATGTCCGGCAGATAGACGTCCAGCAGGACCAGGTCGGGGCGGAGCGCGTCGGCGGCGCGCAGCGCCTCGGCGCCCGTGTGGGCCACCCCGGCGACCGTGAAGCCGTCCAGGGACGCGACATAGCGGCTGTGCAGCTTGGCCACCATGAAGTCGTCGTCGACCACCAGCACTCTCGTCATCGGACGCGCCTTCCCCGTTGCCTTCCCCGTGTACGCAACGACCACAAGGTCTCTTAATACCGAAAGAGAGACAGCGCGTTAACCCACAGGCAACATGTGGCGCGCCTCACACAGACACCCACGAAGAAAGAAAGGCGGTGTCACCGTGCGTCTGAGTCCGCGTCTGCGTACCCCGCTCGCCCTGCTCTCTGCGGCTCTGATCGTGCTCCTCGGGCCCCCGTTGCTCAGTACCGGCAGCGGCTCCGCCACCGGCACCCACATCCCCGGCCTGCGCCTGATGGTGCCCAACACCCCCGGTGGCGGCTATGACATCACGGCCCGTACGGCGGCCAAGAGCGCCGAGGACGCCGATCTGAGCCGCAACATCGAAGTGTTCAACCTGCCCGGCGCGGGCGGCACCGTCGGGCTGAGCCGCCTGGTGTCCGAGCGCGGCAACGGCAAGCTCGCGATGTCCATGGGCCTGGGGGTGGTGGGCGCGGTGCACACCAACCACGCGCCGTCCACCCTCGCCGATACGACGCCCATCGCCCGGCTCACCGAGGAGCCGGACATCGTGGTCGTGGCCAAGGGGTCCAAGTACCGCGACTTCGGCCAGCTGGTGGCGGACTGGCGCCAGAAGCCCGGCTCACTCCCGGTCGGCGGCGGCTCCTCGCCCGGCGGGCCGGACCACCTGGCCCCCATGCTGATGGCCAAGGCCGCCGGGATCGCCCCGAAGAAGGTCAACTACATCCCGTACGACGGCGGTGGCGAGCTGCTGGCCTCCGTGCTCGGCGGCAAGGTCGCCTTCGGCGTCTCCGGCGTCGGCGAGTACCTCGACCAGATCGAGGCGGGCGAGCTGCGGGTGCTGGCGGTGACCAGCGACAAGCGCCTTCCGGGCCTCGACGCGCCGACGCTCGAGGAGGCCGGCCTGGACGTCACGTTCACCAACTGGCGCGGCATCGTCGCCCCGCCCGACCTGACCGACGCCGAGCGCGACAAGCTGATCGAACTGATCACGAAGATGCACGCCTCGAAGGAGTGGCAGGAGGCGGTGCGGCGCAACCGCTGGACCGACGCCTTCATGACGGGCGAGGAGTTCGGACGCTTCCTGACCGCCCAGGACAAGCGCGTGGACACGGTGCTGAAGGAGCTGGGACTGTGACCGACAGCCACGCCAACACCGACACCGGCAACGACACTGACAGCAACACAGCCACCAACACAGCCACCAACACAGCTATCAACACAGACCCCGGCACCGGGCTCAGAGCCTTCCTGCGCGGCCGCTCCGAACTCGGCGTCAGCGCCCTGCTGCTGGCCATCGGCGTCCTCGTGCTCACCGACGCGCTCACCATGGACACCGACTTCGCCCAGCGCGGCCCCGTCGGCCCCAAGACCGTACCGATCGTCGTCGGCGTCGCCCTGCTGGTCGTCGCCGTCCTGCTGGCCGTGGACGTCCTGCGCGGCGGCAAGGGCGAGTCCGAGGGCGGCGAGGACATCGACCTGAGCGCGCCCGGCGACTGGCGCACCGTGCTCCTCCTGGCCGGGGTCTTCCTCGCCAACGCCTTCCTCATAGAGCCGCTCGGCTTCCCCATCTCCGGCGCCCTGCTCTTCTGGGGTTCGGCCTACGCCCTCGGCAGCCGCGCCTTCCGCCGCGATCCGCTGATCGCAGCCGTGCTCTCCACCGCCACCTTCTTCGTCTTCGACCGACTGCTCGCGGTGCCGCTGCCCGGCGGCCCGCTGATGGAGGTGCTGTAACGCGATGGACTCCCTGTCCTCCCTCATCGACGGCTTCGGCACCGCCCTGAGCCCGGTCAACCTGCTCTGGGCCGCGATCGGCGTGCTGCTCGGCACCGCCATCGGAGTGCTCCCCGGCATCGGCCCGGCCATGGCGGTCGCGCTGCTGCTCCCCGTCACCTACGGACTCGACCCCACCGCCGCGTTCATCATGTTCGCGGGCATCTACTACGGCGGCATGTTCGGCGGTTCCACCACCTCCATCCTGCTCAACACCCCAGGCGAGACCGCCGCCGTCGTCGCCGCCATGGAAGGCCATCCCATGGCCCGCTCCGGGCGCGGCGCCCAGGCCCTGGCGGCGGCCGCGATCGGCCACTTCGCGGGCGGCATGATCGGCACCTGTCTGCTGGTCTTCCTCGCCCCGACCGTCGCCGAACTCGCCGTCGACATCGGCGCGCCCGACTACTTCGCCATCATGGTGCTGGCCTTCATCGCCGTGACCTCCGTGCTCGGCAGCTCCCGCATCCGCGGCTTCGCGTCCCTCCTCATCGGGCTCACCATCGGCCTGGTGGGTCTGGACCAGATGACCGGCCAGCAGCGGCTCACCTTCGGCTCGCTCGATCTCGCCGACGGCATCGACGTCGTCATCGTCGCGGTCGGCCTCTTCGCCATCGGCGAGGCGCTGTGGGTGGCCATGCATCTGCGCCGCCGCCCCGACAAGCCCATCCCGGTCGGCCGCCCCTGGCTCGGCAAGGCCGAGCTGCGCCGCACCTGGAAGCCCTGGCTGCGCGGCCCGGCGATCGGCTTCCCGTTCGGCGCGATCCCGGCGGGCGGCGCGGAGATCCCCACCTTCCTGTCGTACGTGACCGAGAAGCGGCTCTCCAAGCACCGCGACGAGTTCGGCAAGGGCGCGATCGAGGGCGTCGCCGGGCCCGAGTCGGCCGCCTCCGCGTCCGCCGCGGGCACGCTCGTCTCGATGCTCACCCTCGGCCTGCCCACCACCGCGGTCGCCGCGGTGATGCTGGCCGCCTTCCAGCAGTACGGCATCCAGCCCGGCCCGCTGCTCTTCGAGCGCGAACCCGACCTGGTGTGGGGGCTGATCGCCTCGCTGTTCATCGCCATGGTCATGCTGCTGGTGCTCAACCTCCCGCTGGCGCCCGTATGGGCCAAGCTGCTGCGCGTCCCGAGGCCGTATCTCTACGCGGGCATCCTCTTCTTCGCAGCGGTCGGCGCGTACGCGGTGGGCGGCGAGCCGCTGGACCTCGTGATCCTGCTGATCATCGGTCTGCTGGGGCTGCTGATGCGGCGCTTCGGCCTGCCGGTGCTGCCCGCGGTGATCGGCGTCATCCTCGGGCCCGCGGCCGAGCAGCAGTTGCGGCGGGCCCTCCAGATCAGCGACGGGAGCGTGTCGGGGCTGGTCAACACGCCCTTCTCGGTGACTGTGTACGTAGTCATCGCGCTGATCCTGTGCTGGCCGCTGGCGAAGGGGCTGGTGCTGCGCGGGCGCGCGAAGACGAAGGCGTCCTGACGTCCTGAGGCCCTGACGTCCTGAGGCCGGGGCGTTGTCAGTGGTCGATGGCACGCTCGGGACATGAGCTCCGAAAGCCTGATTCCCGAGCAGCCGACCGTCGCCTACTGGGACGCCCTCGCGGCCGACTTCGACGACGAGCCGGACCACGGCCTGCGCGACCCGGTCACCCGGGCCGCGTGGGCCGCCCGGCTGCGCGCCTGGCTGCCCGGCCGCCCCTGCGAGGTGCTCGACCTCGGGTGCGGCACGGGCAGCCTCGCCTTGCTCGCGGCCGAGCAGGGCCACCAGGTCACCGGCGTCGACCTGGCCCCGCGCATGGCGGAGCTCGCGCGGGCCAAGCTCGCGGGCACGGGCGCCACGGTCCTCGTCGGGGACGCGGCCGAGCCGCCGGTGGGGGAGCGGAGGTTCGACGTCGTCCTGGCGCGCCATCTGCTGTGGGCGCTGCCCGGCCCGGAGCGGGTGCTGCGCCGCTGGACCGGGCTGCTGCGCCCGGGCGGGCGGCTGGTGCTGATCGAGGGGCGCTGGGGCGAGTCCGACCCGGTGGGCCTGCCCGCCGCGGAACTCGCTCGGCTGGCCGAGCCGCTGACGACCCGTACGCGCGTCGAGCAGCTTGCCACCGACAGCTCCCTATGGGGCCGCCCGGTGTCCGATGAGCGCTATGTCCTCATCGCGGAATGACCCGGAGCGCCCGGCGGACCGTAACGCCCGTGCCGGGCTCGCTTCCCCGCCCCTTCCCAGCCCCTGTCGAGCCCCGGCCAATGTGCGGCTCCGCCGCGGGGGCTTTGCCGCGTGATGGGCTCCGCCGCTGGACCCCGGAGCTCCCACGCGGCGGAGCCGCATGTGGGCAGCGGCTGGAAGCTGTGTCGTTTTGCGGCTCCGCCCCGTGGCAGGGGCTTCGCCCCTGGGATCCCCTGGGATCCCCTGGGATCCCCCGGGGTCCAGGGGCGGAGACCTTGGTTCGGGAAGGGGCGGGGTGGGGCAAACAACCCCTACGCGGCGAGCTCCCGTACGTACCGCCACTGCGTGGCCACCGGCGCGTAGCCGAACCACTTGTTGACGGCGAGCATCGGCTCGTTGCCCCCGTCGTTACCGGCGAACGCCTCCACGCAGCCCGCCGCGCGGGCGCGGTGCAGCGAGTCGTTCTTGGCGAGCTTGGCCAGCCCCCGACCTCGGAAGGCGCGGAGCGTGCCGGTCATGCCCGACCAGTAGCGGCCGCGCCCGTCGGTGTGGGCCACGCTGTACGCGGCGACGGCGCCGTCGACGACGGCGACCGAGGTCAGCTCGCGGTCCAGGGCCGGGTGTTCCCAGGTGAGGGCAAGCCACTCGGCGTATGGCGGGCCGGCGAACCTGACGTCACCCGGCTCGTCCTCCGTGCATTCGGCGTCCGCCTCGTACAGCGGGCGCGGGTCGTCGGCGAAGTCGGCGGCCGTGCGCAACTCGACACCGCCCGGGAGGGACTGCGGGTCCAGCGGGGGCAGTGCCGCGCCGGCCAGGTCCAGCCGCTGGACGCGGGAGCTGCGGCCGCGCCGGTAGCCGCGCCGCTCGGCGAAGCTCACGCAGCGCGGCTCGTCCAGCGTCCAGGCGGACACCTCGGCCGCCCCCAGCCCCGCCAGGCGCTCCTCGGCGGCCGACACCAGCGCGGACCCGGCCCCCGTACCGCGCGCGTCGGCGCGCACCACGGTCTGGGCGAACGCCTGCCCGGGCTCACTGCCGTCGTGGAACACACCCGTCGCACAGGAGCCGACGACCCGTCCGTCGGCCTCCGCGATCAGCAGCCGGTACTGCCGCTCGGGCGGGGCACTGGCGACCGTCCAGGCCACCGTCTCCGGTGTCGTCACGAGATACGGGAAGGCGGAGCGCCGCGCCTCGGCGGCGGCCTCGGCGTCCGCGGCACGGAAATCGCGCACGATCAGCGTCATGGTGCCGCACAGTACGGCCCCGCCGCCCCGCGCCGCCTCCCCATTTCTGGGCGTCCGAAAAGGGGATTCGCGTCGGGCTGCGCCCGGCCCGGCCGGTCGTGGCACACAATAGGTGCGACAAACCCGCCCGCACGCCCTGGAGCCCAGCCCGTGGCCTTGAAGATCACCGTCGACCCGGATTCGGCGACGGCCCCCTTTGAACAGATCCGCGCTCAGATCGCCGACCAGGCCCGCTCGGGCGCCCTCCCGGTGGGCTACAAGCTGCCCACCGTACGCGGCTTCGCCGAGGAGCTGGGGCTCGCGGCGAACACCGTCGCCAAGGCGTACCGCACCCTGGAGTCCGACGGGGTGATCGAGACCCGCGGCCGCCACGGCAGCTTCGTCGCCGCCGCGGGCGACGCGGCCGCGCGCGAAGCGGCGAGCGCGGCGGCGGCCTACGCCCAGCGGGTGCGGCGGCTCGGTCTGGACCGGGCGGCCGCGCTGACCGCCGTGGACGAGGCGCTGCGGGCGGTGTACGCCGCGGACGCGTGACGGCGTGCGCCTGGCGGACAGCCAAAGCCTCGAACCGCCGGGCGTGTGCCGCACCATGGAGGCCGGAGGCCCGCAGCCGACCAGGACCAGGACCAGGATGGAGTCCCCATGCCCAGCGCCAAAGCGATCGTCCGGCGGCCCAGCCCTCGCCTCGCCGAAGGGCTCGTCACCCATATCGACCGCACGCCGGTCGACGCCGCGCTGGCGCTGCGGCAGTGGGAGGTCTACGTCGTCGCGCTGCGCGCGCACGGCTGGGAGCCGGTGGAGGTGCCGCCGGCGGACGACTGCCCGGACGGCGTCTTCGTCGAGGACACCGTGGTCGTCCACAAGAACGTCGCGCTGATCGCCCGCCCCGGAGCCGCCTCCCGCCGCGCCGAGACCGCCGCCGTGGAGGAGGCGGTGACCGCGCTCGGGTGTTCGGTGAACCGGATCCGGGAGCCGGGCACCCTGGACGGCGGGGACGTCCTCAAGATCGGCGACACTCTGTACGTGGGCCGCGGCGGCCGCACCGACGCCGGCGGCGTACGGCAGCTGCGCGCCGTCTTCGAGCCGCTGGGCGCCCGGGTGGTGGCCGTCCCGGTGAGCAAGGTGCTCCATCTCAAGTCGGCGGTCACCGCCCTCCCCGACGGCACGGTCATCGGCTATCCGCCGCTGGTCGACGACCTACGGGCGTTCCCGCGCTTTCTCTCCGTCCCCGAGGAGTCCGGCGCGCATGTCGTGCTGCTCGGCGGCGGCAAGCTGCTGATGGCGGCCAGCGCGCCGAAGAGCGCCGAGCTGTTCGCGGACCTCGGGTACGAGCCGGTGCCCGTGGACATCAGCGAGTTCGAGAAGATGGAGGGCTGTGTGACCTGTCTGTCGGTGCGCCTGCGGGATCTGTACGCCTGAGACCTCGAGCCGACCCCGCCCTACAGATACAGCCCCGGCCTACAGATACAGCCCCGCGTCCGTGTCCGCCGGCTGCGCGGGCACCGACGTCGGCCGGGTGCCCCGGCGTAGCGCGAACAGCTCGGCCAGCGTCGCCCCGTCCCGCGCGACCGCGTCCTCCCGGCCGCAGGACTCCCTGCCCAGCCAGTCGACGGCCTCCCTGCGGGTGAGCCGCCCCACCTCGATCCTGGCCAGACAGCGGCCGGGGCGGACCACCGCGGGGTGCAGCCGCTCCAGGTCCTCGTTGGTGGTGACCCCGACCAGTACGTTCCGCCCCTGGCCGAGCAGCCCGTCCGTCAGGTTCAGCAGCCTGGACAGGGCCTGACCGGCCGTGTGCTTGGCCTCGCCGCGGATCAGTTCGTCGCAGTCCTCCAGCAGCAGAAGCCGCCACCGGCCCTTGGCCGAGCCGTCGTCCTCGCCGATCGCGATGTCCATCAGATAGCCGACGTCCGAGAACAGCCGCTCCGGGTCGAGCACGCAGTCCACCTGGCACCAGTCCCGCCACGAGCGGGCCAGCGTGCGCAGCGCGGAGGTCTTGCCGGTGCCGGGCGGGCCGTGCAGCAGCAGGAGCCGGCCCGCGATGTCGTCCGGGGTGATCTTCATCAGCCCGTCCATGGCCTCGGCGACCGGTGCGGTGTAGTTGCCCCGGATCTCCTCCCATGTCCCGGCGGAGATCTGCCGCGTGGTGCGGTGCGGGCCGCGCCGCGGGGAGACGTACCAGAAGCCCATCGTCACGTTCTCCGGCTGGGGCTCCGGCTCGTCCTCCGCGCCGTCGACCGACTGCCGCAGCACCTTCTCCGCGAGGTCGTCGGAGACGGCCGTCACGGTCACATCCGCGCCCCGGCTCCACCGGGACACCAGCAGCGTCCAACCGTCGCCCTCGGCGAGGGTCGCGCTGCGGTCGTCGTCCCGGGCGGCGCGCAGCACCTTCGCGGCGGGCGGCAGCAGCGTCAGGCCGGACTTGACCCGGTCGACGGAGTGGCTGCGGGCGTACGGCTGCTCGCCGGTGGCGAACCGCCCGAGGAAGAGCGCGTCCACGATGTCGGACGGGGAGTCGTTGTCGTCGACGGTCAGCCGGACCGGGAGCGACTGCTCCGGGGGTGTGGTGGGCAGGGCCTGCCTCCTGGAAGAGCGGGACGGTGCGCCGGTCCGCGCACACCCGAGCCATGATTCAGCACCGGCGGCCGTCGCGCACCCGGGTTTACGGTCGTTTACCGAGCTGTTCTCGAAGAAGCCCGCCGAATGGGGGCGTTCGTGGATACTCTTACCCGATATGGGGCGTCGTATCGCGGGACGTCATACAGGGGGACGGATGGTGTTATCGCGCGGCGGGCGGTGGCGGCTCACCGCACTGCTCGGCATCGGCGTGGCGGCCCTGGCGCTGCTGCTGACCACCTGCGCGGGCCTGTCCGGTGAGGGCTCCGGGCGGCGGGGCGCGGCCGCGACGCGTGAGCGGGCGGCCGCGGCGGCCCCCGGCTGGGGCTTCACCCACACCCAGTACAGCGCCGACCACGGCACCGAGCAGGGCAGACGGGCCGCGGAGGAGATGCTCTCGGCGCGGCCGCTGACGCAGAACCAGCACATCATGGGCTGGGGCGCGAGCAACCCCGAGCCCTCGCCCGGCCGTTACGACTTCGCCGACCTCGACCGCCGCGTCGCCCTCATGCGCAGGACCGGCGCCACGCCCGTGCTCACCCTGTGCTGCGCCCCGACTGGATGAAGGGCGGCCGGCCGGGGGACACCGACTGGTCGCAGCAGGCCCTGGAGACCGCGCCCACCCCCGAGCACTACGCGGACTTCGCGAAGCTCGCGGGCAAGGTCGCCCAGCGCTATCCGGACGTGCGCCATTTCATCGTCTGGAACGAGCTGAAGGGCTTCTACGACGAGGACAAGAAGCGCTGGAACTACGAGGGCTACACCAAGCTCTACAACCTGGTCTACGCGGAGCTGAAGAGGCAGAACGAGCACAATCTGGTCGGCGGGCCGTACGTGGTCGCGGACAGCGACCCGCCGGGCGGAGCGGGCGGCACCGCCGGGGTCGGCGGGGACTGGGGCTCGCTCGACCAGCGGTCCGCGGATGTGATCACGTACTGGAACGAGCACAAGGCGGGCGCGGACTTCGTCGTGGTCGACGGCTCCAGCTACACCCGCGAGGGCGACCAACTGCTGCCGGACGAGTTCGGCGCCACCGCCAAGTTCACGGACGTGACGCGCTGGGTGCGCGAGACGACGCGGCTGCCGGTGTGGTGGGCCGAGTGGTACGTCGAGCCGCCCGACGCGAACGACGACCGCGGCGGCTGGAGCGAGCCGCACCGCCTCGCCGTACAGGCCACGGCCATGGCCCGGCTGGCCCAGGGCGGCGCGGCCGCGGCGCTCTACTGGAACCCGCAGGAGACCGGCGCCACCTGCCCCGGCTGCCTGTGGCGCAGCACCGAGCTGGCGGACGGCGGCGGCGCGCTGCCGATGATGAAACTGCTCGGGCGCTTCGCCCGCGAGTTCCCGCCCGGCACCCGCTTCCGGTCCGTGGACATCGCCGCCGACGACCGGCCGAATGTGGTCGTCCTCGCCGACGACGACGCGCTGCTGGTCGTGAACACCCTGAAGCGGCCGATCCGGGCGAGGATCGACGGGCGGTCGTTCGACATGGACGGGTACGACGTGCGCTGGTTCAAGCGCTGAGACCAGCGCGGCTGTGGTTACGGAGCACTTCCCGGGCCATTCACCGCAGGGCCATGCCGCCCGCCCATGCTGAGGCCGTTCGACGCGGGCGACCACGTGACCGCACATCCGTGTCCGCCTCGCATGACACGAGCGAGAAAGATCAACGCAATGCAGCGACGTTCCTTTGCCTCCGCTGTCTCCGCGGCCGCGGCGGCGCCGTTCCTGATGGGGGCGGCGCCGAGCGGTGGCGACAGCCCGGCGAGCGCGGCGGCCGACAAGCGCCTCAAGCGGGACATGGTGGCCTCCCTGGAAGCAGAGCTCCAGGACCGGGACACGGCGCGGGCCGTAGCCGCCTGGATCTACGACATCGGCTTCGACTGGACCCCCGCCACCGCGCCGATCGGCGAGTTCGACTTCCTCATCGCCTACGCCTTCGGCAACCGGCCGCCCGCGAACGGCGGCGACCCGACGAAGGTGCTCGCCGAGCCAGGCCCGATGAACGAACTGCTCGCCGACACGGTGGCCCAGGTCAGGGCCAAGCGCACGCTGCCGGTGTACGCGCAGTGGGAGATCGCGCACTTCCTGACGGAGAAGTACAACATGTCGCAGGTCATCGCCATCAACCCGGTGATCGCCGCCGATGGCACGATCACCTATCTGAGCACGGACGGCGTCGCGGCGCAGATCGCGGAGAAGCGGAAGTCCACCCCGGGCGGCGTGGGGACGGCGGGCGTCGTCGGATGGCGCGACCACATCAAGCGCTGTGTGCTGACGACCGAAGGCCGCGGCATGAAGGCGTTCGCGCCGGAGGGCTTCACCATGCCGGACACCTACGACCCCGAGTCGGGGCAGCCGTGGACCCGGCGCCGTGATCTGTACCTGGTGCACGACATGAACGCGCAGTGGCAGATGAAGCGGACGGAGCTGGTCGCCCGGATGTATCCGAACGGCTGACTCGGCAGACGCGGCACCGGTCAGGGCGGCCGGGGCGGCCAAGATGGCTAGGACATCGTCCAGAAGCGCTGCCCTAGCGACGCCAGCAGCACGGCGAGCAGCGGCAGCGAGAACCAGAACGAGCCCTGGAGCCACCGCAGCCGCCGCACACTCGGCCGGACCGCGACCCGCACCACCTCGCGCGCCGTCAGCAGGGCGATCAGCGCGGCGGCCGAGAGCGCGCCGAGCACGGACCACGGGGTCCAGGTGATGAGCGGTCCGGCCGGGCCCGGGGCGGGGCGGGGGACCGGGCCGGGTGGCCGGTGCTTCAGCTCGTACAGCACCGCGTCGTCGTTCGACACCACCCGGCGCAGCTCGGGCCGCAGGTTCAGGGAGCGCAGCAGGCGCCGCTCCCAGGTGGCCGAGTAGCCCGAGTCCAGCCGCAGATAGACGGACTGGCCCCGGCCCACCATGAGGTACGAGTTCGGCCCCGCCTCGCGCAACCCCTCGACCAGGCCGTCGACGAGGACGGGGTCGCGCGGCGCGAGCGTCGGCTGGTAGCCGACCCGCTCCATGTCGCGGTACCCCCACGGCATGGCCGGGGTGACGTCGTTGACGGTGTCGTCGCTCAGCCACAGCACCCGCGCGGTCGGCCGGTCGTGGCCGTAGACGTAGTCCATCGCCGCGACCTCGCCCGGCCGCACCCGCTCGAAGGGCTCATTGCCCCAGCGGGCCACCAGGAAGCCGAACATCAGCACGAGCCCCGCCATCAGGGCGGCGACCGGGCCCAGGCCCCGGCGGGCCGACACGACGCGCGGGAACAGCGACAGCGCCCCGAGCGCGCACGCGCCCGGCAGCGCGAACATGAACACGCGCAGCGCCATCTCGCCGCCGTACGACTGCATGCCGAAGCCGAGGAACGGCACGAAGGTCAGCACCGGAAGCGACCGCTCCGCGAACCCGGCCGAGCGCCGCCGCAGCACCCCCCAGCAGGCGAAGGCCAGCACCCCGCCGGCCAGCGCCACCCGGGTGTAGAGCACCAGCTTGTGCACGCTGCTGCCGCCCTCGATACGGCCCGAGACGGACGAGGACACATTGCCGCCCACCCCGCCGACCCCGCCGAACAGCTCGGCGAAGTGGCCCGACCAGTACGGCTCGGCCAGGAACCCGACCCATACCGCGACCATCACTCCGCCCAGCAGCGGCAGCCCGTAGAGATCGGAGCGCCGCACCAGCACCAGCGCCGTCACCACGCCCAGCATCATGAACGGCGTCAGCTGATGGGCCGCCACGGACGCCGTGAACAGCGCGAGCAGCAGGCCGAGCAGCGCGGTGCGCTGTCCGCGCGTGGCGTCGGCCACCTCGGCCTCGCCCGGCCACCGTCTGCCGCGCAGCACGCGCGGCTCCCGGAACCACACCAGCAGGACGGCGACGAAGACCAGGTAGAAGAGGTAGGTGAAGCCCTGCGGCGAGAAGTAGTCCTGGCCCACCCACCCGCACAGCGCGAACAGCCAGGCCGCCGTCCACTTGGCGCGCCAGGTCGCGCGCAGGGACCGCACCAGCAGCATCATCGGCGCGAGGTAGAGGAGCTGAAGGGCCGTCGGCCACCAGCGCAGCACCTCGGTGAAGTCCTCGATGCCACCGGCCTTCGCGAGGAACTCCACACCCGCGAAGAACCCGGGCCAGCTCCACCGCGCGTCCAGGTCGGGCACCGCCTCGCCGGTCCGGCCGATGTAGTCCAGGAACCCGAGGTGCTGCCACGCGGTCGCGAACCGCGGCTCGCCCTCGACCACGGCGGGCACGGCGTGCAGCGACACCACCGTGGCCACCAGCGCCACCGCCAGCACCGCACGCCGCGGCCGCGCCGGGCACAGCGCGGCGACGAACGCGACCACCAGCAGCGCCGCCCCGAGCAGCGTGGCGGGCGGCAGCACGGAGATGAGCCCGAGGCCGCCCATGCCGTCCAGATCGGCCTCGCTCATACGGCTCACCGGCAGCCAGTACAGCGCGAGCGCCACCCCCAGCGTCAGCCACAGCGCCGGCGTCACCCCGCGCCCGCGTCCGCGCTTGCGTCCGTGCCCGCGTCCCGCCCCGGCTGGTCGTTCCGGGGCGGAAGCGGTGTGGCCCGCCGCGGGCCGCGCCCTGAGCACCCCGCGCAGCTTGACCGAGGCGATGGCCGCGATCACCGACAGGCTGGAGATCTCGGCGACCCCCGCCCCCGTCAGCCCCATGCGCGGCAGCAGCACCAGGGTCAGCCCCAGCACCAGCGCACACAGCAGGCCCTGGAGATAGGCGAGCCCCGCGGTGCGGCTCTGCGCGCGCAGCACCGCGAAGTACACCTCGATGACGACCCGCAGCGCCGCCCCCACCGCGAACCACCGCAGCAGCGGCGCCGCCTCCTGCGCGTATCCGTCCCCGAACACCCCGAGGATCCGCGGGGCGAAGACGAAGAGGACGAGACAGACCGGGATCATGATGCGCGCCATCCGGCGCAGCGCCGCGCGGCAGTTCTCGGCCAGCCTGGCCGGGTCGTGCGAGCCCTCGACGGTCAGCGACGCGCCCATGTTGACGGCGAGCAGGTTCGTGGTGCCGCCGATGGTGGTGGCGACGTAGAAGTACGCGTTGTCGGCCGCGCTCACCCGCGAGGCGACGATCACCGGCACCGCGTAGACCACGGCCAGCGAGAACAGCGACCCCGTGCAGTCCCCGGCGAGGAAGCGCCCCATCTCCCGGTAGGCCGCGGGCCGCGCCGTCCCCCGCGTCGCCTCGACGTGGCGCGGTACGAGCCGCCGGAACACCAGCCAGCCCAGCGGCACCACGGACACCGCGATCGAGGCGACCCAGGACACGAACACCCCGGTGGCCGGGATCGCCGCGGCCAGCGCGACGAGCAGCAGCAGCTTCGCCGCCGAGAACACGGTGTTGCCCACCGGCACCCAGAGCGCGCTGCGCAGCCCGGTCAGCACCCCGTCCTGCAAGGTCAGCAGCGACCAGGCGACCACCGCCGCGATGAAGCCGAGGCCGTGGAGGGGCCCGTGCAGAATGCGGTACGAGGGACCCCACACATCGAGCGTGAGCAGGAAGATCCCCGCTGCTATCGCCACGACCACCGAGCTGCCCGCGTACGTACGGAACACCAGCCGCCCGGTCGTCCGCCCGGCGACCGGGACGAAGCGGGCCAGCGCCCCGGTGAGCGTCACCGCCGCGAGTCCCGCGAGGAGCTTCATCGCGGCGATGGCCGCCGAGCCCTGGCCGACCGCGTCCTCCGAGTAGTAGCGGGCCGCGGCCAGCCAGAAGCCGAGGCCGAGGACCGCCGAGATGCCGGTGTTCAGCATCAGCGCGTAGGCGTTGCGGAACAGCTGGCCGCGGTCGTCGCTGGGGCGGTCGGTGGACTTCTCGGCCCGGGTGGTCGTGTCGGACACGGGCTCAGCGCACCTTCCCCGATACCTGACGTGACAGCCGGCGTGACAGCTGACGTGATCTGCGGATCAGGGCGTACCCCTTGGTGAGCGCACGGTCCCGGGCGAAGCGCCGGCCGACCGCCTGCCCGGTGACCAGCCGCTCGAACTCCTCGATGCGCGTGGCGCGGCCGATCGTCACCCGCCGCAGGGCGTACGGGCCCTGACGGCGCGCCGCGAGATCGTTCCCCACCACGAGCCCCACGCCGAACCCGGCCGCGCGCACCGTGCGGCGCACCCGGCGGCTGGAATAGCCGTACGGATAGGCGAAGGACACCGGCGGGCGGCCGAGCTCGTCGGTGAGGATTTCCCGGCAGCGCAGCACCTCGAACCACAGCCGTTCGTCGTCCAGCTGGTCGAGCTGGGGGTGGGTGTGGCTGTGCCCGCCGATCTCGAGACCGGCGGCCGCGAGGGCGCGCAGCTGGTCCCAGTCGAGCATCAGGTCGAGCGCGCGGCCTGTGTCGTACGGGCCGCGCAGCCAGCCGGTCGTGGCGAACAGCGTGGCCGGGAAGCCGCGCGCGGCCAGGGAGGGGAGGGCGTACCGGTGCACGCCCTCGTAGCCGTCGTCGAACGTGATCAGCACGGGCCGCTCCGGCAGCGCCGCCCCGCCCCGCCAGGCGGCGGCCAGCCGCTCGCAGGTGATCGGCGTGAACCCGCGCGCGCCGAGCAGATCCATCTGCGCGGCGAACGCGGGCGGCGAGACGGACAGCGCGCGCGTCGCGTGCGCGGGTGCGTATGCCACGGCGTGGTACATCAGTATCGGCACCCGCCCGCTCATGCCCGGCCTCCCGCGCGGGCGCGAGCCGCGCGCCCGCGTGTGGTGCGGACGCATGCCGTGCGCGGGTGCGCCGCGGTCAGGCGTGCGGCGCCGGCGCGGCCCACGCGCGAACTCCCCGAGCCGACCGTCGGCCACGTCGTCCGGGGCCGCCCCACGGGCCCGGCTGGGCCCATGCGGCCTGCCGGGCCCGTGCGGCCTGCCGTGCCTGCCCGGTCCACCGGGCGCGCTGGGTCGGCCGGACCCAACCGGTTCGCCGGGTGCGCTTGGCGCGCCGGGTCTGCCGGGTCCGCTGTGCCCGCCGGGCAGACCGGGCTCGTCCGGCCCACCGGACCCGCGCGGCCTGCCCGGGCCGTCGGCCCGGGCAGGGGGCGGGGTCCGGTCAGTGGGGGTGGTGCGGCGTGGTGGGTTGTGCGGTGCTGTGCGGGGGTGTCGGGTCTGGCGGTCATGCCGCCCCCTCGCGGGTCTGGGGGCGCGGGCCCCCGGCCGTGTTGTCCCGCGTCGGCTCCGGCGGCCGCACCGCCACCGCGAACCGCGCGCCGCCGGTTCCGCGGGCGCGGGAGGCGCCCACGGCGTAGCCGCTCGCCGCGGCCGCGACGCCGGCCACGATCGCGCCGGCCCGGCCCGCGCCGCCCGGCCGGCCGAGGAGGGCGTCGCGCAGGCCGCGCGCGATGCCGGCCGGCAGCACGCGGGTGGTGTAGCGGCGCTCGGTGGACAGGCCCGCCCGGGCGCCCACGCTGCGGGCGACGAGGGCCTTGGAGAGGCCCTCGGCGTAGGCGCGGGCGCGGAAGTAGGCGAACCGCTCGCGGGCGGGCGGCACCTTGTGGTGGATGACGGCGCGGTCGTCGATGAGCAGCACCGCGTCGGGCCGGGCGCGGCTCAGCCGGATGCACAGCTCGGTCTCCTCGCAGCTCAGCGGCCGCCTGTCGCCGTCCCGCCCGATGCCGGTCGCGAAGCCGCCGGTCACCTCGAAGGCCTCGCGGCGGAAGGACGCGTTGCCGCCGAGGACATTGCGCACCCGGACCCGGCCGGGCGGGAGCCCCCGGTACGTACAGCCGACGACCCAGTCGAACTCCTCGGGGAACCAGGGCGGGCGGCGGCGGGAGGCCCACACCGGGACGGTGCGCCCGCCGACCGCGAGCACCCGTGGGTCGGCGTAGGCGGCGGCGAAGTGGTGCAGCCAGTCGCGCTCGGCGACCGCGTCGTCGTCGAGAAACGCGATGACCTCGCCGGTGGAGGCCGTGACGCCGGTGTTGCGGCCCGCGGACAGGCCACGGGGGCCCGCGTTGGCGAGCACCCGCACGTCCTCCCGGCCCGCCGCCCCCGGGCCGCCGTCGCCGTAATGGGTGGTCAGGCGGCGCAGCAGGGCGGGGTTGTGGTCGACCACGAGAAGAGTCTCGTGGGCGGGCAGCGACTGGCCGCGCACCGAGTCCACCGCCGCGAGGATGTCGTCCCAGCGGTCCTCGGTGTATGCGCAGATCACCACGGACATCCGTGGCCGCGGCAGCGGCGAGGGGCGAGCGGGGAGATCCGTCACGACAGCTCCCCCCTGACCGCCGCGGGCGCCAGCGCGGGGTGGCGGCGGTGCCGCTTGGCGCCCCGCTCGCGAAGGATCACCCGCAGCACGCGCAGCCCGTCACGGACGGCCCGCAGATTGCTGACGCCGTGGATGCGCCGGTACTCGTGGCTGGGGATCTCCTGGACCCGCAGGCCGGCCTTGACCACTCGGATGTTCATCAGCGTCTCGACCTCGAACCCGGCGCAGTCGAGCGCGATCTCGTCCAGGCAGCGGCGCCAGAAGGCGTTGTAGCCGTAGCACAGATCGGTGTAGCGGGCGCCGAACTTGCGGTTGACCAGCGAGGTCAGAGCGCGGTTGCCGAGCTTGCGGATCGGCGTCATGTCGTCCGTGCCGCCGCCGTTGGCGAACCGCGACCCCTTGGCGAAGTCGGCGCCGGAGACCAGCGCGGACACGTAGCTGACGATCTCGCCGCCGTCGGCCGAGCCGTCCGCGTCGACCATCACCACGATGTCGCCGGTGCAGGCGGCGAATCCGGTGATGAGCGCGTCGCCCTTGCCCTTGCCGCGCTGCGGTACGACCTTCACCCCCGGCCACAGCTCGTGCGCCACCCGGACCGTGTCGTCCGTGGAATTCCCGTCCACGAGCACGACTTCATGGATCCAGGAGGGCATTCTCCTGAAAACGTACGGGAGATTCTCTGCCTCGTTCATGGCCGGGATCACGACGCTCACGGGCGGCGCGATCGCGAGATGAGAGGACACCGGGCGATACCGGTGCGGCCCGGAGGTCGTCGATCCCGATGAAATCGATTCGCTTTCCGGCACGTCCGGGCGCACAGAGGAGCTCATGGAATTGTTTCCCTCTCGTCCGGTGGACCGTCCGCCCCCGGGCGGTCCGTTGGGTTATCCGGTTCGAAAGGGGGGTTCTCACCCGCCCATGACGGTATTGACCACCGAACAAGGCCGAGCGAGCTGGCTGGCGTTACTTGCCTCGCGGCCCGCGTCGCGGCATGCCTGAGCAGTGCAGGAGCGCAAGAGCGCAAAAGCACAGGACAGCCGGGCGCGGCACCCCCCTACCGCGATCCCGCTCCGGAATCCAGCGCGACGTTCGAGCCCTCCCCTGGAGCCGCCATGGTGATGGATCCGATGCGGGTGTTATGACGACGGTGACGACGGTATTGACACCGATTACCCTATGGCAAGGGAAATCACCCGACACCCCCTCTTGGAAGTCTGTTCGTCAATTCTTTGCCCGTATACTGCCCAAACGCCTGAGCAGCCGGTCGGCCGGCCCGAAGAGCTCCGGCCTCGAAAGCACCGTATTGCGCAGCGCCCGAATCGGAGCACGCCGCGCACGATGCCCGAGCGCCACCGGGTGGCGGCGCGTCACCCACCCCTCGGACACGCTGAGATCGCGTGTTTTGAGGGAGTTCTTGTATTCCTTCTCGCCGCGCCCGAGATCCAGATAGGCCAGGCCCTGCGCGGCCGCCCCCTCGGCCATCCGCAGATGCAGCACCAGACCGGGCGAGAATTTCGCGAACGCCGTGTCGTACGCCGGGAACCAGCAGGCCAGCACCCGCTCCGAGCGGAGCCCGAAGTGCCCGGCCACCGGCCGCCCGCCGCAGTAGAGCACCGAGAGCAGCCCGGCGCACGAGGAGCCGCGGGTATGGAACAGCTGCTCCACCAGGCGGGTGATCCGGGCGTGGGCGAAGCGGTCGCTGCGCCCCGTCCGGCGGTACTGCGCCGACTTCCAGCCGATCAGCGTGCGGAGCGCCGCGGGGTCGCGCTCGTCGTGGACGTACCGCACCTCGCCGACGTCCCGGCCCAGCCTGCGCTCCTTGGCGAGCGTGGTGCGGGTGAACTTCGGCGAGCGCGCGCGGAGCTGGGCCAGATACGCCTCGAAGCCCTGCTCCACGTCGATCACCGGGGAGGGGAAGGAGCGCCGGGCCCCCACCTCGAAGGGCTTCTGCCCCTCCACCAGGTGATCGAACTCCCAGACGGCGAGCCCGCAGGCCTGGAGCAGCTCGCGCGCGTCCCACTGGAACCCGGGCCGGTGCATCAGGCCCTGTGAGTCGGACAGGCCCAGGCCGATCGCCCGCCCCACGCCGAGCCGGGTCCGCTGGAACGGGAAGAAGGCCACGGGTTCGCCTTCTTCACGCACCACCGCGATCCGTACCCCACGTCTACAGCGGCCGACGGCCAGCGTGAACTCGGGTGAGAGAAAGGGGTTCGCCAGGTCGGGCGCGCCCAGAAGATGCGCCTGCGCCTGCATGGCCGTCCAGGCCGCCCGGTCGGCGGCCGTCAGCTCGCCGGGGCGGTACACGCCGATGTCACCCATGTCCACGTGTCATCCCTGACTACTCGTCGTGCGCAGGCGACGGCGGCGGCGCCGCGCGTGGGCCGGTCGCGCCGACAGGAAGAGCAGAAGGCTCGCCGCGCCGACCGCCGACACGCCCCCGCGCACCGACCACAGGTGCAGGGCGAGCATCGTCTGCGCGACCAACAGGTCGAGCGCGAGCGCGCCCGCGCCCGCCAGCACCGCCCGGGCCGCCCCGTCCAGCCCGCGCAGCGCGTGGGCCAGGGCCGATGCGGGCGCCATGACCAGGAAGAAGAGTGTGAGCGGTGCGCGCGGCGGCGCTTCGACACCCGCGAGCGTGAGCGCGGCACCGACCCCTCCGGCGCCGACCGCGACCCCCATGAGCACGGGTGGGAACCGGGCGCCCGCCGGGCTCTTGTCACTGATGGTCTGCATTGGCGACTTTGCCCCCTGATGCGCCGGATGCCGGGCCTCAATGTGGCGCAGGCGGAGGAGGCCCGTCAAGATGCGGCAGTTGTGCGAACGGGGCACGTATGGGCGTGAGTTGACACTTCAGGTTGGTTTGTTCAACGGCGTGCGCGGTGGTGCGCGACCGGCGTGCGGCGCCGCTGTGCGCGAAGTTCATCGCCTCGACCGGAATATTTTCCTAACTACACGCATAGACCCCGTGTTTCGGCGGGATGACATAGCCATGTCACGCCGAGGGCAGTGAACGGAGCGGCGTGACAGACGGTTTCGAACACGATTGCCCCTTTCGGGGCCGTCGTGCCGCACCAGCATCGGCAGCAATCCTGCTAAGGGAGACTGAATGAAACTGTCCAGACTCACGGCCACCGCCTGTGCCTTCGCCGTCGGTGTCGTGCTCGCCTTCACCGGCGCGGGCGCGGCGCAGGCCGCGGAGAGCGCCGCGGCGCCCGCCTACGTGGCGCTCGGTGACTCCTACTCATCCGGCGTCGGCTCCGGCAGCTACGACTCCGCCAGCGGCAGCTGCAAGCGCAGCACCAAGGCCTACCCCGCGCTCTGGGCCGCCGCGCACGCCCCCTCGAGCTTCAACTTCACCGCCTGCTCCGGCGCCAAGACCGGCGACGTCCTCAACAACCAGCTCGGCCCGCTGAGCTCCAGCACCGGCCTGGTCAGCATCAGCATCGGCGGCAACGACGCCGGCTTCGCCGACGTCATGACCACCTGTGTGCTGCCCGGCGAGAGCAACTGCCTCACCGCGGTCGCCAACGCCCGCACCTACGTGCAGAACACCCTGCCCGGCAAGCTGGACCAGGTTTACAGCTCCATCCGCTCCAAGGCGCCGTCCGCCAAGGTCGTCGTCCTCGGCTACCCGCGCTTCTACAAGCTCAACGGCGACTGCATCGCGGGGCTCACCGAGGCCGAGCGCTCCGCGATCAACAACGCCTCCGACTACCTGAACTCCGTCACCAAGGGACGCGCCTCCGCCTACGGCTTCGCCTTCGGCGATGTGGCCACCCCGTTCTCCGGGCACGAGATCTGCTCCGGGAGCGAGTGGCTGCACAGCGTCACCTGGCCCATCGACGAGTCGTACCACCCGACCGCCGCGGGGCAGTCCGGCGGCTACCTGCCCGTCCTGAACACGGCTGACGGAATCTGATCGGCCGTTCGACCATACTTCGCGCCACCACGCGACAGCGGCAGGCCCCGGACGACAGTCGTCCGGGGCCTCCCGCGGCGTCAGCCCAGGTGCGTCAGCCCAAGTCCGTCAGCCCAGGGTGGACGCCGCCCCTCTGAGCACCAGCCCGCAGCCCAGTGCCAGCACCACGGCCGCGGTGCCGACCGGCGAGGCGCGGTGCACCAGCCGCAGCACGCGCCGGCCGCGGCCCCCGGCGCCGGTCCGGGCCGCCAGCCGCGCCGTGGCCCGCTGACCCAGGCGCACCACCGCGATCCCGGCCAGCGTGAGCGTGAGCGCCAGCCCGGCCCCATACGCCAGCACCAGCAGAAACCCGAACCACGCCTGCCCCAGTGCGGCCGCGCCCACGAGCACGACCACGGCGGACGGGCTGGGCACGAGCCCGCCCGCGAAGCCGAGGAGGATGGTGCCGCGCAGGGTGGGGCGGCCCGAGGGCAGGGGGTGGGAGTGGGTGAAGCCGCCGTGCGAGTGGACGTGCTCGTGGGCGTGGTCGTGCCCGTGCCCGTGCTGATCGCCGTGCTCGTGCTCGTGCTCGTGCTTGTGGTCGTGGTCATGCCCGTGCTCGTGCCCGTGGCCGTGAGGGTGGTGATGGTGCGCGGCGCCGCGCTGTCGCAGCGCCTTGCGCAGCAGCCCCGCCCCCGCCAGCGTCACGAGCACCCCGCTCGCGACGCCCAGCCACGCGATCACCGACGGGGCCGCCGCCGAGCCCGCCGTGACCAACAGCCCCAGGGCGAACACCCCGAGCGTGTGGGTGATCGTCACCGACGCGCCCAGCGCCAGCACATCGCGCATCGCGCTGCGCCCGCCCGCCGCCGCGGCCGCCGCCATCAGCGTCTTGCCGTGGCCCGGGGCGAGCGCGTGCATCGCGCCGAGCAGCATGGCGATGCCGAAGGCGGACACGGCGAAGAAGGGCGTGATGTCGTGCCGCGCCACCAGCCCGGTCAGCGCCTGCGTCCAGCGGTCCGCGCCGCGCGGCAGTATGGAGCCGCCGGGCGCCTCGGACTGCTCGTCCCGGTCGGACCGCGCGTCGGCGAGCGCGGGCCCGCCCGGCGTGGTGCGCAGCGCGGCGGTCCGCTCGTCGGGCGGCGAGGAGAGCTGGTCCTGCGGATAGCTGGTCAGCCGCCGGGAGGCGGAGGACGTGGGGACGTCGGACGCCGCGAGCGTCATCCGGTCGCCCTGAGCGGTGATCTCCCGCCAGCCGGGCCCCGTGCCGATGTCCGCCGGGCGGTACGCGAGCGAGGCGCGCCCGTCGTGCGGCAGCGCGGCGGTCAGCCGGCACTCCACGCGCAGCGTCGGCAGACCGGCCTGCCCCGCCCGCGAGCGCGCCTTCGCGCCCTCGCTCCGTACGGACACCGCCTCTCCCCGGACCGTCAGCCGCGCGTCCCGCGCCGCGTCGGCGCAGCGGCGGTCGGCCCAGGCGTCCAGTTCGGGGCGCGAGAGCTCGTCGTCGCCGTCCTGGTCGATCCGCGGCTTCGCCTGCGCGGCCGGGATCTCGGCGAGGTCCTCCACATGGTCGACCCGCAGCTCGTCCGGCGTGACGACCAGCCCGTCGTAGCGGTTGACGGTGAAGTTCCCCAGCGGATGCGCGGCGGCGGCCCCGGCGGGCAGCACTACGATGGCGGCCGCCCCGAAGAGCACGGACGCGGCGGCGCCGATGCGGCGGACGCGCCGGATCAGCCGGTTCATGGACGGGTACCTCCTGTGGTGCGGACGGTGCGGTACGGGAGCGGGGGCTGCTGGCCGGTCATCGCGCGTCGCCCAGCCCCTTCAGTGCCGCCTTCGCGGCGCGGGCGCCCGTGGGGGAGAAGGCCGGGTTGAGGTCGAGGGCCGCGGAGAGATGGCGGCGGGCGGCCGCGGTGTCGCCGAGGGACTTCTCGATCACCCCCCGGTGGTAGAGGAACGAGGCGTTGCGATACCCGGGCGCTGCGGCTGACTTGGCGTAGCGGAGCGCCTCGCGGTCACGGCCGGCCCGGTGCAGCGCCCAGGCCAGCGCGTCGGCGCTGTGCACGCTGTGGCGGCGGCCCCACTCCGCGCGGGCCGCCCGCAGCGCCTCGGCACGGTCGCCGTGGTCCGCGGCGATCAGCGCGCTGTCGAGGTCCGTCGCCACACCGTTGGCCCGCGCCAGGTCGATCCAGGTGGCGGCCACGGCGTACTGCTCCCGGGCCCGCTCGCGGTCGCCGCGCGCCTCGTACACCTCGCCGAGGGCGGCCAGCTCGGCGGGCAGCGGGTAGCGCCGTACGACCTCTTCCAGGTCGCGGACGGCCGCGTCGAGGTCGCCGACCGCGGCGAAGGTGCGGCCGCGGCCCTCCAGGGCGGGGAGATGGCCGGGCTCGGCGCGCAGCGCGTCGGCGAAGTGGCCGCGCGCCCGGGGGTACTGGCCCTGGCTCCAGGCCAGCTGCCCCAGCGCCGTGGCCACATACGCCACGTCCCCGGGGGCGGTCGCCGACTTGCGGGCGCGCAGCAGCACGCTGCGGGCGCCGGCCGGGTCGCCGCGCAGCTCCAGGACATAGGCGAGGCGGGTGAAGGCGGGGATGCCGGGGCGCAGCGAGTCGGCGTGCCTGGCGGCGGCGTACGCGTCGTCGTACCGGCCGAGTTCGACGAGCGCGTCCACCCGGACGGCCAGCGCCCGCTCGCTGTAGGCGTTGACCTTCAGCGCCCGGTCGGCGTCGCGCAGCGCGTCCGGGAAGTCGTGGCGCGCGGCGGCGAGCGCGGCGCGCCCGGCGAGGGCCAGGTCGTTGTCGCGCGGCTGGGCCGTCAGGGAGCGCGCGAGGGCCTTCTGCGCCTGGGGGTAGCGGGTGGGGTCCCCGGTGGTGCGGGCCTGCTCGACGTAGGCCGAGCCGAGCGTGGCCCAGCCGGCCGCGTCCTCGGGCCGGGCCCGCAGCTGGGCCTGGAGCGCGCTGATGCTCTTGCCCAGGTCCTTGGAGCCGACCCGGTCGAGCGCCGCCCGGCCGGCGGGCTGCACGGCGTCGGTCCGTACGCCGGAGGGGCGTTCGTCGGACCCGCCGACGGCGAACGCGGCGGCCGTGATCCCCGTCGCGAGGGCGACGACGACGGCGGCGGTGCGGACGAGGTGCCGGACAGGCATTGCGGGCTGCCTTTCGGGTGCACGAGGGGACGCGGCTTCAGGGGCTTGCGAAGGGCTTGCGAAGGCTGCGGGGGGCTTGCAGGGGCTTGCGGGAGTGGTTCAGGGGCTTTCGGGGGTGTTCGGGGGTTCGGGCGCCGGTGTCACAGAGGTGTACGTACGGAAGCGGGCCGATGCTCGGCGTCCCGGCCCCCGGCCGGGGCGCGTTCCACATGGGAAGCGCGCCCCGGCCGGTGCGCACGCCGGATCAGTGCCTGCGGGTGTGCACCCGCACCAGCCGCCGGCGGTGCCGGCGCCAGGTCAGGCCGACGGCCAGCAGCAGCACCGCCGCGCCGCCCGCGGCGGCGGAGGTGGCCAGCAGCGTGTTGTTGTCCTCGGTGGTGGTGGTGACGATGCCGGAGCCGCCGTTCAGCAGGGTGCGGCCGTCCGTCGCGGCCACCGCGCTCTTGGTGGCGGTCTTGACGTCCGAGCCGGAGTTGGGCAGCGCGACGTAGGGGAAGTAGCTCTCGAACTTCTGGTCGTTCGCGTCGACCGCGTCGCCCAGGTCGTTCTTCTGGTCGAGCAGCTCGCCCTCCACGACCTGGAGCGCGATGTCCAGCACGTCGTCGGTCAGCCGGCGGCCGTTGGGGAACCCGGCCTGGTCGCCGTCCAGGACGCCGAGGCGCTTGGGCTCGTGGGTCGGCTTGATGGAGGTGTTGAGCCGCAGCATCTCGGAGGCCTTGCCCCCCTCGACCTGGTTGAGCTCGGGCACGCCGGTGAGGAAGACCTGCTCGAGGTCCTTGCGCGGGGTGTCAGGCGCCTTGATCTTGAAGATGCCCTCGATCAGCTTGGGCAGCTCCGGATCGTCCACGTTGTCCAGGAACTGGGCGTCGTCCTTGGGCTTCGACGCGTTGAACTTGTCCTTGTCCTTACGCGGGTTGACAACCTCGTTGACCAACGGCATGCCGAGCCGCGAGACCTGGGCGTAGTCGCCGTAGGCGTCCGCGCGCTGGGTGGTGGACCAGATGCCGATCACCGGCTGCTCATGGGACTCGCGCAGCTGGTCGGTGGGCACCTGGAGGGCCAGGGACTGGACGTTGTAGCCCTTGAGGGTGTCGTTGCCGACCTCCGACAGGTCGCCGCCGTAGAGCAGGTCGAACACGCGCAGATCGGCGAAGAACGGGTCGTCGGCCTGGCCGGCGAAGGCCGTGACGCCGCCGTACACCTTGCGTATCGCCTGGTCGCGCAGGGTCTTGTAGTCCGGCATGGACGCCTTGCCCACGTTCGAGGGGGCCACGACCAGATCGTCCGCCACCTTGGTGCGCTCGACGGCCTTGCCGTGCCGCAGCTTGATGAGCTCGATGTCGTACGTCTGGAAGAAGTTCAGGTCCTTGTCGTCGAGGGACGTCACCGGACCGGTGTTGTAGAGGAACGTGTCCTCGTTGCGGACGTGGTCCTTGAAGGTCCAGCGGTAGATCAGGTCTTCCCGGGCGTCGCCGTCGCTGTCGATGCGCACGTCGTACTGGGCGTCCTCGGCGAACTTGTAGAAGTTCGGGCCGCCCGCCGGGTCCTGGAACGGCAGGAAGTTCGCGATCAGCGTCGTCGTGTCCGCCTTGTCGGGGCTCACGAACGCGTAGACGTCGGTGGTGTCGTACTCCGGCTGGCCCGAGATCAGCGGCGCCTCCCGGTGGCTGGAGGCCTCCGCGGCCTCGGGCCCGAGCGCGGCCACACCGGCCACCGCGAGCCCTCCCGCGGCCAGCGCTCCGCCCACGAGCGCGGCCACACTCCTCTTGGTGATTGAGGTCATCTGGGTCGGTCCTTCGTACGTGTGGTGGACAGGCTGATGTCGGCTATTCGGAGCGGTCGGCCGACCGGATTGGTGGGTCGGCAGATTTTTTTCGGCGGACGTCGCGAAGCAACCGAAGCAACCGAAGACGGGGCAGCGAGACCGATGGCAGGAAGCGGGGTTTGCCGCGTGAGTGTGGAGCAGACGGGAGAACGAGGGCCGATACGCGGGTGGGTGGGTGGACAGGAGCGCGCGGGGGAGCGCGGGCGCGGCCCGGACGACCTGCTGCCGCTGGTCGCCGGCGGCGACCACCGTGCGTTCGAGGATCTGTACGGCATGGTGTCGGGGCCCGTGTACGGGCTGGTGCGGCGCGTGCTGCGGGACCCGGCGCAGTCCGAGGAGGTCACGCAGGAGGCGCTGTTGGAGGTCTGGCGCACCGCCGCGCGCTTCGACCCGCGCCGCGGCTCGGCGCTCGCCTGGATCCTCACCCTCGCCCACCGCCGCGCCGTGGACCGCGTGCGCTCGGCCCGCTCGGCGGCCGACCGCGAGGCGCGCGTCGGCGGGCAGTCGGAGGGCCCGGCCTTCGACCAGGTGGCGGAGGCGGTCGAGGGGCGGCTGGAGCGGGAGTGGGTGCGCGGCTGTCTGGCCCGGCTCACCGAGCTTCAGCGGCAGTCGGTCACCCTCGCGTACTACGAGGGGTACTCCTATCGGGAGGTGGCGCATCGGCTGGCCGTACCGTTGGGAACGGTCAAGACGCGGATGCGGGACGGGCTGACGCGACTGCGCGAGTGCTTGGGAGCGGCGGTATGACCAACAATCGGCCGACCGGCCGGCCGACCGACCGGCCCCCGGCGTACCGGGGCGGCAGGGGGCGCAAGGCGCATGCGCCGGCGGGCGCGTACGCCCTCGACGCCCTGGACCCGAAGGAGCGCCTGCGGTACGAGCGGCATCTGACCCGCTGCCCGGGGTGCGCCCAGGAAGTGCGCGACCTGGCGCAGGGCGCGGTGCGGCTGGCGCGGGCGGTGGCCGCCCCGGCGCCGCCCGAGATGCGGCAGCGGGTGCTGGCGGCCGCCTACGCCATCCCCCAGGAGGCGCATTCCGCGGCGGACGGCGGATACGGATACGCGGGCCAGCAGGCCCGCGCCGCTCCCGCGGGCCGCTCCGGGCCCGGCGGGCGGCGGGCGCGCGGCAGGGGCCTGTCCCCCTCCTTCCGGCGCCCCGTGCTCGGTCTGCGGATCGCCGCGGCCGCCGGCGCGCTGTCCCTGGCCGCGGCGGTCGTGCTCGGGGTCGAACTGGTCCGCACCCGCGACGCGCTCGACCGGGAGCAGGGCGCGACGCGCGCCGTCGAGCAGGTGCTGTCGGCGCCGGACGCCAGGGGCGTCAGCGCGCGCGACGCCCAGGGCCGCGGCATCAACGCCGTGACCTCGCGCCGTCTCGGCGCGGCCGTGGTCACCGTCTCCGGGCTGGCGGCGCCGCCCGACGGGCGGGCGTACCAGCTGTGGATGATCGACGCCGGCGCCTCGGGCGCCTCGGGCACGCCCCGCTCGGCCGGGCTCCTGAACGGCAACGGGGAAGGGACGTCGCTGGTCACGGGCGGCTTCGGGGCGCACACCGAGCGTCTCGCGGTCACCTTGGAACCGGACGGGGGGTCAACCCGGCCCAGCACGAATCCGGTCGTGCAACTCGCCCTGCGTGATCCATGATTCGCGATGGACGCGTCAACACCCTTGACGCGGAGGTAAATCAGCGACCGGGGGTGCGTGGGTGACGGCTCGCCAAGGTAGGGTTACTCTGCCCGGGGCGGGTGCCCTCGTACGGGTGGGGAGTGACATGGAGCAGATAACAGTACGCAGCAGGCCGCGAGTGCCTGCCATCAACTGCGGGAGCGGGTCGACCAGCGCCCGCCTCGACCGACATCTCGCGGTGCTGGGCGGCCCTGCCGTGCCGCAGCGAGAGGCCGAGGGCGCCACGGTGCTGATGCAGGAGCTGACCGCGCGGGACCACGCGCGCACCGAGCGGAACAGGGGCGCCAGGGTGTCGCTGTTCGCGCCGCTGCGCCGACTGCGCCGTTCGCTGTTCGGCAGCCGCCACTGAGGCTTCCGGGCGCACCCGGCCCGCCCGGCCCGTTCCGGCGGGCCAGGTCGCCCCGGGCAGCCCGGAAGGCCTGGCAGACCCGGTAGGCCCGTCCCCAGGGCCCGCCGCCCATGACGCCCGCATCGCCGTCCGCATTCCGGGCACGGCGGAACCGGCCCCGCTCCAGCCGGTGACCCCGTGCCCGCGCGCGGCATGGCCGCTACCTCCGGGCGCGCGTACGCACTCGTCCTCGCCCCGGAGGCACGTGCGCGCAGCGCCGGAGCAGCCGGGCACCGTCCGGCTCACATCAGGGCGAACTGCCCGCCCGGGCCCTCCTCGTGATGGTCCAGCACGGACGCCGGGCGCCGGGCCGAGCCCGGCACCGGCAGCACGCCCGCCTCGCCCAGCTCGACCGGGCCCAGGCGCGGCCCGGCGGCCAGCCGCTCGGCCAGCGCCCGCCGCGCCGGGCGATCCTCGGCGAGCAGCGCCAGCACGGTGATCAGCTCCAGCAGCTCCGACGTCCACTCGCGCGGCCAGGCCGCCGGAACGACGGCCTCCAGCGTGCCGGGCTCGCCCCGCGCCGTACGGCGCTCGAACCAGGTCTCCAGCACCCGCGCCCCGCCCGCGTGGAACTCCCACGCGCGGCGCGGCACCGGTGAGATCCGTCCCGCGCCGAGGTGCAGGGTCGCGTCCTCCGGGTCGTACGCGAGGGTCTCGGGCAGCCCGCGCTCGGGGAGCGCGGCGCGTACGTAGGGGCGCTGGCCGCCCGGCATGCGCGGGCGTTCGCCGCTGTGCGCCCCGCGGGTATGCAGCCACAGCGCCCGGCGGCCCAGCTCCACGCCCGCCTCCCAGATCCCGGGGTCGGCGGTCAGCGGCACCGCGCAGCCCTCCGGGCGATGGCCGGCCACCGCGGCGACCCAGGCCAGGAAGTCCTCGGCGGTGACGGGACGCGCCAGCTCGGCCGAGAGCCGGTCGAGCAGCCCCGGCGCGAGATTGGGCTCCCGGCCGCCGGGGCGGCGGTAGAGGGGCCGGATCCGCCCGGGGCGGCCCGCGGGGGAGTAGCCGTCCGGCAACAGCGCGGAGAACGTCAGCGTCGGCCCCGGGTCAGGACCGGCCACCTCGACGGCGTGGATCTGCCGGTCGTCGGCCACCCGCCACAGCTCCGGCCGGGCGGCGTCGATCAGCCGGTGGTCGGGGATCAGCCACTGCTGGTCGTACGGCCCGTGAGCGACCCGTACGGGCTCGGGGCACGGCCCGCTCTCGCCCGCCAGCGGGGCGGTGGAGGTCCGCTGTCCGGGCAGCTGGGGCATGGCGACGTGCAGCTTACGGGCACGGCTCGGGCGGAACAGCGCCGCCCGCCCGGCCGCGTCACCGGCGGCGAGCAGCCGCTCCCAGCGCGCCTTGAGCGTCTTGGGGTCCGGCCCCATCACCCACGCCCGGCCCAGCCGCAGCGGCCCCACGGACCAGGGCATGAGGTCCGCCAGCAGCGGTGCGTCGGCCCATACGGCCCGGTCGGCCCCTGTGGCCCGTGTCGCCGTCACGCCGCAGCCCTTCCCCCGGCACGTTCTCCCACTCCCACCCCGCATCGTATCCGCGCGCCACCCGGCGCGCGGCGCGCGGGAACCGCTCAGCCGACGGCGGTCACCGCGCCTCGACCGTGACCGTGAACGAGAAGCGGTCCCCCCGGTAGTGGATGCGGGCCACGTCGACCGCGCGCCCCGCGTCGTCGTAGGTCACCCCCGTGTAGTGCAGGATCGGGCTGAGCAGCGGCACCCGGAGCAGCCGGGACGTCTCCGGGTCGGCCAGGCGGGCCTCGACCGTGTCCGTGATGCGGCTGATCCGGACCCCCACCGCGTCCCGCAGCACCTTCGTCATCGGCCAGCGCGCGAGGTCGGCCACGTCGATGCGCTCGGCGATGTCGGGGCGGACGAAGTTCTCGGCCCAGTTGGTCGGCTCGCCGCTCGCCGCGTCGCTCCGCAGCCGCCGGTAGGCCGTGGTCTCGCGCAGGCCCGGGAAGTGCTCGGCCAGCTCCGCCGGTACGGGGGCGGGGCCGTGGCCGAGCACGGTCGTCCGCTCGCCGGACTGCTGGGCCACGATCGCGTCCACCGAGCCCAGCAGCCGCACCGGCGCGCCCCGCCGGGCGCTCGGCTCGATGAAGGTGCCGCGCCGCCGGTGGCGGCTGATGAGCCCCTCCGTCTCCAGCTCCTTGAGCGCCTGCCGCATCGTCAGGACGCTGACGCCGTAGTGCTCGGCCAGACGGTCCTCGGTGGGCAGGCGCAGCGGCTCGTGGGGGCCGCGGCCGAGTATCGAGGCCCGCAGCGACTGCGAGACCTGGTACCACAGCGGCAGCTTGCGGTTCAGGGTGAGGGAGTCGGGGGCGAAGGTGGTCACCGGAAGTGCCGCTCCAGGCCACGCCAGACGTCGTCGTACCCCTGCTGGAGATGGTCCGCCTCGCGCGCCTGCCGGGTGGCCGTCACGGGCCAGCGGGTCTCGAACATGAAGGCCAGCCCGTCGTCGACCTTGCGGGGCGTCAGCTCCGCCGCGCTCGCCCGCTCGAAGGTCTCCCGGTCGGGGCCGTGCGCGGACATCATGTTGTGCAGCGAGCCGCCCCCGGGCACGAAGCCGCCCTTCCCGGCGGTCTTGGCGTCGTACGCGCCCTCGATCAGGCCCATGTACTCGCTCATCACATTGCGGTGGAAGTACGGCGGCCGGAAGGTGTCCTCGCCGACCAGCCAGCGCGGCGCGAAGACCACGAAGTCGACGTTCGCCAGGCCGGGGGTGTCGGAGGGCGAGGTGAGGACCGTGAAGATCGACGGGTCCGGGTGGTCGTAGCTGATGGAGCCGAGCACATTGAAACGGCGCAGGTCGTACACGTACGGGACGTGGTTGCCGTGCCAGGCGACGACGTCCAGCGGGGAGTGGTCGTAGGTCGCGGACCACAGGTTGCCGCAGAACTTGTTGACCACCTCCACCGGGCCCTCGACATCGTCGTACGCGGCCACCGGGGCCAGGAAGTCCCGCGCGTTGGCCAGCCCGTTGGCGCCGATCGGGCCGAGGTCGGGGAGGGCGAAGGGGCGGCCGTGGTTCTCGCAGACGTAGCCGCGCACCTCGGGGTCGAGCGGCTCGACGCGGAAGCGCACGCCGCGCGGCACCAGCGCCATCTGCCCCGGCTCGGCGCGCAGCCGCCCGAACTCGGTGCACAGCAGCAGCCCGCCCCGCTCGGGCACGATCAGCAGCTCGCCGTCGGCGTCGCTGAACACCCGGTCGGTCATGGGCGCGTTCGCGGCGTAGAGGTGGATGGCCATGCCGGAGCGGCGCGAGGCGTCGCCGTTGCCGCCGAGGGTCCACAGGCCGGCGAGGAAGTCCGTGCCGGGGGCCGGGGCGGGCAGCGGTTCCCAGCGCAGCCGGTTGGGGTCCGGGGCGCACTCCGTGAACGGCGCGCCGCGCAGCCCGCCGTTGTCGGCGCGGACGAAGGGCGGGTGCGCGGCGGAGGGCCGGATGCGGTACAGCCAGGAGCGGCGGTTGTGGGCGCGCGGTTCGGTGAAGGCGGTGCCGCTCAGCTGCTCCGCGTACAGCCCCAGCGGGGCGCGCTGGGGGGAGTTGCGGCCGACGGGCAGCGCGCCCGCGACGGCCTCGCTGCTGTGTTCATTGCCGAACCCGGGGGAGTACACCAGCCCCGCGGCCGTCTTGCGCGCTCGCTCGATGTCCGTTCCGCCGCTCATCGTCCGGCTCCCGCCACTTGGTCACTGGGCGTGCGATTCCTATGGAGGACCATAGGAATCGAAAGCGGGGCGCGTCAATGATCGGGCAGGATGGTGGCGTGCCCATACCGCCACCGCCCCTCCGCCGCGCCCCCGTCCAGCGCCGCAGCGCCGAGCGCCTCGGCCGGATCCTCGACGCCTGTGCCGAACTCCTCGACGAGACCGGCTACGACGACCTCAGTACCCGTGCGGTCGCCGAGCGCGCCGGCGTCCCCATCGGCTCGGTGTACCGCTTCTTCTCCAACAAGCGCGCGATGGCCGAGGCCCTGGCCCACCGCAATCTCGACGAGTACGCCGCGCGGGTGACCGAGCGGCTGGCGGAGTCCGGGACGGACGGCGGCGGCTGGCGGGAGGCCATGGACGTGGTGGTCGACGAGTATCTGGCGATGAAGCGCGGGGCGCCGGGCTTCGCGCTGGTCGAGTTCGGCATGCCGGTGCCCGTGACCGCTCGGCCCGACCAGCCCAACCACCTGGTCGCGGACCGGCTGCGCGAGCTGCTCGGCGAGCGGCTGGGCCTGGAGGAGTCCGGCGAGGCGGGGGAGCGGGTGCGGGTGGCCTTCCTGCTCGCCGTCGAGACCGCGGACGCGCTGCTGCGGCTCGCCTTCCGCGTCCACCCGGACGGCGACCCGGTGGTCGTGGCCGAGACGAAGGAGCTGCTGCGCGCGTATCTGGCGGGCGTGCTGGACTGACCGCCCGCGGCGGGCCTGGCCATGCGGTTCCGCTTCGCCGTCTGGCCCGACCCTCCCTCACCTGCGTACCAATCGGTAGGGTGAGAAGTCGTCGCGTCACCGTTGCCGCCGCCGTCCCCAGGAGGGACCGATGAGCCGTACCGCTCTGCGCATCTGCCCGCTGTGCGAGGCCACCTGCGGGCTGACCCTGACCATCGACGAGGGGCAGGTCACCGGGGCGCGCGGGGACCGGGACGATGTCTTCAGCCGGGGCTTCATCTGCCCCAAGGGCGCGTCGTTCGGCCAGCTGGACGCGGACCCGGACCGGCTGCGGCGGCCCCTGGTACGGCGCGGCGGGCGGCTGGAGCCGGCGAGCTGGGACGAGGCGTTCGCCGCCGTGGACGCCGGGCTGCGACCGCTGCTGGAGCGGTACGGGCCGCAGGCGGCGGCCGTGTTCCTCGGCAATCCGAACGTGCACACCATGGCGGGCGGGCTGTATCCCTCGCTGCTGCTCGGCGCGCTCGGCACCCGGAACATCTTCACCGCCAGCACCCTCGACCAGATGCCCAAGCATGTCTCCAGCGGCCTGCTCTACGGCGACGCGAACGCGATCCCGGTGCCCGACCTGGACCGCACCGACCATCTGCTGATGATCGGCGCCAACCCGCTGGACTCCAACGGCAGCCTGTGCACCGCCCCCGACTTCCCCGGGCGGCTCAAGGCCCTGCGGCGGCGCGGCGGCCGGCTCACGGTGGTCGATCCGCGCCGCACCCGTACGGCCGAGGCCGCCGACCGGCATCTGGCCATCCGGCCCGGCACGGACGCGCTGCTGCTGTTCGCGGTGGTCGGGGTGCTGTTCGCGGAGGGCCTGGTGGCCCCCGGCGAGCATCTGACGGGCGTGGACGAGGTGCGGCGGCTGGCGGCGGACTTCACGCCCGAGGCGGTGGCCGCGGTCTGCGAGGTGCCCGCCGGGGAGATCCGTACGCTCGCCCGCGAGCTCGCCGCCGCGCCACGAGCCGCCGTCTACGGGCGGATCGGCTCCACCACCGTCGAGTTCGGCACGCTCACCAGCTGGCTGGTCGATGTGGTGAACGCCCTCACCGGCAACCTGGACCGGCCCGGCGGGGTCATGTTCCCGCTCTCCGCCACCGCCGGGGCGCCGCGCCCGCCGCGCCCCGGCAAGGGGTTCGCGCTCGGCCGCTGGCGCAGCAGGGTCGGCGGACACCCCGAGGCGAAGGGCGAACTGCCCGCGGCGGCGCTGGCCGAGGAGATCGAGACCCCGGGCGAGGGGCAGGTCAGGGCGCTGATCGTGATCGCGGGCAACCCGGTGCTGTCCGCGCCGGACGGCGACCGGCTGGACCGGGCGCTGGCCGGGCTCGACTTCATGGTGAGCGTGGACCCGTATCTGAACGAGACCTCGCGCCACGCGCATGTGGTCCTGCCGCCGCCCCCGCCCAGCCAGAGCCCCCACTTCGACTTCGCGTTCAACACCTTCGCGGTGCGCAACCAGGTCCGCTACACCCGCCCCGCGCTCCCGCTGGACGCGGACCGGATGAGCGAGGCCGAGATCCTGGCGCGGCTGACGCTGTGCGCGGGCGGGCACGCGGGCGCCGACCCGGCGGCCGTGGACGCCATGGCGATCGACGCGGCCCTCGGCAAGGCCGTGGCCGACCCCGCCTCGCCGGTGCACGGCCGCGACCGGGGAGAGCTCGCCGCCCATCTCACCGGCGTCAGCGGCGCCGAGCGGCGGCTGGACATGATGCTGCGCCTCGGCCCGTACGGGGACGGCTTCGGCGCCGACCCCGAGGGGCTGACCCTGACCAGGGTCCTGGCCCACCCGCACGGCATCGACCTGGGGCCGCTGCGGCCGCGCCTGCCCGGCCTGCTCAAGACCCGCAGCGGCACCGTCGAGCTGTGCCCGGAGCCGATCGCCGCCGAAGCGGCGCGGCTGCGGCGGGCGCTGGGCGGGCGCGCGGACGGGCTGCTGCTGGTCGGCCGCCGCCATCTGCGCTCCAACAACAGCTGGATGCACAACATCCCGGCGCTGGTCGGCGGCAGCAACCGCTGCACCCTCCACCTCCACCCCAAGGACGCGGCCCGGCTGGGCGTGGCCGACGGCGGCCTGGTGCGGGTCAAGGGCGACGGCGGGGAGCTGGAGGTGCCGGTGGAGGTGACGGACGCGGTACGGACCGGGGTGGTCAGCCTGCCGCACGGCTGGGGGCACGACCGGCCCGGCACCCGGACGCCGGTCGCGGCGGCGCACCCGGGGGTCAACGTCAACCGGCTCATCGACGGATCCCGGCTCGATCCGCTGTCCGGCACCGCGGTGCTCAACGGCTGCCCGGTGCAGCTCACGGTGGTCACCCCCGGGGCCTGAAATCACGCCAACCCGGCTGACCTGGGGTTTTGCGCTTATTGCTCGCACGTCAAGACCTTGTTAACGGAAAGTTGCGCCACCTAACGTCACCTCGACCCGCCAGTTCTGGGGGAGTTCAAGGGCGAACGTGAGGTAGCCAAATATGCTGACAATCCTCGGATTCGTCATGATTGCCACCTTCTTGGTGTTGATCATGATGAAGAAGATGACTCCGATGGGTGCGCTGGTGCTCATCCCGGCGCTCTTCTGCGTCATCGTGGGGAAGGGGGCGCACCTGGGGGACTACGTCCTCAAGGGCGTCGGTGACCTCGCGCCCACCGCGGCGATGCTGATGTTCGCCATCATCTACTTCGGGGTGATGATCGACGTCGGCCTCTTCGACCCGATCGTCCGGGTCATCCTGCGGTTCTGCAAAGCGGACCCGATGCGGGTGGTCGTCGGCACCGCGGTGCTCGCCGCGATCGTCTCCCTCGACGGCGACGGCTCCACCACCTTCATGATCACCGTGTCGGCCATGGTGCCGCTGTACCGGCGGCTGAAGATGAGCCTGGTCGTCATGACCGGTGTCGCGGCCATGGCCAACGGCGTGATGAACACGCTCCCCTGGGGCGGCCCCACCGCCCGCGCCGCCGCCGCGCTCAAGCTCGACGCCAGCGACATCTTCGTCCCGATGATCCCGGCCCTCGCGGCCGGCCTGGTCTTCGTCTTCGCCCTCGCCTACGGCCTCGGTCTGCGCGAGCGCAAGCGCCTTGGCACGCTGACCCTCGAGGACGTCACCGCCGACCCCGAGACGGTGCTGGTCGGCGCGGGCGGCGGCACCGGCTCCGGCACGGGTGCCAAGGACCGTAAGGGCAAGCAGGCCACCGGCGGCGCGGGCGGCGGCACCGACGCCGAGGCGCCCGAGGACGACTCCGAAGAGCACCAGGGGCTCGACCCCAACCGGCCCACCCTGCGCCCCAAGCTGTACTGGTTCAACGCGGCCCTCACCATCGGGCTGCTCACCATGATGATCCGCGAGGACCTGCCGATCCCGGTCCTCTTCCTGCTCGGCGCCGCCATCGCGCTCACCGTCAACTTCCCGCGCGTCGCGGACCAGAAGGCCCGTATCGCCGCCCACTCCGAGAACGTCGTCAACGTCTCCGGCATGGTCTTCGCCGCCGCCGTCTTCACCGGCGTGCTCACCGGCACCGGCATGGTCGAGCACATGGCGCGCTGGCTGGTCGACGGGATCCCGAACGGAATGGGCCCGCACATGGGCCTGGTCACCGGCATCCTGTCCATCCCGCTCACCTACTTCATGTCCAACGACGGCTTCTACTTCGGCATCGTGCCGATCCTCGCCGAGGCCGGGGCCGCGCACGGGGTCGACCCGGTCGAGATCGCCCGCGCCTCCCTGGTCGGGCAGGCCCTGCACATGTCCAGCCCGCTGGTCCCGGCCGTCTACGTCCTGGTCGGCATGGCGAAGGTCGAGTTCGGCGACCACACCCGCTTCGTGGTGAAGTGGGCGGCGCTCACCTCGCTGGTGGTGCTCGGGGCGGGCCTGCTCTTCGGCATCATCTGACCCGTGGATTCTCCGAAGCCCGGTAGGGGCTGGCTGCTGCGCCTGGTCATCGCCTTCTCGTTCGCGCAGGGGGCGGTGAGCATGGCGCGGCCCGCCGTCTCCTACCGGGCTCTCGCGCTGGGCGCCGACGCCCGGGCGGTCGGCGTGATCGCGGGCGTCTACGCCCTGCTGCCGCTGTTCGCCGCCGTACCACTGGGGCGGCGCACCGACCACGGGCGCTGCGCCCCGCTGCTGCCGGTCGGCGTGGTGCTGATCGTGACCGGCTGCGCGCTCAGCGGCCGGGCCGGGTCGCTGCTGGAGATGGCCGTGTGGAGCGGGGTGATGGGCCTGGGCCATCTGTCCTTCGTGATCGGCGCCCAGTCCCTGGTGGCCCGCCAGAGCGCCCCCGAGGATCAGGACCGCAACTTCGGCCACTTCACCATCGGCGCCTCCCTCGGCCAGCTCATCGGCCCCATCGCCGCCGGTCAGGTGGTGTCCGAGCACGGCGACGCCCTGGCGCGGACCAGCGCGGCCGCGCTCTTCGTATCGGCCGTCGTCGCGGCCTTCGCGGTCACGTCCCTGTGGCGCATCGAGCACCGCGCGCGGGAGGGGGCCGCGGGGCCGGGGTCGTCCGACGCCGACGGGGCGCGCTCCGGCGGCCGGGTCCCGGTCGGCGGCATCCTGCGCACCCGGGGCGTGGCCTCCGGCATCTTCATCAGCCTCGCCGTGCTCTCCGCCACCGACATCCTCACCGCCTACCTCCCCGTCGTCGGCGAACAGCGGTCCATCGCGCCCGCGGTCATCGGCCTGCTGCTGAGCGTGCGCGCCGCCGCCACCATCGCCTGCCGGCTCATCATGACCCCGATGATCCGGCTGCTGGGCCGCACCGTCCTGATGGCCGTCAGCTGCCTGGGGGCCGGGCTGCTGTGCGCGGCGCTCGCCCTGCCGGTGCCCGCCTGGGGGCTGGGGATCCTGCTGGCCGCGCTCGGCTTCTGCCTCGGGGTGGGCCAGCCGTTGTCCATGACCACCGTCGTCCAGGCGGCGCCGGACGGCGCCCGCTCCACCGCCCTGGCGCTGCGGCTCACCGGCAACCGCCTCGGCCAGGTCGCCGCGCCCGCCTCCGCGGGCGTGCTGGCCGGGATCGCGGGGACGGCCGCCCCGTTCGTGATGCTCGGAGTGCTGCTGCTCGCCTCCGCGGCCGTAGCGATACGGCCCGCCCGGCGCGGCGCCCCGCCCGAGGCGCCCGCCCGGCCCGAGGCGCCCGCCCCGCCCGGGCGCCGTACGGAGCCCTCGGCCGAGCGAAAGGCCTGAGGAAGACGTGGCCTAAGCGCTTGCTCACCGGCATGTAGGGTGTCCGCCATGGACGCGGAGGCGAAAAACACCGAGGGCGCCCCCGAGGCGTGGCGCGACATCACTCCGGACGCGGCCCGGCGGCTGATGACCGCCGCGGTGCACGCCTTCGCCGAGCGCGGCTACCACGCCACCACCACCCGCGACATCGCGGGCCGCGCCGGCATGAGCCCCGCCGCGCTCTACATCCACTACAAGACCAAGGAAGAGCTGCTCTACCAGATCAGCAAGGTCGGCCACCGGCTCGCGCTCGACATCCTCGAAGCGGCCAGGGACGGCGCCGGCACCCCCGCCGAGCGGCTCGCCGAGGCCGTGCGCGCCTTCGTCCGCTGGCACGCCGAGCACCACACCACCGCCCGCGTGGTCCAGTACGAGCTCGACGCGCTCGCCGAGGACCACTGCGCCGAGATCACCGCGCTGCGGCGGGCCTCGGACGGCGCGGTGCGGGCGATCGTCGAGGACGGGGTGAAGGCAGGCGACTTCGACGTCGCCGACGTCCGCGGCACCACGGTCGCCGTCCTGTCGCTGTGCATCGACGTCGCGCGCTGGTTCAACGCCCGCGGCCGCAGCACCCCCGACGAGGTCGGCGAGCTCTACGCCGGGCTGGCGCTGCGCATGGTGGGCGCGGCGGGTCAGGCCCTGTCCGGCCGATCCTGACGCCTGCGGCGGGCCCACGCGGCGGAGCCCCGCGCGGCGGAGCCGCACATCGACCGCCGCTCGGACACTGCCCCACCCCGCCCCTTCCCGGCCCCTGCCGATGTGCGGCTCCGCCGCGTGGGCAGTGGAACCGGGAAGGGGCGGAACGGGGAACAGATCCGCCGGACGTCTCCTGGGCCCGGACAGGGCTCGGGCCCGCCGCAGCCCTACGCGGCGCGGCGCGCGGTGGTCAGCCACAGTGCGGCCCGCAGCCGGACGCCGTCCGGTGAGGCGTACGGCTCCAGCGCCTCGGCCAGCACCCGCCGGGCGCGCTCGCGGGCCGGGCGGTCGGCGGACGCCAGCGCGGCGCGCAGCGCGCCCGTGCCGGCCATGAACTCCACCGCGTCCAGGGGCGTGTCCCCCACGCGCAGCACCACCTCCACCGCGTCGACCGCGACCGGTGCGAAGCCCGCCCCGGCCAGCAGCGCGCGGACTCGGCCGGGGTCGCTGAGCGAGAACGCCTGCCCCTCGCCCGAGGGCTCCGTGCCGCGCAGCGCCCGGGCCGGGACCCGCGCGAACTCGCTGTGCCGGGGGTGCTGCCAGCTCAGGATGGCCAGACGGGCGCCGGGGCGCAGGGCGGCGGCCAGATTGCCGAAGGCCGCGGGCGGGTCGGCGAAGCCGTGTACGCCGAGCCTGCTGACCAGCGCGTCGTGGGAGGCGGGCCCGAAGCCGTACGCCTGCGCGTCGGCCCGCAGGAACCTCGCGTTCCGTACGCCTTCCTCGGCGGCGAGGAGCGCGGCGCGCTCCAGCATCGGAGCGGACAGATCCACCCCCAGCGCCTCACCCCCGGCCGTGCGCGCGGCAGCCGCCCGCGTGGTGGCGCCGCAGCCGCAGCCGATGTCGAGCACCCGGTCCCCGGGCGCGAGCGCGGCGGCGTCCAGCAGCGGGGCCGTCAGCGGCTCCAGCATCGCGTCGTACCGGGGCTGCCACCGCGCCCAGTGGCGCCCCTCGTCACCGTTCCAGGTCTCGTACTGCTCATGATTGGCAATGTCCGTCGTCATACGATCAGCGTTGGGCTTGAACCCGGGATCAAGTCAACCGGAAGGGACGGGCGATGGCGCAGTGGACGATCGGCGAGCTGGCGGCGGCGACCGGGGTGCCCGCCTCGAAGATCCGCTACTGGGAACGCAAGGGCCTGCTGCCCGCGCCGGAACGCAGCGGCGGACAGCGGCGCTACGCCCCACAGGCCGCCGAGCGGATCGCCCGGCTGCGGCTGTGCCAGGAGGTGGGTTTCACGCTCGAGGAGATCGCGAGCATGGACGAGCACCGCGCCGCGGGCCCCGACCAGTGGCGGGACCTGGTGCGGGCCAAGCTGGCCGACATCGAGCGCCAGCGCGCCGAACTCGACCGCAGAAGTGCCCGGCTGGCCGGCGTGCTGGACTGCCCGCACACCTTTCTGTCCGACTGCCCGCACTTCCGGGCGCACGTACAGGACTATCTGGCCGGGCAGGGCCACCCGGCTCAGACGTAGTAGCGGGCCACCGACTCCGCCACGCACACCGGCTTCTCCCCGCCCTCGCGCTCCACGGTCACCACCAGCGTCACCTGGAAGCCGCCGTCGGCCACCTCGGCCACCTCCGCCACCCGCCCGGTGGCGCGCAGCCGGGAGCCGACCGGAACGGGGGCGGGGAAGCGCACCTTGTTCACGCCGTAGTTGATGCCCATGCGCACGCCGTCGACCCCCAGCAGCTGCGGGGTGAACGCGGGGAGCAGGGACAGCGTCAGATAGCCGTGGGCGATGGTGGAGCCGAAGGGGCCCGCGGCCGCCTTCTCCGGGTCCACATGGATCCACTGGTGGTCGCCGGTCGCCTCGGCGAACAGGTCGATCCGCTTCTGGTCGATCTCCAGCCAGTCGCTGGGGCCGAGGTCTTCCCCGACCGCCGACCGCAGCTCTTCGGGCGAGGTGAAGATCCTTGGCTCTGCCATCTCACGGCCTCCCTGGCGTCCGATCACTAAGCGACTGCTCAGCATGGACGGGCGGGCGCCGCCTGTCAACGAGCCACGGCCCTGGCGCCCGACGCGGCGGCGCGCCCGCCGATTCCCGGCGGGCGCGCCCCGATTCTCGGTCATGGCTCCCTCACACGGTCGCGTACCGCCTCCGGGGCCGCGCGGACGGGGTGGCGTGGGAGACGGGGCGGGCGGGGTGGCCGGGCCTGGTGTGGCGGGCGGCGGCCAGTGCCTCGGTCGTGAGCACCGGCACCGGTACGACGATGCCGCAGTTTCCGCACACCGGTCCCTCCCACGGGTGGCGGTCCAGATCGTCGTGCCAGGCCAGCCGGTTCTGTGCGCAGACCGGGCAGGCCGAGGCGGGCCCCGACTCCATCGCGAGGATCAGGCGGGCGAGCACCTCCGCCAGCCGGTCCTCGGGGTGGGCCGACGGGCTCTCACAGGGCATGATGTCGCACCCGCGCCGGGTGCGCAGATGCCAGTCGTCCAGGGCGTTCGGCTGGCGGATCCCATCGAGCTTCTCCTGCCGGCGCCGGGCCGCGAACTTCGCCTCGTACCCGAGCCACAGGGTGCGCGCCTCCTCCAGCTCCTCCAGCGCCGTGATCAGCCGTGCCGGTTCGGGGTGACGGTCCTCCAGGGCGATCCCCGCCCGGGAGCACAGATGGTGCCATGTCGCCCGGTGCCCGTACGGTGCGAACCGTTCGAGGCATTTGCGCAGCGAGGTGCGGCGCGCGGTGATGTGCCTGCGTGGGTTGCGAACGTCTCGTGCGAGTGCTCTGAAACCGGCCATCTCTTTCCACCTCCGCGGGTGCGGACCCGACTCGTTGTCGAATGGACGTAACAGAGCGCGAACCGGATCCCTTCGATTCCGAGGAAACGGAAGGAAGTTGAAAAAAGCCGAAGGACCTGGGGGCAGAAGGAGAAGGTGACGGCTGCTCATCTTCCGGCCGGTTCATACCGCCGGTAACCTCCCGTCCCAACGGCACCCGGGAGGAGCGTATATGCGACGACGAACCGGCAAGCTCACCTGTACCGCGATAGCCACGACGGCCGTGCTGGCACTGGGCGCCGCGCTCGCGGGGCCACTCCCGCAGCGCGCGCAGGCGGAGCCGGCCGCAGCGGCCGTCACCGACTACTGCCAGGGCCAGTGCTCGGACATCCTGCCGCCCGGCCAGAACGGCAACGCCACGCTGGCCGACATCCTCGCCAACCGCGCGTTCGGCACCCACCCCGAGCACAGCACCGACCAGCTCGGCCCCTACAACAAGCTGGTCGCCGGGTATCAGACGCTCACCGACGACAAGCTGACCGACTTCTTCAACGACTCGTCCTTCGGGGTCCCCGCCGACCAGGTGGCCAAGGTGGACAAGCCCCGCGACGATGTGACGATCACCCGCGACAAGAAGACCGGAGTGCCCCATATCCAGGGCACCACCCGCGAGGGCACCGAGTTCGGCGCCGGATACGCCGCAGCCCAGGACCGGCTCTGGCTGATGGACCTCTTCCGGCACGTCGGCCGCGGCGAGCTCACCTCCTTCGCCGGCGGCGCCGAGTCCAACCAGGGCCTGGAGCAGAGCTTCTTCGGCCAGGCCCCGTACAAGGAGGAGGACTACCAGGCCCAGATCGACTACATCCTCGCCAGCCAGGGCGAGCGCGGCAGACAGGCCCTGGCCGACGCCCAGGCGTATGTCGACGGCATCAACGCCTACCGCAAGCAGGCCAAGGACGGCCGCTACTTCCCGGGCGAGTACGTCCTCACCGGACACATCGACGCGATCACCAACGCGGGCGAGATCGAGCCCTTCAAGCTCACCGACCTGATCGCCCTCGCCTCCGTCGTCGGCGCGCTGTTCGGCAACGGCGGCGGAGGCGAGGTGGAGTCCGCGCTGTCGCTGCTCGCCGCCCAGCAGAAGTACGGCCTGGCCGAGGGCACCCAGGTATGGGAGTCCTTCCGCGAGCGCGACGACCCCGAGGCCGCGCTGACCGTGCACGACGGCACCAGCTTCCCGTACGCGGGCAAGCCGGCGAACGCCAAGGGCACCGCCCTGCCCGACCCCGGGTCCGTCACCCCGGAACAGCTGGTCTACGACAAGACCGGCAGCGCCAGGACCGGCGCGACCCAGCAGGTCAAGGCCCCGAAGAAGCTCGAGGCGCTGCGCGGCATCTACGACGACGGCGTGCTGCCCCGCGATCTGTTCAGCCGCAAGCACGGCATGTCCAACGCGCTCCTGGTCTCCGGCAAGTACACCGCCAGTGGCAACCCCGTCGCCGTCTTCGGCCCGCAGACCGGCTACTTCGCGCCGCAGCTGCTGATGCTCCAGGAGATCCAGGGCCCGGGCATCAGCGCCCGCGGCGCCTCCTTCGCGGGCGTGGGGATGTACGTCCAGCTGGGCCGCGGCCAGGACTACGCCTGGAGCGCGACCACCTCCGCGCAGGACGTCACCGACACCTTCGCCGTCGAGCTGTGCTCACCCGACGGCTCCGCCCCGGCCAAGGACTCCACGTACTACCGCTACCGCGGCTCCTGCCTGCCGATGGAGAAGATCGAGCGCCGCAACGCCTGGAAGCCGACGGTCGCAGACTCCACCGCCGAGGGCTCCTACCGCATGCAGGTCTACCGCACCAAGTACGGCCTGGTCACCCATCGCGCGACGGTGGACGGCAAGCCCGTCGCCTACACCCTGCTGCGCGCCACCTACCGCCACGAGGCCGACTCGATCGTCGGCTTCCAGATGCTCAACGATCCCGGCTATGTGAAGGACGCCAAGTCCTTCCAGAGCGCGGCGCAGCACATCAACTACACCTTCAACTGGTTCTACGCCGACTCCCGGCAGACCGCCTACTACAACAGCGGGCTCAACATGGTCCGGGCGGCGGACGTGGACCCCTCGCTTCCGGTCAAGGCCGAGGCGGCGTACGAGTGGCGGGACTTCGACCCGGTGGTCAACACCGCCGCGTACACCCCGCCCGCCCAGCACCCCCAGTCCATCGACCAGGACTACTACATCAGCTGGAACAACCGGCAGGCCAAGGGATACACGGCGGCCGGCTTCGGCAACGGCTCGGTGCACCGCGGAAACCTTCTCGACGACCGGGTGCGGGCGTTGGTGAAGAAGGGCGGGGTGACCCGTGCCGCGCTCACCCGCGCCATGGCCGAGGCGGCCGTCGCCGATCTGCGCGGCGAGGACGTGCTGCCCGAACTGCTCAAGGTCCTGCGCAGCGCGCCCATCACCGACGCGCAGGCGGCCAAGGCCGTGCAGCAGCTGGAGTCCTGGCAGGCGGCGGGCGCCCAGCGCCGCGAGACATCCGCCGGCTCGCACACCTATGGGCACCCCGACGCCGTACGGATCATGGACGCGTGGTGGCCGCTTCTGGTGGAGGCCGAGTTCAAACCTCAGCTGGGCGGCGAACTCTACGATGCGCTGCGCGCCAATCTGACCGTCGACGAGGCGCCCTCGGCCGGCCACGGGCCCACCGGCTCGCACGCCGGATCCTCCTTCCAGTACGGCTGGTGGTCCTACGTCGATAAGGATCTGCGCGCCGTCCTCGGCGAGGACGTCAAGGGGCCGCTCGCCAAGAAGTACTGCGGCGCCGGTGACCTGTCCGCCTGCCGCGACGCCCTCCTGACCAGCCTGAAGCAGGCCGCGGCCAAGCCCGCCACGGAGGTCTACCCGGGCGACGCGAACTGCTCGGCGGGCGACCAGTGGTGCGCCGACTCCATCATCCAGCGCCCGCTGGGCGGCGTCACCCACGACAAGGCGCACTGGCAGAACCGGCCGACCTACCAGCAGGTCGTGGAATTCCCGAACCACCGCTGACGGCAACGCGGCGCGGCGGCGCCCGCGGCGGATTTCTCCCCTACCCGCCCCTTCCCGTCCGGGCGCATGCGGGCACCTCCCAGCGGTAGCTGGAGAGGAGCTCGAGGACCGGGGTCTGGGGCGGAGCCCCAGTTGCGGGAAGGGGCGGGTAGGGGACGGCCCGCCGCAGGCGCCGCGGCCCCGCGCCCGGGCCGCGCGTCGCCGCCGAGGCGGATAATCCGGGGCCGCGAATGCGGTCCGCCGAATTCCCGAATACAAATCCCGAGAAGATTACCGCTGTTCTCCGGATCAGTTTGCCGGAGCCCGCTCGACTATGCTGCCAAGCCGGAATTCGTACGTGATCTCGATGCGGAAGGCCGGCATGCCCTTAAACCCCCGGTGGCAGTACCCCACGGCACTGCTGGACACCACGATGGACCAGCTCCGCACGCTGCTCGCGGTCCACGAGGCGGGTACCGCGCTGGGCGCCGCCCGGCTGCTGGGGCGGGAGCAGTCCAGCATCCAGAAACAACTCGACACCATGAATCGGAACTTCGGCGCGCTGTGCGGCGAGCCGCTTGTGCTCAAGCGCGGCCGGAGTCAGAACGTGCTTTTCACCGCCACGGGAGAGGCCCTGGCCGAACTCGCGCGCGGCACCCTGAAGGAGTGGCTGGAGTCCGTGCACGGCTGCCGCCGCCGTCTGGGCAGCCGGCTGAACGTGGGCTCCACCCGCTACACCCTCGGCTTCCTCCTCAACGCCGTGGAACTGGTCACCGAGGACTTCGAGAGCCGCGGGGTGGAGCTCAAGGTCGAGCATGTGCGCACCCGCGACCTGCTGGACCGGCTCGCCTCCAAGGAGCTCGACCTGGTCTGCGGCTCCGTGCTGACCACCGGGGACGGGGACACCCGGCTGGACGGCTTCGAGGTGATGGAGTGGCGCCGCAGTGGTCTGTCCCTGGTGACCAACCTCGCCGAGGACGAGCTGCCCGGCCCCGGGCTCTCGGTCCGCGACCTCCCCGGGCTGCCGCTCGCGGTCTCCGCCGACGGTCTGATCCCCGGCTTTCTGCGCGGCTGGTTCGGCGCCCGCTACCGCCAGGAACTGAACATCGCGGCCGAGATCGACACCGTGCAGTACGGCCTGGAACTGCTCTCCTCGGGCGTGCTGCGCGGCTGTGTGCTGGTGACCCAGGGGATCGGCGAGGCGGTCGCCGACGGGCGGCTTCAGCGCGGCGCGGGGCTGCGGACGCTCCAGCTGGCCGACGACCTCGGGCCGGACCTGGCGGTGCTGGTCGGGGTGTTCGTACGCGGCGGGGAGCGCGCCGCGTGGGACGCGGCCCACCCGCTGAACGTCCTGTGGGACGCGCTGGCGGGCGAGAACGCCCGCTGGCGGAGCGTCATGAGAAAGCCGGACGCCGAAGGCGCGGGCCCGGCCCGCGCCTAGGGCTGCCCGACCGCTCCGCCCCTGGACCCCGGGGTCTGGGACAAGCCTCAGAGCCCTCGTACCCTCCCGTACCGCCGTCATGCCCCTTCCGTTTACACATACCGACTGGTTAGTCTGCCGGGCAGGCTGCGATGCCGTCCGCCCCCGGCCGAAGGAGCATGCGTGGGTACCGTGCGTGGAGCGCGAACCGTGGTCACCGGGGCAGGGGGCGGCATCGGCGCCGCCCTGGCCCGCCGCTTCGCCGCCGAAGGGGCCCGCGTCGTGGTCAACGACCTCGACGCCGACAAGGCCAGGGCCGTCGCCGAGGAGATCGGCGCCGTGGCCGTGCCGGGCGACGCCTCCCGCGTGGTCCCCGAGGCGCGGGCGGCGCTCGGCGGTGCCGTCGACATCTACTGCGCCAACGCCGGCGTCGCCCCCGTCGGCGGCCCCGAGGCCGCCGAGGAGCTGTGGGAGGCAGCCTGGGACGTCAACGTCATGGCGCATGTCCGGGCGGCCCGCGAGCTGCTGCCCGACTGGCTGGAACGCGGCAGCGGCCGCTTCGTCGCCACCGTCTCCGCCGCCGGCCTGCTGACCATGGTCGGCTCGGCCCCGTACAGCGTGTCCAAGCACGCCGCGCTCGCCTTCGCCGAGTGGCTGTCCGCGACCTACCGCCACCGCGGCGTCAGCGTCCACGCGATCTGCCCGCAGGGGGTCCGCACCGATATGCTGCGCGCCACCGGGGCCACCGGCGACCTCGTCCTCGTGCCGACCGCGATCGAGCCCGAGCAGGTCGCCGACGCCCTCTTCGACGGGATCGCGCAGGAGCGCTTCCTCATCCTTCCGCACCCCGAGGTCGCCGAGTACTACGCGGCCCGCGCCGGTGACACCGACCGCTGGCTGGCGGGCATGAACCACCTCCAGCGCAAGCTCGAAAAGGCCGCCGACTGACGACCCCTGCCCCCCGCACACCCACACCCCCGAGCAGACAGGGCCGCACCTCATGACCTCGTATCAGGACCAGCCATGGCTCGCTCAGCTCACCGAGGTGCAGCGCCGGTCGATCCGGCCGCGGCCGAGCGTGCTGCACGCCTTCCGGGACGCCGTGCGGGAGCGGCCCCACCGCGCGGCGCTCGCCTATTTCGACGGGCGGCTGACGTACGAGGAGGTCGACGCGCTCTCCGACGGCATCGCCGGCCATCTCGCCGCGCGGGGCTTCCGGCCCGGCGACCGGCTCGCGGTCATGCTCCAGAACACTCCGCACTTCGTGCTGGCCCTGCTCGGCGCGTGGAAGGCGGGTGGCACGGTGGTGCCGGTCAACCCCATGTACAAGGCGGGCGAGCTGGGGCACATCCTGGCCGACGCCGAGGCGACCGCCCTGGTGTGCGCCGACCACGCCTGGGAGGGGTGGGTGCGGGACGCGGCCGCCGTCTCCCCCGTACGCATCGCGCTCACCGCGAGCGCCTACGACTTCCAGACCCGCGACGACGCCCGGGTCCTGAACCACGGGCGCATCCCCGTCCCCGAGGACACCGAGGACCTGCTCGCGGTGGCCCGCGGCGGTGCCCTGCCGCCCGCCGTGCCGGAGCCGGGCCTCGACGACATCGCGCTGATCAGCTACACCTCGGGGACCAGCGGCACCCCCAAGGGCGCCATGAACACCCACGGCAACGTCTCCTACAACGCCGAGCGGCAGCATGTCGCCCACGAGATGCCCGACGGCTCCACCATCTTCGTGCTCGCGCCCCTGTTCCACATCACCGGCATGGTCTGCGAGCTGTCCGCCTCCATCGCGGACGGCGGGACCCTCGCCATGGCCTACCGCTTCGAGCCGGGCGTCGTCCTCGACGCCTTCGCCGAGCACCGCCCCGCCTACACCGTCGGCCCCTCCACCGCCTTCATGGCGCTGATGGCCCACCCGAAGGTGACCCGCGACCACTTCACGTCCTTCCTGCTCGCCTCCTCGGGCGGGGCCCCGGTGCCGCCCGCGCTGGTCGAGCGGTTCGAGGCCGCCTTCGGCCTCTACCTCAAGAACGGCTACGGCCTGACCGAGTGCACCGCCCCCTGCGCCAGCGTCCCGCCCGGCAAGCGGGCCCCCGTCGACCCGGTCTCGGGCACCCTGGCGGTCGGCCTGCCCGGCCCGGACAGCGTGGTGCGCATCATCGACGACGAGGGCCGGGACGTGCCGTTCGGCGAACCGGGCGAGATCGCGGTACGCGGCCCCATGGTGGTGCCCGGCTACTGGCGGGCACCGGAGGCCGGCGCGGCCGCCCTGCCCGACGGGGAGCTGCGCACCGGGGACATCGGCTTCATGGACCCGGACGGCTGGCTGTACGTCGTCGACCGCAAGAAGGACATGATCAACGCCTCCGGCTTCAAGGTGTGGCCGCGCGAGGTCGAGGACGTCCTGTACACCCACCCCGCGGTGCGCGAGGCGGCCGTCGTCGGCGTCCCCGACCCGTACCGCGGGGAGACCGTCAAGGCGTACATCAGCCTGCGGCCGGGCACCGAGGCGGCCCCGGAGGAGCTGACCGCGTACTGCGCGGAGCGGCTCGCGGCGTACAAGTATCCGCGCAGGATAGAGATCCTGCCCGAGCTGCCGAAGACGGCCAGTGGCAAGATCCTCCGACGGGAACTGCGGGCCGCGCGGCGCCCCCCGGAGTAGCACCCGGCACGAACGAGAGGCAGGTGGCGACGAGATGGCCAGGACGAGGGAAGGTGACGGGAAACCCGTGCCGCAGCGCTTGCTGGCCGCGGCCACCCGCCTCTTCGCCGAGCGCGGCTACGACCGGACCTCCGTCCAGGAGATCGTCGAGGCGGCGGGCGTCACCAAGGGCGCCCTGTACCACTACTTCGGCTCCAAGGACGACCTGCTGCACGAGATCTACGGGCGGGTGCTGCGGCTCCAGCAGGAGCGCCTGGACGCCTTCGCGGACGCGGACGCGCCGGTCGAGCAGCGGCTGCGCGACGCGGCCGCCGACGTGGTTGTCACCACCATCGAGAACCTCGACGACGCGACGATCTTCTTCCGCTCCATGCACCATCTGAGCCCGGAGAAGCACAAGCAGGTACGGGCGGAGCGGCGCCGCTACCACGAGCGGTTCCGCGCCCTGGTGGAGGAGGGCCAGCGGGCCGGGGTGTTCAGCTCGCACACCCCCGCCGACCTGGTGGTGGACTACCACTTCGGCTCGGTCCACCACCTGGGCACCTGGTACCGCCCGGACGGACCGCTCAACCCCCAGCAGGTCGCCGACCACCTCGCCGACCTGCTGCTGCGCGCCCTGCGGCCCTGACGCAGGGATTGACGCAGGGATTGACGCAGGGATTGAGGCAGGGATTCAGAGGTACTTCCTTAGCTCCCGCCGCGCCAGCGACCGCTGGTGCACCTCGTCAGGCCCGTCCGCGAGCCGCAGCGTCCGCGCCGCGGCCCACAGCTCGGCCAGCGGGAAGTCCTGGCTGACCCCGCCCGCCCCGTGCAGCTGCACCGCCCGGTCCAGGATGTCGACCACCGTGCGCGGGGTGGCGATCTTGATGGCCTGGATCTCGGTGTGCGCCTCGCGGTTGCCGACCGTGTCCATCAGCCACGCCGTCTTGAGGACCAGCAGCCGCAGCTGCTCGACGGCCACCCGGGCGTCCGCGATCCACTCATGGACCTGGCCCTGCCGGGCGAGCGGCTTGCCGAAGGCCGTACGGGACACCGCGCGGCGGCACATCAGCTCGATCGCGCGCTCGGCCATGCCGATCAGCCGCATGCAGTGGTGGATACGGCCGGGGCCGAGACGGGCCTGGGCGATGGCGAAGCCGCCGCCCTCCTCCCCGATCAGATGCGCCGCCGGGACGCGCACCCCGTGGAAGACCACCTCGGCATGGCCGCCGTGGTAGTGGTCCTCGTAGCCGTAGACCCGCATGGCCCGGCGCACCTCGACGCCCTCGGCCTCGCGCTCCACCAGCACCATCGACTGCTGACGGCGGATGTCGGGGGAGTCGGGGTCGGTCTTGCCCATGACAATGAAGACCTTGCAGTCCGGGTTCATCGCCCCGGAGATGTACCACTTGCGGCCGGTGATGACGTAGTCGTCGCCGTCGCGCTCGATCCGGGTCTCGATGTTGGTCGCGTCGGACGAGGCGACCTCGGGCTCGGTCATCGCGAAGGCGGACCGGATCTCGCCCGCGAGCAGCGGCTCCAGCCACTGCTTGCGCTGCCGTTCGCTGCCGAACTGGGCGAGCACCTCCATGTTCCCGGTGTCCGGGGCGGCGCAGTTCAGCGCCGTGGGGGCCAGCTGGGGGCTGTGGCCGGTGATCTCGGCGAGCGGGGCGTACTGGAGATTGGTCAGCCCCGCGCCCAGCCCGGGATCGGGCAGGAAGAGATTCCACAGGCCCCGCTCGCGGGCCTTCGCCTTGAGCTCCTCCACGACGGGTGGGGTGCGCCAGGGGGAGTCCTGCCGCGCGCGCTGCTCCTCGGCCACCGCCTCCGCCGGGTGGACATGGTCCGCCATGAAGGCGAGCAGCTCGGCCCGCAGCTCCTCGGTGCGGGCGTCGAATGCGAAGTCCATGGCTGTCTCAGCCCTTCCGTAGCGTGGTGAGGCCGTTCTCGACGAACACCGGGACGACCTCGCCGATGCGGTCGAAGCCGGCGCCGACGGTCTGGCCGAGGGTGAACCGGTAGTGGATGCCTTCGAGGATCACGGCGAGCTTGAAGTAGGCGAAGGCCGTGTACCAGGCGACGCCGCCCACATCGCGGCCCGAGCCGGCCGCGTACCGCTCGATCAGCCCGCGCGGCGCGGGGTGGCCGGGGGCGCCGCTGGTCGTGGTGATCGGCGAGTCCGCCGTCTCCTGCTGCTCGCTGTACATCACCAGCAGGCCCAGGTCGGTCAGCGGATCGCCGAGGGTGGACATCTCCCAGTCGAGAATCGCGTTGATCCGGTCATCGCCGCCCACGAGTACGTTGTCCAGCCGATAGTCGCCGTGCACGACGGTGGGGGCGGGAGAGGCCGGCAGGGCCTTGCCGAGCGCCTCGTGCAGCTCGTCGATCCCGGGCAGCTCACGGCTGCGCGACGCGGCCAGCTGCTTGCCCCAGCGGCGCAGCTGCCGCTCCAGGAACCCGTCCGGCCGCCCGAAGTCGGCGAGACCGACGGCGGCCGGATCGACGGCGTGCAGCCCGACCAGGGTGTCCACCAGGCCGAGGACGACACGGCGGGTGCGCTCCGGGCCCAGGGGGGCGAGCTGTTCGGCCGTGCGGTACGGCGTGCCCTCGACGAACTCCATGACGTAGAAGGGCGCTCCCAGGATTGACTCGTCCTCGCACAGCAGCACCGGCCCCGGAACCGGCACGCTGGTCGGGTGCAGCGCGCCGATCACCCGGTGCTCGCGCCGCATGTCATGGGCGGTGGCGAGCACATGGCCCAGCGGCGGACGGCGTACGACCCAGCGGGCGGCGCCGTCGGTGACCGCGTAGGTGAGGTTCGACCGGCCGCCGGGGATCAGCTCGGCGCGCAGCGGCCCGCCGCGCACCAGCCCCGGCCGCTCGCGGTCCAGATGGGCGCGGAGCCGCTCGAGGTCGAGTCCTGGCGGATTGCCTGAGGTCATCGGGTCTCTTCCTCCGTCAAGGGGGCTACGGGCGGACACGGGGGTGTCGGCGGACGGTCCCGCATCATGATGCCGACCAGTCGGTATGGCGTCCAGTGTTGAGCCCGTCGAGCTGCGCCGCCGGTTTGCGCGCCGCCGGTTTGCGCCGGGTGCGCGGGAGCAGGAGCGTCGAAGAGGGGGAGCCCGAAGGGGGGAGCGCGGTCCCGGGGGCCGCACGCACCGTCCCGCCCGCAGACGCGCAGCGCAGGAACGCGAGGAGCCCGTCATGAAGGCCATCACCTACCACCGCTACGGCGGCCCCGAGGTCCTGGAGTACGGAGAGGCGCGCGAGCCCAAGGTCGGCCCCGACTCGGTGCTGGTCAAGGTCATGGCCGCCGGCGTCAACCCGGTCGACTGGAAGGCGCGGGCGGGCTATCTGGATCCCGTCCTGGAGGCCGTCTTCCCGGTCATCCCGGGCTGGGACGTCGCGGGCGTCGTCGAGCGGCCCGGCCCCGCGGTGACCGAGTTCGCGGCGGGCGACGAGGTGATCGGCTACGTCCGCGAGGACTTTCTGTCCCGGGGCACCTTCGCCGAGTATGTCGCCGCGCCCGTGCGCACCCTCGCCCGCAAGCCGCGGAACCTGACCTTCACCCAGGCCGCGGGCATTCCGCTGGCGGGCCTCACCGCGTACCAGACGCTGGTCAAGGCGCTGAAGGTCACCGAGGGCGACTCCGTTCTGGTGCACGCGGCCGCGGGTGGCGTCGGTTCCATGGCCGTCCAGCTGGCCAAGCACCTCGGCGCCCGCGTGCTCGGCACCGCCAGCGAACGCAACCACGAATATCTGCGCGCCCTGGGCGCCGAGCCGGTCACCTACGGCGAGGGGCTCGCCGACCGCGTGCGGGCGCTGGCCCCCGGCGGGGTGCACGCCGTCTTCGACACGGTCGGCGGCGACGCGCTCACCGACTCCGTGCCGCTGCTGTCCGCCGGCGGGCGGCTGGCCTCCATCAGCGACCAGGCGGTCCTCGCGCTCGGCGGCCGCTATGTCTTCGTCCGGCCCGACCCGAACGACCTCCAGGACCTCACCGACATCGCCGAGCGCGGCGCCCTCGGCGTGGAGGTCGCGGCCGTCTTCCCCCTGAAGAACACGGCCGACGCCCACCGCCTCAACGAGGAGGGCCACACCCGCGGCAAGATCGTCGTCACGGTCGGTTAGGTGCTGTCCGGCGGATCTTGACGCCTGCGGCGGGCTCGCCCCCACCCCGCCCTGGTCGATATGCGGCGCCGCCGCGTGGGGGGCTCTGCCACAGACCCGGGGTCCAGGGGCAGAGCCCCTGCCACGCGGCGGAGCCGCACATCAGCAGGGGCTCGACACCGCGGGAAGGGGCGGGTAGGGGAAAAGATCCGACGATGGTTCCGCCGGCCGGACACCCCTGGGCCCCGGCCGGGCCGCTACGGGGGGCCCTCTCTGATGGCCGCCCTCGCGCGGGCGGTCCGCACCGCCGCCGACAGGGTGGCGATGTCATAGGCGCCGTGGTGGCGACGGCCGTTGACGAAGAACGTCGGCGTCCCCGAGACACCGCTCAGATCGGCGGATTCGACGTCCTCCGCGATCCGCTCGGCCCCCGACCGGCCGCGCACATCCGCGCGGAACCGCTCGCCGTCGAGCCCGAGCTGCTCCGCGTAGCCCAGCAGATGTCTGACCTGAAGGTCGCCCTGATGGCTCAGCAGCATGTCGTGCATGTCCCAGTACCGGCCCTGGTGGGCCGCGGCCTCGGCGGCCTCGGCGGCGAGCTGGGCGTTGGGGTGGACATCCCGCAGCGGCAGATGGCGCCAGACGTAGCGCACGTCGTCGCCGAAGTCGGCGAGCAGCTCGCGGACCACGGGCTCCGCCAGGCCGCAGTACGGGCACTCGAAGTCCCCGTACTCGAGGAGCGTGACCGGTGCGGTCCGGGGGCCGCGGATGTGATCGCGCTCCACATCGACGGGGTCACTGAGGTCGATGAGGGTCTGTGCCTCGCCCAGCAGCGCCCGCGCGCGGCGGCGCGGGGGCAGGAGGGCGATGGCCCGGGTCACCAGCCAGGTGGTGAGCAGCGAACCGACGATGGCGGCGAGGATGCCGATCTTCGCCTGCTCCAGCTGCTGCCCGCTGAAGGCGAGCGTGGCGATCAGCAGGGACACGGTGAAACCCACCCCGGCCAGACTCCCGCCGGCGGCGACGCCGCCCCAGCCGACCGGGGGGAGCAGCCGCTTGCGGCTCAGCCGCACGGCGATCCAGGTGGCGCCCAGGATGCCGACCGGCTTGCCCAGCACATAGCCCAGCAGGATGCCCAGGGTGGGGCGCGAGCCGAAGGCGTGGGCGAGGTCCCCGGGGGTGACGGTGATGCCCGCGTTGGCCAGCGCGAACAGCGGCACGATCACATAGCTGGTCCAGGGGTGGAACATCCGCTGGAGCCGCTCGTTGGGCGAGATCGCCGAGACCAGACCGCGGCGGAGCACCTGCTCCGATTCGGGGCTCGGCTGTTCGCGGAAGCGCCGGAACAGCTTGCTGGCCCGTTCCAGGGCGTGCCGCTCGGCCGGATGGGCGGGCACCAGCAGCCCGATGGCCAGGCCGCTCACCACCGGATCCACACCGGACTGGAGCATCGCCGCCCACAGGGCCACGGCCGGCACCGCGTACGCGGCCGACCGCCGCACCCCGGCCACGCGCAGGCCCAGGAGCACGGCGAAGACGCCGACCGCCGTCAGCAGCGCGGGCACATGGACGACCTCCGTGTAGGCGAAGGCGATCACGACCAGGGCCAGCAGATCGTCGGCGACCGCGACGGTCAGGACGAAGACCCGCAGGCCGCGCGGGAGGCGCCGGCCGAAGAGGGCGAGCCCGCCGAGCGCGAAGGCCGTGTCGGTGGACATGGCGGTTCCCCAGCCCCGCGCCGAGGGGTGACCGGCGTTGAAGGCGAGGAAAATGGCGACGGGGACGATCATGCCGAAGACCCCGGCCAACACCGGGAGGGTCACCCGACTGCGTTCGCGCAGCTCGCCCATGTCGAACTCGCGGCGCGCCTCGAGGCCGAGCACGAAGAAGAACAGCGTGATCAGCCCGCTGTTCACCCACTCGCGCAGCTCCAGCGACACCCCGGCCGACGTGCCGAACCGCAGCGACAGCGGTGTGCTCCACCACGACTCGTAGCTGCCCGGCGCGGCATTGGCCCAGATCAGCGCCGCGACGGCGGCGACCAGGAGGAACGCCGCGCTGCCCGTCTCGGTCCGCAGAAACGCGCGCAGCGGGCCGCGCTCGTCCATCCCGGACGCGGTCTGGAGGGTCATCGTCGGATCCGAGGCCGCCACGGTCGCTCCTCTCCTGCCTCCTGCCAGCGTGCCCCCACGAGGGCACCGGCCGCGCCGCGGCGGTGCGTCAGCGCGTCAGCGCGCCAGCGCGGCGCCGAAGGCGACCAGCGCCAGCGTGCAGCCCGCCGCCGCCGCGGCCGCCCGCGGGGACAGTGCGGGCGGTCGCGGCGCGGTCATCGCCCGGATGCGGCGGGCCGCCACACCCAGGAAAGCCAGCCAGGCCAGCGCGGCGAACACCGCGCAGAGCACGGAGACCGGGCCGGTCCCGTTGTGCAGGGCCTGCCGGGCGGCCAGCGACGCTGCGACGGCGCAGGCCAGCGTCGTACGCCGCCAGGCCAGCCGGGTCCGCTCCGGCTGGAGCCCGGGGTCGCGGGACACGGGCTCGTGCACGTCGGGATCGTCCGGCTCTGCCATCGGCTCAGCCGCCCCAGCGGACCGCGACGAGGCCCACCATCACCAGGGCGATCACCCCGACGGCCAGCCCCAGCACGACCGGGAAGCGGGAGACCGGCAGATCCTCGCCGCGCCGCATCGCCCGCTCACAGCGGATCCAGTGGTTGAGCGCCCGCACCGCGCACACCGCGCCCCCCGCCAGCAGCGTGAGCGCCGCCGCCAGCCGCAGCGTCCCGTCCGTGTCCGGCAGGAACTGGTCGACCGCGAAGCCCCCGCCGACCAGCGCCATCGCGGTGCGCAGCCAGGCCAGGAAGGTGCGTTCGTTGGCGAGGGAGAAGCGGTAGTCCGGGGTCTCCCCCTCTGCGCGCAGCCGCTCGGGCGCGAACCACAGCCGCACATCCGCGACGGCGGAGGCGAGCCTGCCCCGGGGCGGCGTGCGGTTGGCGTCGATCATGGGACAAGCGTACTCGGGCCCGTATCGGCCCATTGGGTACGGGCGGGGGTGTCCGGCGGAGCTTTCCCCCACCCCGCCCCTCCCCGAAACCGGGGCTGCGCCCCGGACCCCGCCGGGGCTCCGCCCCGGACCCCGCCGGGGCTCCGCCCCAGGCCCCCGGGCTGCGCCCCGGCCCCCCGGGGCTGCGGCCCGAACCCCGCTGGGGCTGTGCCCCGAACCCCCGGGGCTGTGCCCCAGACCCCCGGGCTCCGCCCCAGACCGCTGGGGCTGCGCCCGAACTCCGCTGAGGCTATGCCTCGAACCCCGCCGGGGCTCCGCCTCAGACCCCCCGGGCTGAGCCCTAGACTCCCCGGGGCTCCGCCCCGAACCCTGCCGGGGCTGTGCCCCAGCCCCCGCCGGGGCTGCGCCCCAGACCCCTGGGGCCAGGGGCAAAGCCCGCCACGCGGCGGAGCCGCGCATCGGACACTGCGGGAAGGGGCGGGGTGGGGGAAGGCGCCTAGCCGCGCCACTCCGCCAGCCGGCGATAGGCCTCCACGCCGTCCGGCACCCACTCCCACTCGTCCAGCCGCCGCGCCAGCTCCTCCTCGCTCAGGAAGGCGTGCCAGGCGACCTCCTCGGCCTGCGGCGCGACCGGCAGCTCGCAGCGGACCTCGTAGATCCGCGACCACCAGGTGTGCTCCGGCGTGTCGTAGAGGAAGGAGAACAGCGGCGTCGGGGCGGGCAGACCGGACACTCCCAGCTCCTCCTCGGCCTCGCGCAGCGCCGCCGTGTCGTACGACTCGCCCGCGCCGACGACACCGCCGACGAACATGTCGTACAGGGACGGGAAGACGAGTTTCTCCGCGGTGCGGCGGTGTACGAAGATCCGGCCGGCGCCGTCCCGGGCCAGCACGAAGACGGTCCGGTGGCGCAGCCTGCGGGCCATGGCGTCGGCGCGCCGGGCTTGCCCCACCACCTGGTCCCGCTCGTCCACGATGTCCAGCAGCTCGTCGGCCGAGAGCGGCTGCCGGGGCGGCTCCTGCCGCGACTGTTGATCGGGCATGCCGTCATCCAAGCAGGGGTGGCGCGGTCAGCGCCACCCTCCGCCCGGGTAGCCCGATCCGCCGTGGTGGCGCCCTCCGCGGCCGCGGCCCGACCCGTCGTAGCCCGACCCGTCGGACCCGGACCCGGACCCGTAGCGGTCCGCCCACTCCTGCGCCCAGCGGGCCGCTTCCTCCGAGTCCCGCCGCCAGTCCTCGGCGGACCGCCCCTGCCGCCCCCAGCCGGACGGCCAGGAGGGGCGCGTGGGCTCGGTGCGGGTCGGGGGCTTGGCCGGGGCCGTGGAGGGGGCCTGGGTCTCCGGCTGTGCGGCCGGGGCGCCGGTGGGCGGCGCGGGCTCGGGGGTGTGCGAGGCGCCCGGCAGCGGCTTGGCGCCGGCAGCCGCGTCGGCCACCGGGACGAAGTCGTCCGCGCCCGCGTCCGGCGCCGACGACGGCGCGTCGTGCGCGGGTGCGGCGGCGGCCTCCCGGCCGTCCTTGCCGAGCATCAGAAAGAGCGCGGTGGCGGCGCCGGTGGCGGAGAGCAGAATCGCTCCGGCCGCCGCCTTGCGCCGGTCGCTGACCGGGCGGCGGCGGGCGTGCCGGGGGCCGATCACCTCGCCCTGCAACACCTGCGGGCCCTCCTCGGCCCCGGACCCGGCGAGTTCGACGGGTTGGGGGCCGGGAGTGACCAGCGTAGGACTCACCACGCGCCGGTCCGTGATGGGCGGCCGCGAGGGAGAAGGATGGTGGTCAGCCATGGCGCCTGATGATGCCCGGCCGTCGAACCCCCTGTCCATCTTCGCGATCGATTGCGACCGTTATGTCGTACAAGGTGGTGCGGAGCAGGAGTTGGGGACCTGCGGACGGGTGCCCGGAAGGGCAGCCGTTCCCCGGGTTGACGCCATACTGACCGGTAGGCAGGATCACCGACACCACCGGTTCCCGGGCGCCGCGCCGCGCCGCCCGGCCGCCGGTTCCCTGCGCGCTCCTGACGAGACGGGACACCAGAAACCATGGCGTACGACGCGGATGTGATCGTGGTCGGGGCGGGGCTCGCGGGGCTGGCGGCCACCGCCGAGCTGGCCGACGCGGGCCGCAAGGTGATCCTGCTGGACCAGGAGCCCGAGCAGTCGCTCGGCGGCCAGGCCCACTGGTCCTTCGGCGGCCTCTTCCTCGTCGACTCGCCCGAGCAGCGCCGGCTGCGCATCCGCGACAGCCGCGAACTGGCCTGGCAGGACTGGCTGGGCACGGCCGGGTTCGACCGCGAGGAGGACCACTGGCCGCGCCGCTGGGCGGAGGCCTATGTGGACTTCGCGGCCGGCGAGAAGCGGGCCTGGTTGCACGCCCAGGGGCTGCGGCTGTTCCCGCTCGTCGGCTGGGCCGAGCGCGGTGGCTACGACGCGACCGGACACGGCAACTCCGTCCCCCGCTTCCACATCACCTGGGGCACCGGCCCCGGCGTCGTCGCGCCCTTCGAGCGGCGGGTGCGCGCCGCCGTCGCGCGCGGCCTGGTCCAACTGCGTTTCCGGCACCGGGTCACCGGGCTGTCCCGCAGCGCGGGCGCCGTCGACACCGTGACCGGCGAGATCCTGGAGCCGAGCGACGCCGAGCGCGGCACCCCCAGCGGCCGCGAGGTCACCGGCGCCTTCGAGCTGCGCGCCCAAGCCGTGATCATCACCTCCGGCGGGATCGGCGGCAACCACGACCTGGTCCGCCGGAACTGGCCCGCCCGGCTGGGCACTCCGCCCGAGCGGATGCTCTCCGGCGTCCCCGCGCATGTGGACGGCAAGCTGCTGGGCGTCGCGGAGGCGGCGGGCGCGCGGCTGATCAACCGCGACCGGATGTGGCACTACACCGAGGGCATCGAGAACTGGAACCCCATCTGGCCCCGGCACGCCATCCGCATCCTGCCCGGCCCCTCCTCGCTGTGGTTCGACGCCCGCGGCAAGCGGCTCCCGGTGCCGCTCTTCCCCGGCTTCGACACCCTCGGCACGCTCGAACACATCATGCGGACCGGCTACGACTACACCTGGTTCGTGCTCACCCAGAAGATCATCGAGAAGGAGTTCGCGCTCTCCGGCTCCGAGCAGAACCCGGACCTCACCGGCAAGCGGGTCCGCGATGTGCTGGGCCGCGGCCGGGGCGGGGTGCCCGGCCCGGTCCAGGCGTTCATGGACCATGGCGCGGACTTCATCGTCGAGCGGTCGCTCACGGGTCTCGTACGGCGGATGAACGAGCTCACCAAGGAGCCGCTGATCGACGAGGCGGAGCTGCGCCGCGAAATCGTCGCCCGCGACCGGGAGATCACCAACCCGTACACCAAGGACCTCCAGATCACGGCCCTGCGCGGCACCCGGAAATACCTCGGCGACCGCCTCATCCGCACCGCCGCCCCGCACCGGATCCTCGACGCCAAGGCGGGCCCGCTGATCGCCGTGCGCCTCAACATCCTGACCCGCAAGACGCTGGGCGGCCTGGAGACCGACCTGTCCGCGCGGGTGCTGACCGAGGGCGGGGAGCCGCTGCCCGGCGTGTACGCGGCGGGCGAGGCGGCCGGGTTCGGCGGCGGCGGCGTCCACGGCTACCGCTCCCTGGAGGGCACGTTCCTCGGCGGCTGTCTCTTCTCCGGCCGTACGGCGGGCCGCGCGGCCGCGAAGGCGGTGGGGTAGAAGGGCGGCCGCGGCGGGCTTCTTCGACGGAAGCTGGCGCCGGTCGCCCCCGGGGTGCTCTCATCAATGGCATGGACCGCAACCCCGACGCCGCGGAGCCCCCCACCGCCGACCCCGACAGCGCCGACCCGGACACCACCGGTCGCGGCGCCCCCGTCGGCCGCCGCGTCATCCTCGGCATGCTCGCCCTGGGCGCGGGCGGCATGGCCGCCGCCCCCTGGCTCCAGGCCCGCCTGGAGACCTTCCTGGCCGCGGCGGCCGACAACGACCCCACCGGGGTGACCGGGCTGCTGCCCAACGGCGGCGGGTTCCGGTACTACTCGGTGACCTCCTCCGTCCCCCACAAGAACGCCGACAGCTACCGGCTGACCGTCGGCGGGCTCGTGGACAAGCCCGCCGGCTACCGGCTCGCCGACCTCCGCGCGCTGCCCCAGCACCGCGTCGTCCACGATGTCCAGTGCGTCACCGGCTGGCGCGTGCCGCACACCTCCTTCGAGGGCGTGCGCCTGGCCACGCTGCTCGACGCCGCCGGGGTCCGCCCGGGCGCCGGGGCCGTCCGGTTCACCTGCTTCGACGGGGCGTACAGCGAGAGCCTCACCCTCGAACAGGCCCGCCGGGACGACGTCCTGGTCGCGCTGCGGATGCGGGACGAGCCGCTGGGCCACTCCCACGGCGGCCCGGTGCGGCTGTACGTCGCGCCCATGTACTTCTACAAGTCGGCGAAATGGCTCTCCGGCATCGAGGTCACCCGCGACGTACAACCGGGCTACTGGGAGCACCGCGGCTACGACGTGGACGCGTGGGTCGGCAAGTCGAACGGACGCGACGATGCCCCCACCACCTGACGCCCGCCCCGGCGGCGCCGCCCCCGCCCCCCACGCCGCACGCGCCGCACGCTCCCGGCCCCGCACCCGCGTGGCCCGCTTCACCCCGGCCGAGCGCTGGATCCACCGCACCACCGCCGCCCTCCTGGGCGCCTGCGTGGTGAGCGCGGCCTGCCTGTATCTGCCCCAGCTCGCCGAACTCGTCGGCCGCCGCGTCCTGGTGGTCACGGTGCACGAGTGGACCGGCATCCTGACCCCGGTCCCCACCCTGCTGGGCCTGGCCTCCCGCGCCTTCCGCGCCGACCTCTCGCGCCTCAACCGCTTCGGCCCGCACGACCGTCGCTGGCTGCGCTCGGTGCTGCGGCGCGACTGGAGCGACGGGGCGCGCCCGGCGGGGAAGTTCAACGCCGGGCAGAAGCTGTACGCCGCCTATCTCAGCGGCGCCGTGCTGGTGATGGCGGGCACGGGGCTGCTGATGTGGTTCACCGGTCTGGCCCCGCTGGTGTGGCGCATCAGCGCCACCTTCGTCCACGACTGGCTGGCGCTGGCCGTCGGCGTCGTGCTGCTCGGGCACATCGCCATGGCGCTCGCCGACCCGGAGGCCCGGCGCGGGATGCGCACCGGCACGGTCGACCGGGCCTGGGCGGCCCGCGAGCACCCGCTGTGGCGCACCGGCGAGGACCGGGGAGACCGCCAGGACCGCCAGGGCCGCGAGGGCCGCGAGGGCCGCGAGGACACAAGCGTGAATTGAAAGCCGTCGCCCCGCCCCGATGCCATGATGCGACACACACCGTCAATTCCGAGGCCGGGAAAAGCCGGGGAACAGGAATGCCCGCATGGCCGTGAAAGGTCTCAGAAAAGCCATCGCACGATACGGGGCACCGACCGCGGGATGCGTCGTCGCGCTGCTCGCGCTGACCGGATGTCCCGGCTCGCCCGGCGCGCCGGAACGGCGGGGCGGGCTGTGGGTGAACCCGGACAACCCGGCGGCCCGGCACGCCCGTGACCAGCGGCGGGCGGGCCGGTACGCGGACGCGCGGCTCATGCGGCGGATCGCCGACGAGCCGCTGGCCGAGTGGCTCGGCCCGAATCCGCGCGACCGCGTCAGGCTCGTCACCGAATCCGCCGCGCGGGAACACCGTACGCCGGTGCTGGTCGCTTATCACATTCCGTACCGGGACTGCGGGCATTACTCCGCGGGAGGGGCGAGGAACGACAGGGAATACCTGGACTGGATCCGGGAAATCGTCTCCGGAATCGGCGATCGAAAGGCGATTGTCGTATTGGAGCCCGACGCGGTGGCCCAGGTGGTCGACGGCTGTGTCCCCGAGCGGCTGCGGGGCCCGCGGCTGGCCCTGCTGCGCGACGCCGTCGCCATGCTCTCCGCGCCGCCCGGCACCCAGGTCTATCTGGACGCGGGGAACCCTGGGTGGATCCGGAACACCCAGCGGCTGGTGGAGCCGCTCTGGGAGAGCGGCATCGAGCAGGCGGACGGCTTCTCGCTGAACGTCTCCAACTTCCAGCCGACGCGGGTGACCCGCGCCTACGGCCACCGGCTGTCGACCCAGCTCGGCGGCGCCCACTTCATCATCGACACCAGCCGCAACGGCAACGGCCCGCTCACCCGCGGCGGGGAGGGCGGGGCCGACGACGCCAAGGGCGGCGCGCGGGACGACGCCAAGGGTGGCGACGGAAGCGCGGAACATCCCGGCACCGGCACCGGCACCGGCACCAGCCACCACGTCGTCGGCGGCGAGGAGAACTGGTGCAACCCCCCGGGCCGGGCGCTGGGCGAGCCCCCGAGCACCCGCACCGGCGACCCCTCCATCGACGCCTACCTGTGGATCAAGCGCCCCGGCGAGTCCGACGGGACCTGCAACGGCGGCCCCCCGGCCGGCCGTTGGTGGACGGCGTACGCTCTCGACCTGGCCCGCAACGCCAAGGCGCGCCACAGGTGACGGCACGGGCTGTCAGGGCGGGTCAGGGCACAGGCCGTCAGCCCGCCCCGGCGTGGGCCTCGGCGCGCGCCTCCGCGGGCGCCTCGGCGCGGGCCGTCGGCACCGCCGCGGCGGTGCGCCGGGTGCGCCGCGCCAGCAACAGCCCGCCCACCCAGATGGCCATCGGCGCCAGGCACAGCCCCACCGCCAGCAGCGCCCAGGTGCGCATCGCCGCGTGGGTGTGCCCCAGGAACAGCGAGGCGACCAGCGAGCCGCCGAACACCGCGGCCCACACCAGATGGATACGGAAGGTGGACAGCTGGTCGGCGCTGGAGGAGTCGCCCTTCGGCGTCACCACGAACCGGCTTCTGCGCCGCAGCAGCGCGTCGCACAGCGACTTGGCGTAGATCGGGGCGGACAGCGCGGACAGCAGCATCCCCGCCACCCCGCCGGAGCCCTCCGGCTCGTGCGGGGAGACGTTGTGCCGCCGGTTCCACACGTACAGCCCGATCTGGAGCGCCGCGGCGTCGCTGTAGAGCATCATCCACATCTCCGCCGGGATGTGGATCCCGGAGGCGCCCAGCACCAGGAACAGCGCGCAGGACAGCGCCGACAGCATCCAGTTGAGCGCGGTCATCGGGTAGTACGCGATCATCAGCGAGTAGTTGAGCAGCTTCCCCGGAGACAGCGTGAACGGCGCCTTCCAGAACTGCTTGAGCACCGTCTCGTAGGTGCCCCGGCTCCAGCGCAGCTGCTGGGTGAAGAAGTCCGTCCAGGTGCTCGGCCCCTCCCCGACGGCCAGCACGTCCGGGGTGTAGACCGAGCGCCACTTCTTCCTGGTGACCGGGTTGCGGCGGCGGTGCAGCTCGAAGCCGGTGGCCATGTCCTCGGTGATCGAGTCGTACAGCCCGCCGATGCTCCGCAGCGCGGCGATGCGCACCGCGTTGTTGGTCCCGACGAACATGGGGCCGCCATACGCGTTTCCCGCCCGCTGGATCAGCGCGTGGAACAGGAACTGCTGGCTCTCGGCCGCTTTGGTGACCGCCGTGTCGTAATTGCCGTACACCTGCGGGCCGACCACAAAGGCGATATCCGGATCGCGGAAGTAACCCATCATCCGCTCGAGGAAGTTGGGCAGCGGAACGTGGTCGGTGTCCACACAGGCCATGAATTCATAGTCGTCGCCATGGGCGTCCAGCCAGGCGTTGTAATTCCCGTGCTTGGTCTTCGCGCGAAAGGGCCCCTTCGGCTGATTCCACTTCTCGACGCCCTTGCGGGAGAAATGCCGGACGCCGAGCCGCGCGCACAACTCCTTGACCTCGTCGTCGTTCCCCTCGTCCAGCAGCCATACGTCGAGCCACCCCGTGTGCCTGACCCGCATCGCCCCCTCCAGCGTCGCCCGGACCATCTCGATCGGCTCCTTGCCGGGCACGAAGCTGGTCAGAAACGCCACCCGGGTCCCCGGCTCGGCGGTCACCGGCACCGGGTCCCGGGCCACCAGCGTTGCGTGCGCGTTGGAGACCACGGTGAACAGGCGGAACGCCTCGATCAGCGCGATCGAGAGCAGCATCGTGGTGTCCGCCGCCGTCTCCCAGGCCGGCACATAGTCGCGGTGCACCCAGTGCTGCGGCTGGAGCAGCCACAGCAGCAGCAGCCCCGAACACACCGGCGCCGCGCACAGCAGCAGCGCCGCGCGGACGCGGTGCGGCTCCTGCGCCAGCAGGCTGCGGCAGCGCACCCGGTACGGGCGGCCGGGCGGCGGCTGGGTCAGCGGGCCCGCCAGCTGGCTGTACCGCTTGTACTCGTACGCCGCGGCGGGGCCCCGGCGGCGGGAGGTCGTCCCATGGTGCGCGGGCCGTGCGGGGCGCGGCGCGGCGCGGGGCGTGGCACCCGGCTCGGAAGCGTCTCTGACGGGCGTTGGTGCAGACATCTGGGCACTCCCGCGGGTCGCCTGGGACAAAATATCGCGCGGCGATGACCCGGACGGCTTACATTCGTCAGGTCATCGCGCGAGATGAGAAGGTAACAATCCCATGGGGAATGACTGTGCAAATCGGATTTTCGGCGCGCCTTGGCGCGCCCCGGTGCTCCCCATCGCTTCCCGGTGCCGCCCGTCGTATTGGGCGGCCCGCCACTCCGACGGCCTATAGCCGCGCGTCTTACGTGATTTACATCCCGATGTCTGTCATGGTCGGATGCGATTCGGCGTGCATGATTCGACCGCGCGATCCGGGCTGTGTTTCGGCCGCGCGTTTCGGCTGCCGGGTTCGGCATGTGTGAGGAAGCCCGCGCCATGGGGCGGGCGCGACAGGAAAGATGGGGCCCGGTCGCCCGATGAGAGTGCTGCACATCATCTCGCGCCTCGGCGCCGGTGGCGCCGAGCAGCAACTGCGGCTGCTGCTGCGCCACCTGCCCGCCCGCTGTGACGTCCTCACCCTGTCCGCCCCCGGGGCCGTCGGCCACGGCATCCGGGCGGACGGGGTGCCCGTCACCCACCTGCCCCTGCGCGGCCGCGACCCGATGGCCCCGGCCCGGCTGGCGCGGTTCATCCGCGGTGGCGGCTACGACCTGGTCCACACCCATCTCCACCGGGCCGGCGTATACGGCCGGATCGCCGCCCGGCTGGCGGGCGTCGGCGCCGTGATCGCCACCGAACACAGCCTGGGCGACCGTCACATCGACGGCCGCCCGCACACCGTCGCCACCCGCGCCCGCTACCTCGCCGCCGAGCGCCTGGGCTCGGCGACCGTCGCCGTCTCGGCCGCCGTCGCCGACCGGCTCCGCGCCTGGGGCGTCGCCAACCACCGCATCCACCTGGTGCCCAACGGCCTGGACGCCCGCCACTTCCACTACACCCCGGCCGCCCGCGCCGCCGCCCGCGCCCGCCTCGGCATCCCCGGACACGCCTTCGTCGTCGGCGGGGTGGGCCGGCTGGTGGCGGCCAAGCGCTTCGACGTGGCGCTGCGGGCCGTCGCCGAGGTGCCCGGGGCCCGGCTGCTGCTGGTCGGCGACGGCCCCGAGCGCACCGCGCTGCACGACCTGGCCGCCTGGCTCGGGGTGGCCGACCGGGTCCGGCTGCTCGGCGAGCGCGACGGGGCGGTGGCCGGGACGGGGGACCGGCCCGCCGACATCCCCGGGCTGCTGGCCGCCATGGACGTCTTCGTCGCGCCGTCCGCGGAGGAGGCGTTCGGCATCGCCGCCGTGGAGGCCCTCGCGGCCGGGCTGCCGGTGCTCTACACCGTCTGCCCCGCCCTCGACGAACTGCCGCCCGGCGCCGCCCCCGGCGCCCACCGCATCGGCCCCGGTGCCGCCGCCCTGGCCGGCGCCCTGCGCGAATCCGCCGCCGCCGGCCCCGTACGGTTCCCGGTGCCCGCCGCCGTCGAGCGCTACGACATCGTCCGCACCGCCCGCCGGCTGGCGCTGCTGTACGAACGCTCCGTCAGCTGCGGGCCCGACGGCTGCGCCCGGGGCCCTGCCGTCAACCTGCGCTGGCCGCGGAGCGGTGCTCCTGCGGGCTGACCCCGCGCACCCGCTTGAAGGCCGAGCTCAGCGCGTACGGGCTGCCGTAGCCGACCCGCCGGGCCACCGCCCCGAGGGTCGCGTCCGGCTCCCGCAGCAGATCGGCGGCCAGCGCCAGCCGCCAGCCGGTCAGATACGCCATGGGCGGCTCGCCGACCAGCTCGGTGAAGCGCCGGGCCAGCGCCGCCCGGGAGACCCCGGTCCGCTCGGCCAGCAGGGCCACCGTCCACGGATGGGCCGGATGGTTCTGGAGCAGCCGCAGGGCGCGGCCCACCACCGGGTCGCCCAGCGCCCGGTACCAGGCCGGGGCCCGCGCCTCCGGCCGGGCGAACCACGCCCGCAGCACGGAGATCAGCACCAGGTCGAGCAGCCGGTCCAGCACGGCCGTCTGGCCCGCCTCGTCCTTGACGATCTCCTCGCCCAGCCACGACAGCAACGGTGAGCCGCACTCCTTGCCCGGCAGCACCAGCAGCGGCGGCAGCGCGTCCAGCAGCCGCCGGCTGATCTCCCCGTCCATCCGGTACGTGCCGACCAGCATCGTCGCCGAGCCGTGCTCGCTGTTGCCCCAGGTGCGCACCCCCAGCGCCATCCGCTCGGCCAGATCCTCGCCCTCGGCGGTGCGGCACACCTCGCCGGGCAGGATCCAGGCCTGCGGCCTGGTGGCCGGATCGTCGGCCACCGTGTACGGGTCGGGGCCGCGCACGATCGCGACGTCCCCCGGGACCAGCCGCACCCCTTTCTCTGGCTCGCCCTGCCCCGGGACCACCCACGCCGCGCCGCGCGCCACGGTCATCACACACAGCGGGGCCCGGTCCTCGATCCGCACGGACCAGGGCGGTTCCATGACCATACGGAGCAGAAACGCCCCCCGGGCTCTCGGCCCGTCCAGCAGGCCGGCCAGTGGATCCATGGCGCCCGCTACCGCCGTTCGAGGGCGGCCGTGGAGCCCCGTACCACCAGATGCGTCGGCAACACCCGCTGCGGGGGCTGCTCGCCCTCGGCTGCGGGGGTGGCCAGCATGCGGAACAGCAGATCGACGGCGGCCCGCGCGCCGTGCGCCTTGGGCACCGAGACCGTGGTCAGAGGTGGCGCCGCCATCCCGGCCAGGGCGATGTCGTCGCAGCCCACCACGCTCATCTCGTCCGGCACCCGCACCCCCCGCACCGCGAACCTGCTCATCAGACCGAACGCGACGATGTCGTCGAACGCCAGCACCGCGCTCGCCCCGCTGGCCAGCACCACATCGGCGGCCCCGGTGACCCCGCCATCGAAGTGCGGCGCCACGCTCCCCACCTGAACGATCTCCACCAACCCCGACGCGGCCACCGCCTCGACACCGGCCGCCCGCTCCCGCGCGGCCCACGAGCTGCGCGGCCCTCCGACGTAGGCGATCCGGCGGTGGCCCAGCGCGTGCAGATGGGTCAGCGCGTCGGTGATCCCCTCCACCAGGTCGGCCGTGACGCATCCGAACCCCGGCGCCTTGCGGTGCAGCAGCACGATCGGCTTGTCGGTGAGTTCGCCCAGCGACCCCAACTCCTCGCCGCTCAGATGCGGGGAACACAGCACGATCCCGTCCACCTGCGGGGCCAGGGTGCGGATCGCGTCCAGCTCCAGGCCCTCGTCCCGCTCGGCGTCGCTCACGAACACCGTGTGGCCGAGCCCCCGGGCCCGCGCCTGCACCCCCTTGCAGATGTCCGCGAAGAAGGGGTTCAGCAGATCCGGGACGATCACGCCCAGGTGGCCCGTGCGCCCGGTGATCAGCCCGCGCGCGGCCTGGTTGGGCTGATAGCCGAGCCGGTCGGCGGCGGCCCGGACCCGCTCGCGCGTCACGGGGCTCACCGTCCCGCCGGGCGTCAGGGCCCGCGACACGGTGGACGGGGACACCCCCGACGCCTTCGCGACGTCCCGAATCGTCACCTGCACGCCCCGAGGTTGACACCCCGTTCCACCCGCGTCAAACATCGTCCCGCCAGGCCACCACCGGGCTTCACGGTGTTAGGAACTCTTAAGACGCCCTTGTGAGACTTGCGCGGACCGGTTTTCGTACCTGTCCACGCTTGAATCGAGGCACCGTGTCTCCTTCGGAAGCCACGTCCACTTCATCCACCGCAGCCGCGTCTCCCGACTTCCTCGATCCGTCCTTCTGGGCCCGGCCGCTCGATGAGCGTGCCGCGGTGTTCGAGAGGCTGCGTGGGCTGCCGCACCCCGAATTCGTTCGGCCGCGGCTGCCCTGGGGGCCGATGGCATCCGGCTATTACGCGCTGGCGAAACACGCGGACATCGCCGAAGTGAGCCGTCGCCCTCAGGACTTTTCGTCCGAGGGCGCCACCACGATGCTGACGCCGGAGATGGAAGAGTTCTACGGCTCCATGATCACCATGGACAATCCGGAGCACGCCAGGTTACGGCGCATCGTGGCGCGGTCGTTCGGCCGCAACATGGCGCCCAGGTTCGATGCCATTGCCCGTCAGGTGGCCCGGCGGATCGTGGACGAACTCATCGAGCGCGGGCCCGGCGACTTCGTCCGCCCGGCGGCGGAGATGCCCATCGCCGTGCTCAGCACCATGATGGGCATTCCCAGCGAGGACTACGAATTCCTCTTCGAGCGGACGAACATCATCATGGGCGGGCTCGACCCCGAGGTCGCGGCCAGCCCCGAGGACGCGGCGGCCGCCGTGCTGGGCGCCCTGCGGGACCTCGGGGACTACATCGGACGGCTCCGCGAGGACCGGCTCGCCCGCCCCAGCAACGATGTCATCACCAAGCTGGTCCAGGTACAGGACGACGGAGAACAACTCACCCGCCAGGAACTGGTCTCCTTCTTCATCCTCCTCGTCAACGCCGGCATGGAGACCACCCGCAACTCCATCGCCCAGGCCCTGGTGCTGCTCACCGCCCACCCGGACCAGCGGCAACTCCTGCTGTCCGACTTCGAACGCCATGCGAAGGGCGCCGTCGAGGAGATCCTCCGGGTGGGCACCCCCATCAACTGGATGCGCCGGACCGCCACCGGCGACATCGAGATGAACGGCCATCGGTTCCGCAAGGGCGACCAGGTTTTCCTCCTCTACTGGTCGGCGAACCACGACGGACACGTCTTCGAGGATCCGTACCGCTTCGACATCACCCGGGACCCCAATCCGCATCTGTCATTCGGCGCGGTGGGGCCGCACTTCTGTCTCGGCGCCCATCTCGCCCGGATCGAGATCATCGCCATGTACCGAGAACTCCTGGCCTCACTCCCGGACATCCGCTCGGAGGGCGAGCCCATCCGCCTGGATTCCAGCTTCGTCGAGGGCTTCAAAGGTCTGAACTGCACGTTCTGACGCTAAAAGAGAGGAGGCGCCAGCGATGGCGAAGGACGAGGCGAAGCTTCTCGACCACCTCAAGTGGGTGACGGCAGAACTGCGGGACACTCGGCAGCGTCTGCGTGAAGCGGAGTCCGCCGAACCCGAGCCGATCGCGATCGTCGGAATGGCCTGCCGGTTTCCCGGCGGGGTGGAGAACCCGGACGACTTGTGGAATCTGGTGGCGGCCGGAGGCGAAGGGCTGGTCGATTTCCCGGAGGACCGAGGCTGGGATCTGGAGAACCTGTTCGATCCCGACCCGGACCGGCCGGGGACGAGTTATGCGCGCCAGGGCACCTTTCTGCGCGGCGCCGGAGGCTTTGACGCCGAATTCTTCGGGATTTCGCCGCGTGAGGCGGTGGTGATGGACCCCCAGCAGCGCGTGTTGCTGGAGGTCGCCTGGGAGACCTTCGAACACGCCGGCATCGACCCGCACGGCCTCGCGGGCAGCAGCACGGGCGTCTACGCCGGGGTGACCTCACAGGACTACATGGTGCTCACCGCCATGGCCGCCAATGACGTGGAGGGATACGCCGCCACCGGAAACCTCGCCTGTGTCCTGTCCGGGCGGGTGTCCTATGAGTTGGGGCTCGAGGGCCCGGCGGTGACCGTGGACACGGGGTGTTCGTCGTCCTTGGTGGCGCTGCACTCCGCCGTGCAGGCGCTGCGCGGTGGCGAGTGCTCGCTGGCGCTGGCGGGCGGGGTGACGGTGATGGCCACGCCGGGTGCGTTTGTGGAGTTTTCGCGGCAGCGGGGATTGGCGGCCGATGGGCGGTGCAAGTCGTTCGCGGCGGCGGCGGATGGCACGGGGTGGGGTGAGGGTGTCGGGCTGTTGCTGCTGGAGCGGCTGTCGGACGCGCGGCGGAACGGCCACAAGGTGTGGGGTGTGGTGCGGGGTTCGGCGATCAACCAGGACGGTGCCAGCAATGGGCTGACGGCGCCCAACGGCCCGTCGCAGCAGCGCGTGATCCGGCAGGCGCTCGCGAACGCGCGGCTGTCACCCGCCGATGTGGACGCGGTCGAGGCACATGGCACGGGCACCACACTCGGCGATCCGATCGAGGCGCAGGCGCTGCTGGCCACCTACGGCCAGGGGCGTGCGGCCGAGCGGCCGCTGCTGCTGGGGTCCGTCAAGTCCAACATCGGCCACACCCAGGCCGCCGCCGGAGTGGCGGGCATCATCAAGATGGTGATGGCCATGCGGCACGGGCTGTTGCCCAAGACCCTGCACGTGGACGAGCCGACGCCGCATGTGGACTGGAGCGGCGGGGCGGTCGAACTGCTCAGGGAGGCGACGGCCTGGCCGGACGCGGAGCGCCCCCGGCGGGCGGCTGTCTCCTCGTTCGGCATCTCCGGCACCAACGCCCATGTGATTCTGGAAGCGGCCACAGCACCGGCGGCGGACGTGGCGACCACCGAGCCGACGGTCCCCGGTGGCGTGGTGCCGTGGGTGGTCTCGGGGCGGTCGGCGGCGGCGCTGCGGGCCCAGGCGGAGCGGTTGGCGGAGTTCGCCGAGCAGACCTACGCCGACCCGTCCGAGGTGGGCTGGTCGCTGGCGGCGGGCCGGGCGATGCTCGACCACCGGGCGGTGGTCGTCAGCGACGACCGGGAGGAGCTGCTGGCCGGTCTGCGGGCGCTGGCCGTGGGGGCGCCGTTCGGCGGTGTGGTGACCGCGGAGCCGGTGGCCGGGGGTGCCGGTCCGGTGCTGGTGTTCCCGGGCCAGGGTGGTCAGTGGCGGGGGATGGGGGTGGAGTTGCTGGACTTCTCACCGGTGTTCGCGGCGCGGATGGCGGAGTGCGAGGCGGCGCTGTCGCCGTTTGTGGACTGGTCGCTGACGGCGGCGCTGCGAGGCGAGGGCGGGGTGGACGCGTCGCGGGTGGACGTGGTGCAGCCGGCGCTGTGGGCGGTGATGGTCTCGCTGGCTGAGGTGTGGCGCTCCCACGGCGTGGCGCCCGCGGCGGTCGTGGGGCATTCGCAGGGCGAGATCGCGGCGGCCGTGGTGGCCGGGGCGCTGTCGCTGGAGGACGGGGCGCGGGTCGTGGCGGTGCGCTCCCAGGCGTTGCGGGTGTTGTCGGGGCGGGGTGCGATGGCTTCGCTCGCGGTGGGTGCGGAGGAGGCCGAGGAGGCGATCGGCGGGCGTGAGGGTGTGGTCGTGGCGGCGGTGAACGGGCCCGGGTCGACCGTGATCTCGGGTCCGCCCGGGGCGGTGGCCGAGGTGGTGGCGGCGGTGGAGGCGGCCGGTGGACGGGCGCGGCTGGTCGACGTCGATTACGCCTCGCACGGCCCGCAGGTCGACGAGATCGCCGAGGATCTCGTGGCGCTGCTGGGGGAGATCACTCCGGTGGAAACGGCCACGGCGTTCTACTCGACGGTGACCGGTGGCCGGGTGGAGACCACGGCGCTGGACGCGGCGTACTGGGTGGAGAACCTGCGCCGTCAGGTCCGGTTCGGCACCGCGGTGGAGGCGGTCCTCGGCGAGGGGTACCGGGTGCTGGTGGAAGCCGGTCCGCATCCTGTGCTGAGCGTGGGCATCCAGGAGACCGCCCAGGCATGCGATATCGCGGTGGCCACGCTGCCCACTCTCCAGCGTGACCAAGGTGGCCCGACGCAGCTGGCCCGGGCCCTGGCCCAGGCCTTCGCCGCCGGGCTGCCCGTGGACTGGAAGACCTGGTACGGCGTGACCGCAGCCGCGCCACCCGTCCTCGACCTGCCCACCTACCGCTTCCAACACCAGCACTACTGGCTGAAGCCGGGTACCTGGGCGGGGGCCCAGGGGAAGGGCTCCCCAGAGGACGAGCGCTTCTGGAGCGCCGTCGAGAGCGGCGATCTCGCCGGGCTCGAGGCATCGCTGCGCGTGGGGGAGGACACCGCGCGACACCTGCTGGCCCCGGCGCTGCCGGTGCTGGCGGAGTGGCGTCGGCGTAGCCGGGATCAGGCCCGGATCGACGCATGGCGCTACCGGACCGCCTGGTCCGCCGTCACCGGCCTGGACGCGGCACCCCGGCTGAGCGGCACGTGGTTGCTGGTCGTCCCCGAGAAGTGGGCCGGGGACGCCGCGGTCGAGACGGTCACCCAGGCGCTCGAAGGCCATGGGGCGGAGTGCGTGCTCCTCCCGCTGGCCCCCGGGGACCAGGCGCGCGGCCCCCTCGCCGAGCGGCTGCGGCAACTGGAGGGCCGGCCCGAGATCGCCGGTGTGATCAGCGCCTTGAGCCTCGACGAGGCCGTACACCCGGAGCACCCGCATCTGCCGATGGGACTGGCCGGGACGCTCGCCCTCGTGCAGGCGCTGGACGAGGTGGACTTCGGCGGGCGCCTGTGGTGTGTGACGCGCGGCGGTGTGTCCGCCGCAGGGGACGGCGCCGTAAGCCCGGTGCAGGCCCAGGTGTGGGGTCTGGGCCGCGTGGTGGCGCTGGAGTATCCGAAGCGGTGGGGCGGCCTGATCGATCTGCCGGCGGTGGCGGAGGAGGGCACGGCGGGCCGGCTGGCCGCGGTGGTGGCCGAGGGCACGGAGGACCAGGTCGCGCTGCGCGCGGAGGGCGTGTTGGGGCGTCGCCTCCGTGCGGCGTCGGCGGGCGCGCCGGGTGAGGAGTGGCGCATCGACGGCTCCGTCGTGGTGACCGGCGGGACGGGCGGGGTGGGCGGCCGGGTCGCCCGGTGGGTCGTGGAGCGGGGCGCGCGCCATGTGATCCTGGCAGGCCGCCGGGGTCCCGCCGCGCCGGGGGCCGAGGCGCTGACGGCGGAACTGGAGGCGCTGGGCGCCTCGGTGGACGTGGTGGCCTGCGATGTCACGGACCGCGACGAGGTGGCCGCGCTGCTGGCGCGGGTGCCGGAAAAGCATCCGCTCCGTGGGGTCTTCCACGCCGCGGGGGTCGGCGACTACACCCCGGTCAGCGACCTGGACCCGGACCGGGTGGCGCAGGTGGCGGCGGCGAAGGCAGGGGGTGCGCGATGGCTCGACGAGCTGACGCGCGACATGGACGTGTCGGCCTTTGTGCTGTTCTCCTCCGGCGCGGCCAGCTGGGGCAGCGGGCAGCAGGGTGCGTACGCGGCCGCCAACGCGTACCTGGACGCGCTGGCCGAACGCCGCCGCGCCGAGGGCCTGCCGGGTCTGTCCGTGGCGTGGGGCCCGTGGGGTGAGGTCGGCATGACCGCCGGCGACGCGGTGGCGGCCTTCTTCCGCGAGCGGGGGCTGACCGCCATGGCTCCCGAGTTGGCGCTGCGGGTACTGGGCGACGCCCTGGGCCGCGGCGAGACGGCGTTGACGGTGGCCGACTTCGACTGGCGGCGATTCGCCGCGGCGTTCGCCGGGCAGCGCGTCAGCAGGCTGCTCACCGAGATTCCCCAGGCCGTCGAACTGCTGGAGAAGGAGACGCCGTCCGAGGACAGCCCGCTGCGCAAGCAACTGGCCGCGGCCGTATCGGAGCAGCGGCACCAGATGCTCACGCAGCACATCCGCGCCCTGGCGGCCGGGGTGCTGGGCCACTCGGGCCCGGACGCGATCTCCGCGACCAAGCCGTTCTTCGAGATGGGCTTTGACTCGCTGACCGCTGTCGAGCTGCGCAACCGGCTCAGCGCCAGCGCCGGGATGCCGCTGCCCACCACGCTGATCTTCGACTACCCCACCGCGGACGACCTGGCCCGTTACGTCCTCGCGGAAATCTCCGGCATCCAGACGGCCGTGACCGGCACGGTCACACCGGCCGGGGAATCGGACGAGCCGATCGCGATCGTCGGCATGGCCTGCCGGTTCCCGGGCGGGGTGAGCAGCCCCGAACAGCTCTGGGACCTCGTGGCCACGGGCCGGGACGCGATGTCGCCCTTCCCGGCCGACCGCGGCTGGCGCCTCGACACGCTGTACGACCTGGACCCCGATCGCCCCGGCACCAGCTATGTGCGCGAGGGCGGATTCCTCCACGACGCGGGCGGGTTCGACGCGGAGTTCTTCGGGATCTCGCCGCGTGAGGCGGTGGGGATGGACCCTCAGCAGCGGCTGTTGCTGGAGACCGCCTGGGAGACGTTCGAGCGCGCCGGGATCGACCACGGCTCGCTGCGCGGCAGCGACACCGGCGTCTATGTCGGCGCGACCCTCTTCGACTATCTGTCGATCATCGGGATCTCCAGCATGGACATGGAGGGCTACACCGGCACGGGCAACCTCGGCTGTGTGCTGTCGGGGCGGGTGTCGTACGTGCTGGGGCTCGAGGGTCCGGCGGTGACGGTGGACACGGGGTGTTCGTCGTCGCTGGTGGCGCTGCACTCGGCGGTGCAGGGGTTGCGTGGCGGTGAGTGTTCGCTGGCGCTGGCGGGCGGGGTGACGGTGATGGCGACGCCGGGTGCGTTTGTGGAGTTTTCGCGGCAGCGGGGGTTGGCGGCGGACGGGCGGTGCAAGTCGTTCGCGGCGGCGGCGGATGGCACGGGGTGGGGTGAGGGTGTCGGGCTGTTGCTGCTGGAGCGGCTGTCGGACGCGCGGCGGAACGGCCACAAGGTGTGGGGTGTGGTGCGGGGTTCGGCGATCAATCAGGACGGTGCGAGTAACGGCCTGACGGCGCCGAACGGCCCGTCGCAGCAGCGCGTGATCCGGCAGGCGCTCGCGAACGCGGGGTTGTCGACGGCGGACGTGGATGTCGTCGAGGCGCATGGGACGGGCACCACGCTGGGCGATCCGATCGAGGCGCAGGCGCTGCTGGCCACGTACGGTCAGGGGCGGTCGGCCGAGCGGCCGTTGCTGCTGGGGTCGGTCAAGTCCAACATCGGTCACACCCAGGCGGCTGCCGGAGTGGCGGGCATCATCAAGATGGTCATGGCGATGCGGCACGGGGTGGTGCCCAAGACGCTGCACGTGGACGAGGCGACACCGCATGTGGACTGGAGCGGCGGGGCGGTCGAACTGCTCAGGGAGGCGACTGCCTGGCCGGAGGCGGAGCGCCCCCGGCAGGCGGGCGTGTCGGCGTTCGGTATCTCCGGGACGAACGCACATGTGATCGTGGAAGAGGCTCCCCAGGAGCCGGAGGCTCCGACCGCGCCCGGCGTGGTGCCGGTCGGCGGTGTGGTGCCATGGGTGGTCTCCGGACGGTCGGCGGCGGGGCTGCGGGCCCAGGCCGGGCGGCTGGCGGAGTTCGCCGAGCGGACCGCCGCCGATGAGGCGGAGGTCGGCTGGTCGCTGGTGGCCGGCCGGGCCACGCTGGAACACCGCGCGGTGGTCGTCGGCCAGGACCGGAAGGAGCTGCTGGCCGGGTTGACGGCGCTGGCCGAGGGCGAGCCGTCCGGTGGTGTGGTGACCGCCGAGCCGGTGGCCGGGGGTGCCGGTCCGGTGCTGGTGTTCCCGGGCCAGGGCGGTCAGTGGCGGGGGATGGGCGTGGAACTGCTCGACGCCTCGCCGGTGTTCGCGGCGCGGATCGCGGAGTGCGAGGCCGCGCTGTCGCCCTTCGTGGACTGGTCGCTCACGGCGGTGCTGCGGGGCGTCGACGAGACGGCGGACATCGATCGGGTGGACGTGGTGCAGCCGGCGCTGTGGGCGGTGATGGTCTCGCTGGCGGAGGTGTGGCGCTCCCATGGCGTGGCGCCCGCGGCGGTCGTGGGGCATTCGCAGGGCGAGATCGCGGCGGCCGTGGTGGCCGGGGCGCTGTCGCTGGAGGACGGGGCGCGGGTCGTGGCGTTGCGCTCCCAGGCGTTGCGGGTGTTGTCGGGGCGGGGTGCGATGGCTTCGCTCGCGGTGGGTGCGGAGGAGGCCGAGGAGGCGATCGGCGGGCGTGAGGGTGTGGTGGTGGCGGCGGTGAACGGGCCCGGGTCCACGGTGATCTCGGGTCCGCCCGGGGCGGTGGCCGAGGTGGTGGCGGCGGTGGAGGCGGCCGGCGGGCGGGCGCGGCTGGTCGATGTGGACTACGCCTCGCACGGCCCGCAGGTCGACGAGATCGCCGAGGAGCTGGTGGCGTCGCTGGGAGACGTCAAGCCCGCCGGCACGGGGGTGGCGTTCTATTCGACGGTGACCGGCGGCCGGGTGGAGACCACGGCGCTGGACGCGGCGTACTGGGTGGAGAACCTGCGCCGTCAGGTCCGGTTCGCCACCGCGGTCGAGGCCGTGCTGGCCGACGGATACCGGGTGCTGGTGGAGGCCGGTCCGCATCCTGTGCTGAGCGTGGGCATCCAGGAGACCGCCCAGACGCTGGACCTTCCCGTGGCCACGGTGCCCACCCTCCAGCGTGACCAGGGCGGCCCGACGCAGCTGGCCCGGGCCCTGGCCCAGGCCTTCGCCGCCGGGCTGCCCGTGGACTGGAAGACCTGGTACGGCGTGACCGCAGCCGCGCCACCCGTCCTCGACCTGCCCACCTACCCCTTCCGACACCAGCACTACTGGATCGACCCCGCCACCATCGGCGGCCAGGGCGATCCCCACAGCCTCGGCCTCACCTCCGCCGACCACCCGCTGCTCGGCGCCGCCGTGCGGGTCGCCGAGAGCGAGGAGATCGTGCTGACGGGCCGGATCTCTACCGCCGGACACCCTTGGGTGGCCGATCACGCCGTGGCCGGTTCGGTGTTCCTGCCCGGCACGGCGTTCGTCGACCTCGCCGTGCGCGCGGGGGACGAGGCCGGCTGCGACCGCGTCGAGGAACTGGTCCTGGAAACCCCCCTGATCCTCCCCGAAGAAGGGGCGCTCCAGCTCCAGCTCGTCGTCTCCGCGCCAGGCCAGGACGGGAGCAGCCGAGCCTTCACCGTCCACGCGCGCGCCGAGGGCGACGACGGCGCCGACCGGCCCTGGACCCGGCACGCCAGCGGCACCCTCACCACCGGCGCCCGGCCGGACGACTTCGACTTCGCCCAGTGGCCGCCGACCGGTGCCGAGCCGGTGCCGCTGGACGGCCTCTACCCGGGCCTGGCCGAGGCGGGCTACGGCTACGGCCCGGCGTTCCGCGGCCTGAAGGCGGCCTGGCGCCGCGGTGACGAGGTGTTCGCCGAGGCCGCGCTCGCCGAGGAACTGCACGGCGACGCGGGGCGGTTCGGTCTGCACCCCGCCCTGCTGGACGCCGCGCTCCAGGCCGGCGGCATCGGGAAGGGCGGTGCGCTCGACGGGCAGCTGCTGCTGCCGTTCACCTGGACCGGAGTGTCGCTGTACGCCACCGGCGCCGCCGCGCTGCGGGTCCGGATGGTGCCCAACGGCGACGGGGTGGCCCTGAGCGTCGCGGACCCCTCGGGCCGCCCGGTCGCGTCCGCCGAGGCGGTGGTCTCCCGCCCGGTCTCCCTGCGGCAGTTGCGCCGCGGCGATGCCGAGCTCGACTCGCTGTACCGCGTCGAGTGGGTCTCCACCGAGTACGAGCCCGAGCCCGGGGTGTTCGCCGACCGTACGTGGGACGTGGTGGGCGCCGGCGGCCTCGGCCTCGAGGACCCGCTGGAACGCGCAGGACACACCGTCCGCACCAGCCGTGACCTCGCGGAGCTGGCGCGGTCCGTCGAGGACGGGACACCCCTGGCCGACCTGGTGGTGCTGGACTGCGCCCCGCTCGCCGGTGGCGGAACGGAAGCCGACCCCGGACTCGCCGACGCGGTCCACGACGAGACCGAACGGCTGCTCGGCGTCGTCCAACGCTGGCTCGGGGACGAGCGGTTCGGCGACTCCCGGCTGGCGCTGGTGACCCGCGGCGCCCAGTCGACCAGCGGCGACGAGCGCGTCGCCGATCTGGTGCACGCCCCGCTGTGGGGCCTGGTGCGCTCCGCGCAGATCGAGAGCTACGACCGGCTCGTGCTGGTCGACCTGGAGGACGGCGACCAGGACGCGGCCGGCCTGCTGCCCCGCGCCCTCGCCGTGGCGCTCGGGGCGGGCGAGCCGCAGGTGGCGGTGCGCCGCGGCGGCCTGGTCGTCCCGCGCCTGGCCCGTATCGGCAAGGACACCGCCCTCACGCCGCCGGACGTGCCCGGCTGGCGCCTCGACACAGCCCGTCCCGGCACTCCCGGCACACCAGTCGCTCCGGACCAGTTGGCCCTGGTGCCGCACCCCGAGGCGGCCGGGCCGCTGGGGGAGGGCCAGGTCCGCATCGCCGTACGGGCCGCGGGCCTCAACCCCCACGACGTCCTCCCGGGCCCGGACCCGCTTCCCGACCAGCAGCCCATGGGCGGTGAGGGGGCCGGGGTCGTCGTCGAGACGGGGCCCGGTGTCATCGGGCTCGCCCCCGGCGACCGTGTGATGGGCGTCTTCCCCCGCGCGTTCGGCCCGCTGGCCGTCGCCGACCAGGGGAGCCTCGTACCCGTCCCCGCCGGCTGGTCCTACGCCCGGGCCGCCGCCGTGCCCCTGGCCTTCCTCACCGCCTACTGCTGCCTCGCCGGGCCCGCCGAGGTCCGTGAGGGCGACGTGGTGCTCGTCCACGAGGCCGCCGGTGGCGTCGGCATGGCCGCCGTGCAACTGGCCCGGCACCTCGGCGCCGAGATCTATGCCACCGCCGACGAGAGCGAATGGGACGTCCTGCGCGCCCTCGGCCTGGACGACGACCACCTGGCCCCCTCCCGGACCCCCGACTTCGAGGACCGGGTGCGCGCCGCCACCGGCGGCCGGGGCGTGGACGTGGTGCTGAACTCCCTCGCCGAGGAGTTCACGGACGCCTCGCTGCGCCTGTTGCGCGACGGCGGCCGGTTCGTGGAGCTGGGCCGGACCGACATCCGGGATGCCGCCCAGGTGGCAAGCGCCCACCCGGGCATCGGCTACCGGGTGTTCACGGGGGCCGATCCGCGACGGGTCCGCGCGCTCCTCACCGAGGTCGTGGGCCTCATGGAGCGGGGCGTGCTGCGTCATCTGCCCCTACGGACCTGGGATCTGCGGCTCGCCCCCGACGCGTTCCGGTATCTGAGCCGGGCCCGGCACACCGGCAAGGCCGTGCTGACCCTCCCGGCGCCCCTCGATCCCGAGGGCACCGTGCTGATCGTCGGCGGCACCGGCACGATCGGCGGCATGCTCGCCCGCCACCTGGTCACCACCCATGGCGTTCGCCACCTGCTGGTGACCGGCCGGCGGGGTGGCGAGGCGCCCGGCGCGGACGCGCTGCGCGAGGAACTGTCCGCTCTGGGGGCGGAGGTGACCATCGCCGCCTGCGATGCCGCCGACCGCGACGCGCTGGCGGCGCTGCTCGCGGACATCCCCGCCGAGCACCCGCTGACGGGCGTGATCCACGCCGCCGGCGTGGTGGACGACGGCACCGTCCCCTCCCTCACGCCCGAGCAACTGCACACCGTGCTGCGGCCCAAGGTGGACGCGGCGGTCAACCTGCACCAGCTGATCCGTGAAGACGATCTCGCGGCGTTCGTGATGTTCTCCTCGACGGGCGGCCCGGGCGGCGCCGCGGGCCAGGGCAACTACGCGGCGTCGAACGCCTTCCTCGACGCCCTCGCCCAGGACCGCCGGGCCGCCGGGCTGCCTGGTCAGTCGCTCGCCTGGGGCCACTGGGAGCAGAGCAGCGGCATCACCGGCACCCTGGGCGAGCGCGACATCGCCCGCATGGAGCGCTCCGGTGTGCGCGCGCTGTCCTCCGACCAGGGTCTCGCCCTGTTCGACGCGGCCGGGCGCCGGCCCGAGAGCCTGCTGATGCCCGCCCGCCTCGACCCGGAGGTACTGCGGGACCTCGCCGGCGCCCAGGTCCTGCCCCGCATCCTCAGCGGCCTGGTGCGGGCGGCACCCGCCCGGCGCGCCACCGCGGCGGCGCAGTACGCGGCCGGGGACGCCCAGCCGATGGCGGAGCGCCTGGCGGGCATGTCCGCCGCCGAGCAGGGCCGCACCCTGCTGGACCTGGTGCGCCGCAACGTGGCGGCGGTGCTCGGGCTCGGCGACGTCCTCGCCGTCGACCCGGCGCGGCCCTTCAAGGAGATCGGCTTCGACTCGCTGACCGCCGTCGAGCTGCGCAACCGGCTCAGCCAGGCCACCGACACCAAGCTGCCCTCCACTCTCGTCTTCGACATCCCCACCCCGGCGCTGCTCGCCGAGCACCTGCGCGAACAGCTCGTCTCCGAGGGGCTGAGCGGGGCGGAGGCCCTTGTCCAGGAACTGGACCGGCTGGAGGAACACGTCGACCTGCTCGCGGACGACACCGAACGGGACACCGTGACAGCCCGGCTCGAGGCGCTGCTGACACGGTGCCGCCAGAAACCCGCGGCGGAGAGCAACGGCGTCGCGGAGCGGCTCCAGGACGCCTCGGCCGACGAAGTCCTGCAATTCATCGACTCCCACCTGGGAAGGGCCTGAAAGAGGACCGCCATGGCGAACCAGGAACAGCTCGTCGACTACCTCAAACGAGTGGCGACCGATCTGCATGACGCTCAGCAGCGCCTCCGCGAGGTGGAGGCCCGGGACCGCCAGCCGATCGCGATCGTCGGTATGGCCTGCCGGTTCCCTGGTGGCGCGGACACTCCGGAGGCCCTGTGGGAGCTGGTGTCCGCGGGCCGTGACGCGGTCTCCGCCATGCCGGACGACCGGGGCTGGGACCCCGGCATGTTCAACGACTCCGGCGAGACGGGCACCAGCTATGTGCGCGAGGGCGGATTCGTGCGCGGCATGGCCGACTTCGACGCCGACTTCTTCGACATCTCGCCGCGCGAGGCGCTCGCGATGGACCCGCAGCAGCGCCTGTTGCTGGAGACCGCCTGGGAAGCCATCGAGCGCGCCCGTATCGACGTGACCTCCCTGCGCGCCACAAAGACCGGCGTCTTCATCGGCGGAAGCACCATCTACTACGCCGGCACCGGCGCCGGCGCCCCGCAGGACGTCGCCGGGTACATGGCCACCGGGCTGGCCGCGAGCTCGATGTCGGGCCGCATCTCCTACACCTTCGGCCTCGAGGGTCCCTCCTTCACGGTGGACACCGCCTGTTCGTCGTCCGGGGTGGCTCTGCATCTGGCGGTGCAGTCGCTGCGCAAGGGCGAGAGCTCGCTGGCGCTGGCCGGCGGGGTGTGCGTGATGGCGACACCCGGCACCTTCCTGGAGTTCAGCAAGTTGAACGGGCTGGCCGCCGACGGCCGGTGCAAGGCGTTCGCGGCGGCGGCCGACGGCTTCGGGCCCGGCGAGGGCGTGGGCGTCCTGCTGGTGGAGCGGCTGGCGGACGCCGAGCGCCTCGGACACCCGGTGCTCGCCGTGATCCGCGGCTCCGCGATCAACCAGGACGGCGCCTCCAACGGCCTGACCGCGCCCCACGGCCCCGCCCAGGAACGCGTGATCCGGGCCGCGCTGGCCGACGCCCAGCTGTCCGCCCGGGACATCGACGTGGTGGAGGCGCACGGCACCGGCACCTCGCTGGGCGACCCCATCGAGGCACAGGCGCTGATCGCCGCGTACGGCAGAAGGCGGGGCGAAGGCGCCCCGCTGTGGCTCGGCTCGGTCAAGTCCAACATCGGGCACACCCAGGCCGCCGCCGGCATGGCCGGGGTGATCAAGATGGTGCAGGCGCTGCGGCACGGCGTCCTGCCGAGCACCCTGCATGTGGACGAACCCACACATCAGGTGGACTGGTCCGAGGGCACCGTGAAGGTGCTGACCGAGGCGCGGCCGTGGCCCGGGACCGGCGGCCCGCGCCGGGCCGGGGTCTCCTCCTTCGGCATGAGCGGCACCAACTCGCACGTCATCCTCGAAGAAGCCCCCGAGGCTCCCCAGATCCCCCAGGTCCCCCAGATCCCCCAGGCCATCGAACTGCCGGTGGTCCCTTGGCTGGTGTCCGGGCGCGGCGAGGCGGCGCTGCGCGCCCAGGCCGCCCGGCTGCGCGACTTCCTCACCGAGCGGCCGGAAGCCGACCCGACCCGCGTCGGGCTCGCCCTGGCCGGCTCGCGCGCCGCCCAGTCGCACCGGGCCGCCGTGGTCGCCGCCGACCGCGACGCGCTGCTGGCCGGGCTGGCCTCCCTGGCCGACGGGGTCCCCGCCGGCCATGTGGTCACGGGTGTGCCCAGCCCCGGCGAGACGGTGTTCGTCTTCCCCGGCCAGGGCTCGCAGTGGGCCGGCATGGCCCTCGACCTGGCCGACGCCTCCCCGGTGTTCGCCGAACACTTCCGCCGCTGCGCGCAGGCCGTGGAGCGGCACACCGAGTACACCGTGGAATCGGTGCTCAGAGGCGAGCCGGGAGCCCCCTCCCTGGAGCGGGTGGACGTGGTCCAGCCCGTGCTGTGGGTGGTGATGGTGGCGCTGGCCGAGCTGTGGCGGTCCTACGGCGTGGAGCCCGCGGCCGTGGTGGGCCACTCCCAGGGCGAGATCGCGGCGGCCTGCGTCGCGGGCGTGCTGTCCGTCGAGGACGCGGCCCGCGTCGTGGCGCTGCGCTCCCAGGCGCTGCCCGAGCTGTCCGGCCGCGGCGGCATGGCCTCCGTGGCGCTCCCCGTCCAGCAGGTCGGGAAACAACTGGAGCGCTGGGACGGCCGGCTGAGCGTGGCCGCCGTCAACGGCCCCTCCTCGACCGTGGTCTCCGGCGACGTCGACGCCCTGGAGGAGCTGCTGGAGAGCTGTGAGGCCGACGGGGTGCGCGCCCGGCGCGTCCCCGTGGACTACGCCTCGCACTGCGCCCACGTCGACGCGCTGCGCGACCGGCTGGCCGAGGACCTCGCGGGCATCGCGCCCAAGCCGGGCTCCGTCCCGCTGTACTCGACCGTCACCGGGCAGCGCATCGACGGCACCGCCATGGACGCCGGGTACTGGTTCACCAACCTCCGTCAGCAGGTGAGGTTCGAAGAGGCCACCCGGGCGCTCCTCGACGACGGGCACAGCGTGTTCATCGAGTGCAGCCCGCACCCGGTCCTCGTCATGGGCGCGCAGGAGACCGTGGACGAGGCAGGCGTCAATGCCACGGCCCTCGGCACCCTGCGCCGGGACGAGGGCGGCTGGGACCGCTTCCTCCTCGCGCTGGCCCAGGCCCATGTCCATGGCGTCGAGGCGGACTGGGGCCGGGTGTTCCCGGCCGGCACCGGCCCCGCCGACCTGCCCACCTACGCGTTCCAGCGGCGGCGCTACTGGCTGGACGCCACCGACGGCGGAGCCGGTGACCCCGACCGGCTCGGCCTCGCCGCGGCCGGCCATCCGCTGCTGGGGGCCGTCACCGTCCTCGCCGAAGGCGACGAGGTGGTCCTGACCGGCCGGCTCGGCCTGGACACCCATCCGTGGCTGGCCGACCACGCGGTGGCCGGCGCGGTGCTGGTGCCCGGCGCCCTGTTCGTGGAGCTGGCCGTCAGGGCCGGTGACGAGGTGGGCTGCGACTGGCTCGAGGAACTGGTGCTGGCGAGCCCGCTGATCCTGCCCGACCAGGGCGGCACCCACCTTCAGCTCGTGGTGGGCCGCCCCGACGGCGAAGGCCGCCGCACCCTGAACGTGTACGCACGCCCGGCCGACGAGAGCGGCCGGCCGTGGCTGCGGCACGCCACCGGCACTCTGGCGCCCGGCCCGGACGCCGAGCCGTACGACCTCGCCCAGTGGCCGCCGGAAGGCACCGAGCCCGTGCCCGTGGACGGCTGCTATGACCAGCTGGCCGAGGCCGGCTACCGCTACGGCCCCGCCTTCCGCTGCCTGCGCGCCGTGTACCGCCGCGGGACGGAGGTCTTCGCCGAGGTCGTCCTCCCGGAGGAGCAGCGCGGGCAGGCCGCCGCGTTCGGTGTCCACCCGGCGCTGCTGGACGGTGCCCTCCAGGCCAGCGGGTTGCCCGAAGTACGCGGTGGCCAGGGCCGGATGGCGCTGCCGTTCGCCTGGAACGGAGTGTCCCTGGCCGCCACCGGCGCCGAGCTGCTGCGCGTCAGGCTCGCGCCCGTCGGCGACGACGGCATGTCCGTCCACGCCACCGACGCCGCGGGCCGCCCGGTGATCTCGATCGACGCGCTGGTGACCCGGCCGTTCACGCCCGAGCAACTCCAGGGCGGCGGCGAGGACATCGGCGACGCGCTCTTCCGTGTGACGTACACCCCCCTGACCGGCGCCCCGGTGGGCGGCGCCATCGACGGCTGGGCCGCCGTCGCCACCGGCACCACACCCACCTGCTACGGAGCGCCCCGTTACGACGATCTGGACGCGCTCGCCGCCGCGGTGGACGGCGGCCTGCCCGTCCCGCTGGTGACACTGCTGCCCTGCGAGCCGCTGCCGGACGACACCGACCTCCCCGGCGCGGTGCGCCACCGGCTGGGCGAGGTGCTGCACTCCGTGCAGCGGTGGCTGGCCGACGAGCGGTTCGCCGACTCCCGGCTGGTGGTGGTCACCCGGGGCGCGGTCGCCGCCTCCGACGGCGAGGACGTCACCGACCTCGTGCACGCCCCGGTGTGGGGCCTGATCAGGTCCGCGCAGTCCGAACACCCGGACCGGCTGGTCCTGGTGGACCTGGACGGACCCGCGCTGCCCGGGGCCCTTGCCCCCGCGGTCGCCGCGGGCGAGCAGCGGATCGTCGTCCGGAACGGGACGGTACGGGTGTCCGCCCTGGTCCCCGCGGCGTCCGGCGCCGCCCTGACCCTGCCGGAGGACCCCCACTGGCGGCTGGACATCACCGGCCCCGCCACCCTGGAGAACCTGGCCCTGGAGGCGGCGGAGGAGCCCCCGCCGCTGGCCCCGGGCCGCATCCGGGTCCGGGTCCGCGCCGCGGGCGTCAACTTCCGGGACGTGCTGATCGCGCTCGGGATGTACCCGGGCGACGCGGTGATCCGGGGCAGCGAGGGCGCGGGCGTGGTGGTCGAGGTGGCCCCGGACGTGACGTCGGTGGCCGTCGGCGATCGCGTGATGGGCATGTTCCAGGGGGCGTTCGGCTCGACCGCCGTGGCGGACGCCCGTTCCGCCGTGCCCGTCCCGCCCGGCTGGACCGACGAGCAGGCGGCGGCCGTGCCCATCGCGTTCCTGACCGCCTGGCACGGGCTGGTGGACCTGGCCGGTCTGAAGGCCGGCGAGTCGGTTCTCGTCCACGCGGCGGCGGGCGGCGTGGGCATGGCCGCCGTGCAGATCGCCCGCCACCTGGGCGCCGAGGTGTACGCCACCGCGAGCCCCGCCAAACACCACGTCCTGGAGGCCATGGGCATCGACGCCGCCCACCGCGCCTCCTCCCGCGACCTGGACTTCGAGGACGCCTTCCCGAAGGTCGACGTGGTCCTCAACAGCCTCGCCGGCGAGTTCACCGACGCCTCGCTGCGCCTGCTGGCCGACGGCGGCCGGTTCGTGGAGCTGGGCCTGACCGACGTCCGCGACCCCGAGCAGCTCGCCGAAACGCACCGCGGCGCCCGCTACCGCGTCCTCGACCTCGGCGCACCGGGAGAGGAAGGACTCGGCCGGATCCTGACCGAGGTACTCGCCCGGTTCGCACGCGACGAGCTGACCCACCCTCCGGTACGCGTCTTCGACATCCGCCGGGCGCGCGACGCGTTTCGCCTGATGAGCCGGGCCGCACACATCGGGAAGATCGTGCTGACCCTGCCCCGGCCCCTCGAACCGGACGGCACGGTCCTGGTCACCGGCGGCACCGGCACCCTGGGCGGCCTGATCGCCCGTCATCTGGTCAGCCGCCACGGGATACGCCACCTGCTGCTGACCGGCCGTCAGGGCGCACAGGCGCCCGGCGCCGCCGAACTGCGCGAGGAGCTGGCCGCCCTGGGCGCCACCGTGACCGTCGAGGCCTGCGACATCGGCGACCGCGACGCCCTCGCCGGGCTGCTGGCCGGCGTGCCCGACGCACACCCGCTGACCGGTGTGGTGCACTGCGCCGGCGTCCTCGACGACGGCATGGTCGACTCCCTGACCCCCGAGCGGCTGGCCCGGGTCCTGCGGCCGAAGGCCGACGGCGCGGCGCACCTGCACGAGCTCACCAAGGACGCCGATCTGGCGATGTTCGTCATGTTCTCCTCCATCGTCGGGGTGAACGGCAACCCCTCGCAGGCCAACTACGCCGCAGCGAGCGCCTTCCTGGACGCCCTGGCCCACCACCGCCGGGCCCACGGCCTGCCCGGTCAGTCCCTGGCCTGGGGCATGTGGGAGGAGACCAGCCGGCTCACCGGCCGGCTGGACGACGGAGACCTGGAGCGCATCCGCCAGGCCGGCATGGACCCGCTGCCCACCGAGCAGGCCCTGGCGCTGTTCGACCGGTCGTACGCCGCGGGTGACGCGCTGCTGGTTCCGATCCGGCAGGCCACGGCGGCCTCCGGCAGCCGCCCGGCGGCCGGCCGCACCAGGGCGCGGCGCGTGGCCGACAGCGGCGCGGCGGGCACCGGCGGTCCGTCGCTGGCGGAGCGGGTCGCCGCACTGCCGGAGGCGGAGCGCGAGGATTACGTACTGGAGGCGGTGTGCGCGCACATGGCGGCCGTCCTCGGCCACGGCTCGGCCGACGAGATCGCCCACGACCGCACGTTCAAGGAGTTGGGCTTCGACTCGCTGACCGCGGTCGAACTGCGCAACCGGCTCTCGGCCGCGACCGGCCTGCGCCTGCCCGCCACGCTCATCTTCGACTTCGCCCACCCACTGGCCCTCGCCCAGCACCTGCGCGAGCGGATCGCCGCGCCCGCCGACCCGGCCGGGAGCGCACCCACCGACCCGGCCGGGAGCCCGCCTCCGGACCCGCGTGAGAGCCGGGTGCGCGAGGTGCTGGCCGCCGTCCCGCTGCGGCGGCTGGAGGAGTCCGGCCTGCTCGACGCGCTGCTGCGGCTGGGCGAGGAACCCGACACCACCGACACCACCGAAAGCGCAGACAGCACCGACAGTGCGGACAGCGCCGATTTCGCCTCGATGGAGCTGGAAGAACTGGTGGACATGGCCCTGCGCAACGGCGATTCCTGACGTGTGCCGTCCCCTCGGAGGAATGTCATGACGGTGGCCAACGACAAGATCGTCGAGGCCCTGCGCGCCTCGCTGCGGGAGGCCGAGCGGCTGCGCAAGGAGAACGACCGACTGCGCGCGGCAGCCCGGGAACCCGTCGCGATCATCGGGATGGCCTGCCGCTACCCCGGTGGCGTCGAGTCCCCGGACGACCTGTGGACCCTGCTGACGGAGGAGCGGGACGCGATCGGCGCCTTCCCACGCGACCGGGGCTGGGACCTGGACGGCCTGTGCGGTCCCGACGCCCACCCGGCGGTGCGCAGCGCGGTCGCGGAGGGGGGATTCCTCGGCGGCGCGGCCGAGTTCGACCCCGGGCCCTTCGGGATCTCGCCGGACGAGGCGTCGGTGATGGACCCCCAGCAGCGGCTGCTGCTGGAGCTCGCGTGGGAGGTGTTCGAGCGGGCCGGGATCGACCCGCGGTCGGCCGGCGGCCGGCGCTACGGAGTCTTCGTGGGCACCACCGGACAGGACTACACCCCCCACCTGAAGGACGTCCCCGACGAGCTGCTCGGCCACCTCGCCTCCGGCGGTTCGAGCGCCGTGCTCTCCGGCCGTATCGCCTCCGTCTTCGGCCTCGAAGGGCCCACGGCCACCCTCGACACCGCCTGCTCCGGTTCCCTGGTGGCGCTGCACCTGGCCTGCCGGGCGCTGCGCGGCGGCGAGTGTTCCATGGCCCTGGCCGGCGGTGTCACCGTGATGTCCAGCCCCGACTCGTTCATCGGCAGCGGCCGGGGGATAGGGCTGCCCGTCGCGGCCCGCTGCCGCTCGTTCGCCGACGGGGCCGACGGGATCGCCTTCGCCGAGGGGGCGGGCGTGGTGCTCCTGGAGCGGCTCTCCGCCGCCCGCGCGCACGGCCACCCGGTGCTCGCCGTCGTGCGTGGCAGCGCGATCGGCCAGGAGGGCGCCACCAACGGCGCGAGCGCCTCCAACGGCCCCGCCCAGCGCAGGCTGATCAGGCAGGCGCTGGCCGACTCGGAGCTCGAGCCGCACGAGGTCGACGCGGTCGAGGGCCAGGGCACCGGCGGCCTGCTCAGCGACGCGGTCGAGGCGCGGGCGCTGGCGTCCGTCTACGGTGAGGGCCGCCCCGCCGACCGCCCGTTGCCGGTGGGGTCGGTGAAGTCCAACCTCGGCCACACACAGGGGGCCAGCGGTGTGGCCGGGGTGATCAAAATGGTGCAGGCCATGCGCCACGGCGTGCTGCCGCGCACCCTGCACACCGAGGTGCCGTCACCGCACATCTCCTGGGAAGAGGGCCGGATCCGGCTGCTCACCGAGGCCACCCCCTGGCCCGCGACGGACCGGCCGCGGCGGGCCGGGGTGTCCGCGTTCGGATTCGGGGGCACGGACGCACACGTGATCCTGGAACAGGCACCACACCTGGACCATCCCGTGCCGCCGTCCCCGCTGCCGGAGGCGGAGGCGGGACGAGGGCCGGCGGCCGCCGGTGTGGTGCTCTGGCCGGTCTCCGGCTGCGACCCCGACGCGCTGCGCGGGCAGGCGACGCGGCTGCTGGCCCACCTCGACCGGCGGCCCGAACTCCGGCCCGCCGACGTCGGCCTGTCGCTCGTGACGTCCCGGGCCGCGCTGACACACCGCGGTGTGGTCGTCGGCGAGAGCCGCCAGGAGCTGCTGGACGGCCTGCGGGCGCTGGCCGGGGGAAGGGGCTCGCCCCGCGTCGTCCAGGGCTCGGCCGGACGCCGCCACCGGCTCGTCGTCCTGCTCACCGGCCACGCCCTCGCGCCCGGCACCGGCAAGCAGCTGTACGACGCCTTCCCGGCGTTCGCCGACGCGTTCGACGCGGTGTGTGCGGAGCTCGACGCCCCCGTGGGATCCGAGGCCCGTGACGCGATGCTCACCGGCCCGGCCAGGGACTTCGCGATCCAGGTGGCGCTGTTCCGGCTGGTCGAGTCGTGGGGGGTACGGCCCGGCGTCGTACGCGGCCACGGCGCCGGCGGGCCGGCCGCCGACCACCTCGGCGGGCGGCTGACGCTGTCCGAGGCGTGCGCGGCGCTGACCGGCTCGCCCCACCCGGCGGACACCCCGCGGGACTTCGCCGCCACGGCCCGCACCCTGGCCCGGGAGGGCACCGTCTATCTCGAACTGGGCGGCCATGAACTGGCCGAACTCCTCGACGGCGAGGGGCTGCCCGCGGTGGCCGCGCTGCGGCCCGGAGCCGGGGAGGTGGCCGCCGCGGCCGCCGCCCTCGCCCATGTGCACGCCCACGGCACCGCCGTGGACTGGCCGGCGGTGTTCGCGGGCACCGACGCCCGCCGGGTCGACCTGCCCACGTACGCCTTCCGGCGCGCACGCTACTGGCGCGCGGCGTTCGACCTGGGCCGGGTCGACGGGGCGCGGTGAGACCGCCCGGAGCGGGGTGAGGGGCCGCACCGACCGGTACGGCCCCGCACCCCGCTCGGACGGCTCTCAGGCTTCGGCGCCCAGCTTCACCGGCAGCCGGCCGAGCTGGCGGGTGCCCGGGACGGGGCGCCACGTCAGCTCCTTCTCCGGCACGGCCAGGGTCAGCTCCGGGAAGCGGCCGAAGAGCGTCTCCAGCGCCAGCTCCGCCTCCTGGTTGGCCAGCATGGCTCCCAGGCAGTAGTGCGGTCCGCGCGAATAGGCGACGTGCTGCGCGCCCCCACCGCCGGAAGAGCGGGTGATGTCCAGCCGCTCGGGGTCGGGGAAGCGCCGCGGATCGTGGTTGGCGGCGCCCTGCACGGGCAGGACGACCTCGCCCTTGCCGATCGGCGCGCCCGCGACCACGACGTCCTCCGTGGCGTACCGCGGCTTGCCGAAGACGATCGGACTGCACCGGCGCAGCAGTTCCTGCACGGCTCCGGGCAGCAGCTCCGGCCGGCTCCGCAGCAGCGCCCGCTGGTCGGGGTGGGTCAGCAGCGCGAGGACGCCGTTGCCGATGAGACCGGCGGTCGTCTCGTGCCCGGCGACCACCAGGTGGAACAGCATGGTGACCAGTTCCGTCTCCGACAGCCGCCCGCTGTCCTCGCTCCGCGCCTGAATGAGCGCGGTGATCAGGTCGTCGGCCGGCTCGGCACCGCGCCGCTCGACCAGCGTGCGGAGGTAGGCGGTCGACTCCGAGAGCACACGGCTCAGCGAGAGGGCGTCGGTGTAACCGTGGCTCCACTCGCGCCACATCGCCCTGTCCTCGGCCGGCACGCCGATCAGCTCGCAGATGACCGCGATGGGCAGGCGGTGGGCGAAGTGCTCCATCAGGTCGACCGTGCCGTCCACGGCGCGGCCCGGCAGACCGTCGACCAGCTCGTCCGTCAACGCCCGTATCCGCGGTTTCAAGTCGGCCACCCGCCGCGCCGAGAACGCCCGCGCGACGAGCGTGCGCAGCCGTGTGTGATGCGGCGGATCGAGCTGTGTGATGGCCTCGGCGAGATGGGGAACGAGGTCCTTGGACAACCCCAGCCAGCGCAGCGACTCGGCGTGGTGATCCGTCGTACATCCCGGGATCGACCGCGAGTTGCTGACGAAGCGCTCGTCGGTGAGCACGGAGACCACGTCCTCGTAGCGGGTGATCACCCACGCGTTCCGGCCGTCCGCCACGCGCGCCAGGGCGACGGGCGTCTCCTCCCTGATCCGCCCGAAGCCGCCGTACGGATCGGCGGTCAGCTCGGCCGCGTTGATGGCGAACGGGCAGCGGTCCGGTTCGCCGGGCGTCTCGGCCTCACCTGCTGGTGTCATCTTCGGGCCTTCCGTCGTCGGCCATCCCTGCGGGTGATGATCGCCCATCCCGCTTAAGCAGTCCTGTCACCGGGGCGGGACCCGAGGCGGTGACCCGAGGCGGGGCGCGGGCCGGTTCGGTAGGTCCGCTTAAGAGCGCTCGGCGAGCATGAGCCCTTGCCATTCCCGTTCCGAAATCACCGCTCCGTTGGTCTCAGCGATGCGGGGAAGCAGGGAGAACACGGTGATCAACGAGCGCAACCGCAAGTCGATCGCGCGCGAACACAGCCGGCGCCTGAGTGCGGGCGATGTCGACGCGCTCCTGGAGCTGTACGCGAAGGACGCCACGTTCGAGGACCCCGTGGGGGCCGGCGGCCGGGCCGGACACGAGGCGCTGCGCGCACACTTCGAGAGCGCGGTGGCCGGCAACGTCGCCGAGACCGTCGAGGACACGGTGGTCGGGCAGGACGGCGCGCATGTGCTGTCCCGGATCACCGCGGTCATGGACTACCGGCCGCGCGGCCCGGAATACGCCGACCGCGGCTGGCTGCCCGCGCCGCAGGCCGCGGAGCCGTCGGGCCTGCGCTGCCACTACGCGCTGCTGCTCCGCGTCGGCGAGTCCGGCCTCATCGAGGACATGCGGGCGTTCTGGGGCCGACCCGACATCGAGACATCGGCCGACGGCGCGGCGGAGTCCTTCCGCGGTCCCGAGTCCATCACCCCCGACGAGGCGGCTCTGCGGCAGCTGCCGTACACCTACGCCCGGCGGCTGGAGTCGGGCGATGTGGCCGGGACCGTCGCCCTGTTCTCGGACGATGTCGTCTTCGAGGACCCGGTGGGGCGCATGAAGCTGTGCGGCAAGGAAGCCCTGGCCAAGCACGTGGCCCACGGCTCGGCGGGCAAGGTGAACGAGATCCTGGGACGGCCCGTGTCCTCGATGGACGGACGGTTCGTGGTGATCCGGGGGGACGCCCGGATCTTTGTGCCGGAGAAGATGCGCATGCGCATGATCACCGTCTGTGAACTGAACAAGGACGGCCTGGGCGTGCACATCCAGGGCTTCTGGGGGATCACGGACACCACCTTCGGGGACATCGGGCCGGACCCCGCCCGCTGACTGCCGTCCGGCGCAGCGGCGCCGAGGAGCGGCAGGAAACGGCAAGACGCACTTAAGCCGCTTGGGACACCCTCGTGACGGTGTCCGAGGCGATAGACGAATGCCACATCAGGCGAGCCCGTTTCGGAGGGACTTCCGCGCCATGACCACACCGACACGTGCCGTCGTCCTGGGCGGCGGATGGGCCGGCATGCTGACCGCCCATGTGCTGGCCCGCCATCTGGAATCCGTGACCGTGGTGGAGCGTGACCTCCTCCCCGACGGACCCCTCCACCGTAAGGGCCAACCACAGGCCCGCCACGTCCACATACTCTGGTCAAGCGGCGCGGGCATCGTCGAGAACCTGCTGCCCGGCACCATCGAACGGCTGCTGGCGGCCGGCGCCCGCCAGATCGGCTGGAACCGCGACCTGGTGACCCTGACCGCCTCGGGCTGGCAGTACCGCTTCCCGGCCACCACCTACGCCATGATGTGCACGCGTCCCCTGCTCGACTGGGTGGTGCGTGACGCGATCCTCTCCAGTGGCCGTATCGAGGTGCAGCAGGGCACCGAGGTCGTCGGCCTGGTCGGAGACCGCTCCAAGGTCTCCGGAGTGCTGGTGCGTGACGTGGCCGGCGGCGAGCCCCGGCCGCTGGAGGCGGACCTGGTGGTGGACGCCACCGGGCGGGCCTCGCGCCTGGGCCGCTGGCTGGCGGGGCTCGGCCTGTCGGCCGTCGAGCAGGACGTGGTCGACGCCGGCGTCGGCTACGCGACCCGCATGTTCAAGGCGCCCGAAGGCGTGAGCGGCACCTTCCCCGCGGTCATGGTCGCCGCCGACCACCGCACCCGGAGCCCCGGCCGCTTCGGCGTGGTGTACCCCCAGGAGGGCGGCCGCTGGCTGGTCACCCTCACCAGCACGCGTGGCGCCCCGCTGCCCACCCACGAGGACGAGTTCACGGGCTTCGCCAAGATGCTGCGGCACCCGATCGTCAGCGACCTCATCGGCGTGGCCGAGCCCATCAGCCCGATCTTCCCCTCGCACTCGGGAGCCAACCAGCGCCTCTACCCCGAGCGCATGGCGCAGTGGCCGCAGGGCCTGCTGGTCATCGGCGACTCGCTGGCGGCGTTCAACCCCGTCTACGGCCACGGCATGAGCACGGCCGCGCGCGCCGCCGAGGCCCTGGACACGCAACTGGCGGGCGACGCCTTCGCCTTCGCCGAGGGCGGCACCCAGCGGGTCCAACGGGCGCTGAGCGAGATGGTCGACGACCCGTGGATCATGGCCGGGCTCAAGGACATCCAGTACGTCAACTGCCGCATCCGCACCGACGACCCGCGCCTGACCGACCCGGACACCCCCGAGCGGCTGAGGTTCTCCGACTACGTCGCCGACCGGTCGATCCGCTCGCCGAAGGTCAGCGAGGTCGCCACCAGCGTGCTCAGCCTGAACACGCCGCAGAAGGCCCTGGGCGACTCCCACTTCCTGTCGCTGCTGCGGACCGACACCAAGTACCCGGAGCTCGTCGAACCGCCGTTCCACCCGGACGAGCTGGAGATGGTGGGGCTCAAGCCGCCCGGCAACGCCGCGAACGGCGTGCTCGGATAACCCACCCCGCAGGCCCCACATCGAGAGAGGTACAGCCATGGAACCCATCGAAGAGCCGACCGGCGACAGCCGACTGGCCGAGCGGCTCACGACCGCGACGCCGGAGGAGCGCGAGCAGCTCCTGCGCGGGCTGGTGCTCCGCCACGCCGCCGAGATCCTCGAAGCTCCGGAACTCGACGAGGAGAGCAACTTCGTGGAGAACGGCCTGACCTCGCTGCGGGCCCTCCAGCTGTCCAAGGCCCTGATGAACGACACCGGGCTCGAAGCCCCCCTCGTCGCGATCGTCGAGCACCCCACGCCCACCCTGCTCGGCAAGTTCCTGTCGGAGACCTACGAAGCGGACGCGGCCTAGGCCTGTCCGGTAGATCTTGACGCCTGCGGCGGGCCTTGCCCCTCCCCGCCCCTTCCCGGCCCGGAGCCGCACATCGACACTGCGGGAACGGGCGGGGAGGGGAACAGCGTCGATATGCGGCTCCGCCGCGTGGCCGCCGGACACCCCCGGCACCCGTCTTGTCCTTTCTCCAGGAGGCATGGGATTTCCGCCATGAAGCTGTCCGTTGCCGTGGACCACGGAGTGACGTTGCGGGTGCGGCACCGGCCGGGCGGCGACGGTCGGCCGTTCCTGCTGCTCCACGGGCTGAGGTCCAACGCCCGGATGTGGGACGACGTGGCCGACCGGCTGGTGGCCGCCGGCCATCCCGTCTACGCGCTCGACATGCGCGGGCATGGTGACTCCGACCTGCCGGAGCACGGATACGACAACGCGACCGCCACGGCCGATCTGGTCGCCGTCTGCCGCGAGCTGCGGCTGACCGGGGCGCTGCTCGCCGGTCACTCCTGGGGCGGGAACCTCGCGGTGCGGCTCGTGGCCGAACACCCGGAGGTGGCCGCCGGTCTCGCGCTGGTGGACGGCGGCTGGATCAGCATGGTGGACACCTCTCAGGGCGGCCCCGCCCGGGAGAAGGTCGTGGAAATGGTCGGGCGGGCACACTCCCAGGTTTCCGGGATGACCGCCCAGACCCTGCGGGAAACCCTGCGCGGCCTCCACCCGACCTGGTCGGCGGCCGCCGTCGAGGCGACCCTCGCCGACCTGGCCGAAGGGCCGGACGGGCTGCTCGTCCCGCGGCTGCCGCTGGAGAAGCTGCTGTCGATCCTGGAGAGCATGTGGGAGGACCCGCCCGCCCGCTGGTACCCCGCCATCACGGTGCCCGTGATGCTGTGCAGCACCCTGCCCGTGCAGGTCCCCATGCTGAGCGACCTGGCGCGGAAGTGGGTGGCGGAGGTCGAGGCGGCCCTCCCGCAGGCCGACCCCCGCTGGTACGTGGGCGCCGACCACAACGTGCACGCGGATCACCCCGCGCGGGTGGCCGGCGACCTGCTCGACCTGGCGGCCACCGTGGACAAGCCGGCATCGGAAAGGCCCTGACATGGCGAATGACGAGACGAAGCTCCTCGGCTACCTCAAGCGCGTGACGGCCGACCTGCGCGAGGCCCAGCGCCGGCTCAAGGACGTCGAGTACGCCCAGCACGAGCCCGTCGCGATCATCGGCATCGGCTGCCGGTTCCCCGGCGGGGTGAGCTCCCCCGACGACCTGTGGGACCTGGTCGCGGCCGGCCGCGAGGGCATCGGGGGCCTGCCCACCGACCGCGGCTGGGATCTCGAAGCGCTCTACGATCCCGACCCCGACCACTCGGGCACCAGCTATGTGCGCGGGGGCGGATTTCTCTACGGCGCCGACCAGTTCGACGCCGGATTCTTCGGGATCGGTCCGCGCGAGGCGGTCACGATGGCCCCGCAGCAGCGGCTGGCGCTCGAGGTGGCCTGGGAGGCGATCGAGCACGCCCGCATCGATCCACACACCTTGCACGGCAGCGCCACCGGCACCTACCTCGGCTGCGACGGCCTCGACTACTTCCTCAACTCCCTCCAGGTGCCCGAGGGCTCGGCGGCCCATCTGACGACCGGCAACTCGCCGAGCGTGGTGGCCGGGCGGGTCGCGTACACCCTCGGCCTGGAAGGCGCCGCGGTCACGCTGGACACCGCGTGCTCCTCGTCCCTGGTCGCGATCCACCTGGCGTGCCAGGCGCTCCGGCAGGGGGAGGTGACGCTGGCGCTGGCCGGCGGGGTGTGCGTGATGTCCTCACCGGCACCGCTGGTCGGCTTCAGCGAGATGCGCGCCGTGGCGCCGGACGGGCGCTCGAAGCCCTTCTCCGCGGACGCCGACGGCATGACCCTCGCGGAGGGGGCCGGGGTCGTCCTGCTGGAGCGCCTGTCGGACGCCCGCCGCAACGGGCACCGGGTGCTGGCGGTCGTCCGCGGCACCGCCGTCAACGAGGACGGCGCCAGCAACGGTCTGACGGCGCCGAACGGCCCGTCGCAGCAGCGCGTCATCCAGCAGGCGCTGGCCAGCGCCCGCCTCGCGGCGGCGGATGTGGACGCGGTCGAGGCGCACGGGACGGGCACCAGCCTCGGCGACCCCATCGAGGCCCAGGCGCTGCTGGCCACCTATGGACACAACCGGCCGGAGGGGCGGCCGCTGCGGCTGGGGTCGATCAAGTCCAACATCGGCCACACCCAGATGGCCGCCGGTGCCGCGGGCGTGATCAAGATGGTCATGGCGCTGCGCCACGAACTGCTGCCGCGCTCCCTGCACATCGGTGCGCCCAACCCTCACGTGGACTGGGGCAACGGCGCGCTGAGCCTCCTCCGGGAGGCCGTCGCGTGGCCGCGCGACGCGCGGCCCCGGAGGGCCGGCGTGTCCTCCTTCGGATTCTCGGGGACCAACGCGCACCTGATCCTGGAGGAGGCGCCCGAACCTCCCCCCGCCGAGCCCGGCGAGCCAGGCGAGCCCGCCGAACGGCCCGAGGGCCGGGTCACGCCGTGGGTGGTGTCCGCACGCGGCGCGAAGGCGCTGCGCGGCCAGGCCCGGCGGCTGCTCGACGCGACGGCCGTCGTCGGCGGCGAGCCGGAGGCGGTCGGCTGGTCGCTGGCCACCACGCGCGCGACGCTCGCCGACCGGGCGGTGATCACGGGCCGGGACGCCGACACCCTGCGGGCGGGCCTGGCCGCGCTGGCGGCCGGGGAGGACCATCCGGCCCTGATACGGACCACCGCCGCGGCGCCCGCCCCCGGGTGGCAGGTGTTCCTCTTCTCCGGGCAGGGAAGCCAGCGGCCGGGCATGGGCGCCGGACTGTACGAGCGTTTCCCGGTGTTCGCCGCCGCCTTCGACGAGGCGTGCGCGCTGCTCGATCCGCACCTGGATCACCCGCTGCGCGACATCGTCCTCGCCACCGCCACCGACGAGGAAACCGCCGGCCTCCTCCACCACACCACCTATACGCAGACCGGGTTGTTCGCGGTGCAGGTGGCGCTGGCACGGCTGCTGCACGACTGCGGTGTGCGGCCCGACGCCGTGATCGGACACTCCATCGGCGAGATCGCCGCCGCACACGTGGCCGGAGTGTTCTCCCTGGAGGACGCCTGCCGCCTGGTCGCCGCCCGCGCCACCGCGCTCGGCGCCCTGCCGCCCGGCGGCGCGATGACCGCCCTGGAAGCCACCGCCGAGGAGGCCGCCGAAGCCCTCGCCGGCTACGACGGCCAGGTCGGCATCGCCGCCCTCAACGCCCCCACCAGCACGGTCATCTCGGGGCCCGCACAGCTGGTGGCCGAGGTCGGCGCGGCCTGGAAGAATCGCGGCCGGAAGGCCAAGGCGCTCACCGTCAGCCACGCCTTCCACTCCTCCCTCATGGAGCCGGCCCTCGACGGCTTCCGCGACGCCATCGCCGACCTGGCCTTCCACCCACCGCTCATCCCCCTGATCAGCAATCTGACCGGGCAGCCGGCCGGCGAGGACATCGCCACCCCCGACTACTGGGTGCGCCACATCCGCCAACCCGTCCACTTCCACCCCGCCGTCGCCCACACCGCCCCGCGGACCGCCGTCTACCTCGAAATCGGCCCCGACCCTGTCCTCATCCCTCCCGCCCAGGACACCCTCGACGCCCTGCGGGACGCCCCCTTGGCCACCGCACCGCCGCTGATCCCGACGCTCACCCGCACCCAGCCCGACACCCAGGCCCTATCCCAAGCCCTGGCCCGGCTCCACACCCACACCCCCGTCGACTGGAGCCCCTGGTTCACCCACCCGGCCCCGCCGCCCACCGTCGACCTGCCCACCTACTCCTTCCAGCGCGACCGCTACTGGCTGGCCCCGGCCCGCCCGACGGGTGGCGACGGCGCGCAGGACCCGGCCGAGGCCGAGCTGTGGGAAGCCATCGAGGACCACGACGTCGAGACCCTCGCGCAGGTGCTGGAGCCCGAAGGCGATGCCGAGGACATCGAGGCGCTGCGGCCGGCCCTGCCCGTGCTGTCCGCCTGGCGCCGCCGCCACCGCGAGCGCGCCACCCTGGCGTCGTGGCTCCACCGGATCCGGTGGACGCGGCTGCCCGAGCCCGACGCGCCGGCGCTGAGCGGCACCTGGCTGCTGCTCGTCCCCGCCGGCCACGAGAACCACCCGGCCGTACGGACGGCGCTCCAGGCCCTGACCGAACACGGCGCCGACGCCACCACCTGCCCCGTCGACACCGCCAACAGCCGTCAGGCGCTCGCCGAACGCCTCACCGCCCTGCGCTCCGAAGTCACGCCGTCGACCGCCCCCGCGGGCGTACTCAGTCTGCTGGCCCTCGACGAAGCCCCCCACCCCGGTCATCCGGCCGTGCCCGCCGGGCTCGCCGCCACCCTCACCGCCCTCCAGGCGCTCGGCGACGCGGACATCACCGCGCCGCTGTGGTGCCTCACCCAGGGGGCGGTGTCCACCGGGCAGGACGACCCACTGCCCCATCCCCTCCAGGCGCAGAGCTGGGGCCTGGGCCGGGTCGCCGCGCTCGAACACTCCCAGCGCTGGGGTGGCCTGGTGGACCTGCCGGTCGACCCCGACCAGCGGACCCCGGCCCGGCTGGCGGCCGTGCTGGCCGGCGCGCCGACGGGCGCCCAGCCCCCCGAGGACCAGGCGGCGATCCGCACCACCGGGGTGCTGGCGCGCCGCCTCGTCCACAGCACCACCGGGCACGCCGGGCCCGGCCGGGACTGGCGGCCCCGGGGCACCGTACTGATCACCGGCGGCACCGGTGGCATCGGCGCACTGCTGGCCCGCTGGGCGACCGGACACGGGGCCGCCCACCTGGTCCTCATCAGCCGCCGCGGCCCCGACGCGCCCGGCGCCGGGGAACTCGCCGCCGAACTCGGCGGCCTGGGCGCCACGGTGACTCTGGCCGCATGCGACGCGGCCGACCGCGAAGCCCTGCGCGCCGTCCTGGACGCGATCCCCGCCGAGCACCCGCTGTCCACCGTCATCCACGCCGCGGGCGTCAGCGAGCACGACGCCGTCGCCGACGCGGACACCGGACACCTGAACCGGCTGCTCGAACCGAAGGCGCTCGCGGCCCGGCACCTCCACGAACTGACCCAAGGCCTGGACCTCTCCGCGTTCATCCTGTTCTCCTCGGTCTCCGCGGCCTGGGGCAGCGGGGGGCAGAGCGGCTACGCCGCCGCCAACGCCTACCTGGACGCGCTCGCCGACCACCGCCGCGGACTCGGCCTGCCCGCCACCTCGGTGGCCTGGGGGCTCTGGGGCGAGGTGGGCATGGCCACCGCGTCCGACGACGTCGACTACTTCCGCCGTCGCGGCCTCCATCCCCTCGACCCCCGGCTGGCCGTCGCCGCCCTGGAGCAGGTGGCCGGAGGCAGGGAGACCAGTGCCGTGGTCGCCGCCGTCGACTGGCGGCGCTTCCTGGAGAGTTTCACCGCGCTGCGCCCCAGCCCGCTGCTGGGCGATCTCCCCGAGGCCGCCGAGGCGCGCACGGAGGAACCGCGGCCGGCGGCCGAGGAGACGGACCAGCTCAAGCGGAAGCTCGCCGGCAGCGCGCCGGCCGAGCAGCACCACATCCTGGTGCGGCATGTACAGGCCCATGCCGCCGGTGTCCTCGGCCACGCCGCCGCGGACGACGTCCCGCCCGCCAAGCCCTTCCAGGAGCTGGGCTTTGATTCGCTCAACGCCGTCCAGCTGCGCGACCGGCTCAACGCCAGCACCGCGCTGCACCTGCCCACGACCGTGCTGTTCGACTACCCGTCGGCCGACGAACTCGCCCGCCATCTGCACGGCCTGCTCGTCACCGACGGGGCCTCGGGCGAACAGCGGGTCATGTCGGAACTCGACGGCTGGGACGTCGCCCACGCACCGGATGCCGTGGACGAGGCCGCCCGCTCCCGGGTCGCCGCACGGCTGCGGCTGCTGGCCGACAAGTGGGCCGACCCGGGCCGCGCCGCCGGGTCCCACGACGACCTGGAGACGGCGACGGCGGAAGAGATCTTCGACCTGATCACCCAGGAGTTCGGGAAGTCCTGAGCGGGGCGCGGAAGAAGGGAGGGGTTCGTCAGCGGACTGACGAACCCCTCCCGAGGCTTTGGGCCCAGGGCCTCAGCGGGAGCCGTACTCGGCCGCCAGCTTCTCCAGCTCGGGGACCACGTCATTGGGGGACGGCTGAGCCGCCATCTCCTGACGGAGCCGCTCGGCCCCGGACCGGAACGACGGGTCCTCCAGCAGCCGGACCAGGTCCTCCCGGATCCTCGGCCCGGTCATGTCCTGGGGCGGAATCCACAGCCCGGCCCGGGCCTCCTCAAGGCGCTGGCCTCGTATCTGGGCGTCCTGAGCGGTGAGGCTGACCATGAGCTGCGGGACTCCGTGCGCCAGTGCGCCGCAGAACGCCGGGACCCCACCGTGGTGCATCACAGCGGAACATGAGGAGATCACGGCGTGCAGGGGCACGAAATTGACGATTCTCGTGTTCTCGGGTATCCGCTTGAGTTTCCGCTGAATACTTTCGGAAAGCGTGAGCATCAGCTCGATGTCCAGGTCGGCCACCGAGTCCAGCATCTCCTGGATCTGGCCGACGGGAACGGGCTGGCTCCCGGCCACGCTCCACATGCTCACCCCGAAGGTGGCAAGGACGCGCGGCGCCGGCGGCTTCTCGTGAATCCAGTTCGGTATGACGGAGGGGCCGTTGTGCGGGACGTAGCGAACGGAGACGTTTCGCACATCGCTTTCCGACCTTATCGAGTCCGGCATCTGATCGATCGTGAACTGGCCGGTCAGCAGCTCTTCCGAGGCGTCAAAGCCGTATTTCGACGCCCACTTGCTCATCCATTCCTCCACCGGGTCCTCGCGGTCCCCCGGCGGCTGCTGTGCCCGCACGGTCAGAAAGCGCTGACGCAACGGCGTTCCCACGTCGATGGCGAGGTGCATCCGCGCATGGGGCACTCCCGCCGCGGCGGCGGCGACCGCGCCGGCGTAGCTCATCGATTCCCAGACCACCAGATCGGGCTTCCACCAGCGGCAGTACGCCACCAGGTCATCGACCATCGAGTCGTTCGCAGCCTCCATGATCATGGCGAAGACGGTGTGGAACGCCTTCAGGTTCTCCCAGGTGAGCTGCTCCTCGCGGGCGTAGTCGACCTTGGGCAGCACCATGCCGCTCCGGGCTGCCCGCTGGATAATCAAGTCCCCTTTTTCCTGGAGGGACGGACCCGATCCCGCGGCGACCGCCGTCAGCCCTGTTCCGGTGATGACGTCGGTGAATTCGGGACTGCTGGCGACATGGACGTCATGCCCGGCGGTGCGCAGCGCCCAGGCCATGGGCACGGTGAGATAGAGGTGGGTTTTCCAGGGGAATGTGACGAACAGGACGCGCATGGCTACCGTGTCTCCTCACCAGTCGCCGTGGGCAACCGATCTCGCTCGCCTGATCCCAATATGCTATCGCCGCCCCTTAGGCGGATCTTACGGTCCGGTGTTAGCCGAACTTTAGGCAGGTGGGTGAGGATATGACGGAACCACAATGAGGTGGTGATATGTCGGCGTCGTCAGGATTCCATGATGAAGGGTATTGTTCTCGCGGGAGGAAACGGGACACGGCTGCACCCTCTTACATTGGTGGGGTCGAAGCAGCTGGTTCCCGTTTACGACAAGCCCATGATCTACTATCCGCTGTCCGTTCTCATGTTCGCGGACATCCGGGAGATCCTCGTCATCACCCGCCCCACCGAAATGCCGCTGTTCCAGGAACTCCTCGGAGACGGTGAGCATCTGGGACTGAGCATCAGCTATGCCTCCCAGGAGAAACCGCGGGGGATCGCCGACGCCTTCCGGGTCGGCGCGGACCACATTCGCGGTGAGGACTGCGCGCTGATTCTGGGCGACAACCTCTTCCACGGCGCGAAACTGCCCACGCTGCTCCGCCGCAGCGCGGAGCGGCTGCGCGGGTGTGTGATGTTCGGGCACGAGGTCGCCGACCCCCGCCACTTCGGCGTCGCCGAGGTCGACGACCGGGGCCGGCTGGTGTCCATCGAGGAGAAGCCGGAGCGGCCCCGGTCGAACCTGGCCATCCCCGGCCTGTACTTCTTCGACGGCGGCGTCGTCGACGTCGCCAAGCGACTGGTGCCCTCGGCCCGGGGCGAGCTGGAGATCACGGACGTCCTGCGCGCCTACCTGGAGGACGGCCTGGCCGACCTGGTGTGGCTCGGCAGGGGCGTCACCTGGCTGGACACCGGCTCGCACGAGACCCTCCTGGACGCCGGGCGCTTCGTACGCGACCTTCAGCACCGTCAGGGCACACGGCTCGGCTGCGTCGAGGAGATCGCCATGTACATGGGATTCATCGGAGCCGACGAGTGCCACGCGCTCGGCTCCAGGATGAGCACATCGCCCTACGGCCAGTACGTCATGGACCGTGCGCTCGCCTACCGGCAGGGGCTGCCGCCCGCGCGTTTCCTGGAGGAGCTGTGAACCTCCTCGTCACCGGGGCCGCGGGGTTCATCGGCTCCACCTATGTGCGCGGTCTCCTCGCCCGGCGCGGCGCGGAGCCGATACCCGACGTGTCCAGCGTCACCGTGCTGGACAAGCTCACCTACGCCGGGACGCTGAGCAACCTCGAACTCGCCGATCCCCGGCTGACGTTCGTCCACGGCGACATCTGCGACGCCGATCTGGTCGACACGCTGATGGCACGGGCCGGCCAGGTGGTCCACTTCGCCGCCGAGTCGCATGTGGACCGCTCCATCGACGGCGCCGACCCGTTCGTACGCACCAACGTCGAGGGCACCCACACGCTGCTTCAGGCCGCCCTGCGCCACCGGGTGGAGCGCTTCGTCCATGTGTCCACCGACGAGGTCTACGGCTCGGTCGAGACCGGCACCAGCCCCGAGACCGCGCTCCTGGACCCCAACTCGCCCTACGCCGCGTCCAAGGCCGCCTCCGACCTGATCGCCCTCGCCTACCACCGCACCCACGGCCTTGATGTGCGCATCACCCGGTGCAGCAACAACTACGGCCCCCATCAGTTCCCCGAGAAGATCATCCCGCTGTTCATCACCCATCTGCTCGACGGCGAGGACGTGCCGCTGTACGGCGACGGGCTGAACGTGCGCGACTGGCTGCATGTGGAAGACCACTGCGGCGGGGTGGAACTGGTGCGTACGAACGGGCGGCCCGGCGAGATCTACAACATCGGCGGTGGCACCGCGCTGACCAACCGGGAGCTGACCGGCCGCCTGCTGGACGCCTGCGGCGCCGACTGGAGCCGCGTACGCCATGTCGCGGACCGCAAGGGGCACGACCGGCGCTACGCGGTCGACGACGACAAGGCCAGGAACGAGCTCGGCTACCGCCCCCGCCACGACTTCGTGGCCGGGCTGGCCGAGACGGTCGCCTGGTACCGGCACCACCGCACGTGGTGGGAGCCGCTCAAGCGCTCCGCCCAGCCCGCACACCGCTGACCTCGACCGACACACCGATGACCGCGCGGACCCCGCGCGGTCATCGGTGTGCGGTGGCGACGCTCAGCGGTGGTCTCCGACGAACTCGGCGACGGAGGACACGACATAGTCGATCATCTCGTCGGTCAGCCCCGGATAGACCCCGACCCAGAACGTGTGGTCGGTGATGATGTCGCTGTTGGCCAGCTCGCCGCACACCCGGTGCGGCGCCTCGGCGTGCGCGGGATGGCGCGTCAGATTCCCCGCGAACAGCCGGCGGGTGCCGATCTTGCGGGACTCCAGGAAGTCGACGAGCCGGGCGCGGCTGAACGGGGCCCGCGGGTCGACAGTCAGGACGAACCCGAACCAGCTCGGATCGCTGCGCGGCGTCGCCTCCGGCAGGATCAGCCACGGCAGCCCGTCAAGACCCTCGCGCAGCCGCCGCCAGTTGCGCCGCCGGGCCGAGCAGAACGCGTCGAGCTTGTCGAGCTGGGTCAGCCCCAGCGCCGCCTGGAGATCGGTCGACTTCAGATTGTAGCCGATGTGGGAGAAGATGTACTTGTGGTCGTAGCCGGCCGGCAGCGTGCCCATCTGGTAGCCGAACCGCTTGCGGCAGGTGTCGCTCTCGCCCGGCTCGCACCAGCAGTCCCGGCCCCAGTCCCGGAGCGACTCCACGATCCGCGCCAGCACCAGGTTCGAGGTCAGCACGCAACCGCCCTCGCCCGTGGTCAGATGGTGCGCGGGATAGAAGCTGACGGTCGTCAGATCGCCGAACGTCCCCGCCGGTCGCCCGTCGTAGGTGGACCCCACGGCGTCGCAGGTGTCCTCGATCAGGACCAGATCGTGGTCCTGCGCGAGCCGCGCCATCTCGGTGGCCTCGAAGGGGTTGCCCAGCGTGTGCGCCATCATGATCGCCCGGGTGCGCGGGCCGATCGCCTCCGCCACCCGCTCGGCCGTGGCGTTGTACGTCCCCAGCTCGACGTCCACATAGACCGGGACCATGCCGTTCTGGAGGATCGGGTTGACGGTGGTCGGGAAGGACGCCGCCACCGTGATGACCTCGTCGCCCGGGCGCAGCCGGCGGTCGCCCAGCAGATGGGAGGTCAGCGCCGAGAGCGCCAGGAGATTCGCGGACGACCCGGAGTTCGTCAGATGCGCCTTGCGCCGCTTCATCCGGCGCGCGAAGGCCGACTCGAACTTCCGTGAGGCCTTCCCCGCGGCGATCCGCATCTCCAGCGCGGCCTCCACCAGCGCGACCCGGTCGTCCTCGTCCAGCACCGCGCCCGAGGGCCAGATCTCGGTGACCCCGGGGATGAAGCCCCGCCCCTCCTGGCTGTCCTGGTGATACTTGCGCACCTCATCGAGGATGCGCGCGACCCGTTCGCTCATCTGCTGTCCTTCCCATGGCTGTTCGGGGGTCCGCAGGCCGTCGCCGCCCGCACCGTCGCGGGCGGCGGCACGCCGGCGGCCACGAGCAGATCGCGCACCGACTCCCGCAGGGCTCGCCGCGGCGACCAGCCCAGCAGGCGGCGCGCCCGGCCGATGTCCAGTCGTTGCCAGGCCGCGTCCGAACGCGTCCGGTGCAGGGCCGGGTCCTCGACGACGCGCACCGGCAGCCCGCTGAGGGAGATCATCAGGTCGACCAGCGCACGCACCGGCACCGCCCGGCCGCTGCCGATGTTCACGACACGGCCGGCCACCGCGTGGGACGGTGCCAGGGCCGCCGCGACCACCGCGTCGGCCACGTCCCGGACGTCCACCAGGTCGCGGTGGTCGTGCAGGGGCGCGAGCCGCAACTCGTCGCGCCCGGCAGCCAGGTGCGCGGCCACCACCCCGGCGAGGCTGTTGCCCGGGGCGCCCGGGCCGCAGGCCACGCCGACCCGCAGCACGACCCCGTCCACCCCCAGCTCGTGGGCGGCCCGCAGCACGGCCTGCGACCCGCGCAGCTTGGTGCGGCCGTACACGGTGGTCGGGGCGGTCGGCCAGTCCTCGCCGATCGACGTGCCCGGGTCCGCCGGGCCGTATTCGTAGGCGCTGCCCAGATGGATCAGGCGCGGCCGGTCGGGCAGCCCGGCGACGGCCCCGGCCAGCCGGCCGACCAGCTCGGTGTTGGCCTCGGCCATCCGCCGTTCGCCACCGCCCCACACCGCGCCCGAGGCGTTCACCAGGACCCGCGCCCGGGTGTCGGCGCAGAGCCTGGCCAGCTCGGCGGGCTCGGCCTCGGTCAGGTCGAGACGCACCGAGCGGCAGCCGTCGCCGTCCACGCCGCCGCCGTTCACGCCGTCGCCGTCCACGCCGCTGCGGGAGACCCGCACCACCCGCGCGCCCGCGGCGCCGAACGCCGAGCAGATGTGCCGTCCCAGATACCCGGAGCCGCCCAGGACCAGGACCGGCGTCGTCATGCCGCTTTTCTGCTGCTTGTTTTCCTGCTGCTTGTCTTCCTGAAGATTGCCTGCCGGAAGTAGCTCCAGGGAACGCCCCGCGCGTCGGCGGTACACGCCCATCCCGCACCGGGCCGGTAGGCCTCGATGAAGGCGGGCACGGCCGCGTCCACGGCCTCGCTGTCGTGGATGTCGAGCACCTGCCGCAGCGGCCCGGTCTCCATGGCCAGCCGCACGGCCTCCTCGCCCTTCTGATGGCCGTCCATTGCCTTGTCCCGGAACTTCCCGACCGGGTTCTTGACGAAGAACGCCTCGCACCTGTCGTCGATCAGACGCAGATAGGCCTGGACGGTGTCGGGGGTCATCTCCGTGAAGGAGTGCACATTGACGCACAGCTCGAAGCGGTCCGACCCCAGAGCGGCGTCGATGTCCTCGTCCTCGACCTGGATGAACTTCATCTTGGCGAACTGCTTGTCGTCCAGGACCTCGCGAAGATACGCCCTGCTCAGGGAGAGGGTGTTCTTCAGATCGACGATGGTGTAGGAGTCGAGGTCGTAGTTGGACAGCATCGCGTGGCAGGTACGGCCGTATCCCGCGCCGATCTCCAGCACGCGGGCGCCGTCCAGGGCCAGTTCCCTCTCGATGAATCCGAGTTCGAGCGCAGCCTGGAGATAGTCCAGACAGATGCTCCTGCCCTCGTAGCGAACCGTGACCGGATCTCCCACGTCACGGTTGTGGACATTCTCGATTTTCGACCATTCGTCGTCACTCAGCCGCGTGGCCAGCTCATAGACGAGGGCCCTCAGATACCTGACCCCGTTGGCCGTCGGGTCCCAAAGAGCGATATTGAAATTCCGTCGGTCCGACTTGAATCCGGTCAAGTCGGCGGCCGCGTCCTCAGTGACCCAGAGCTCGTTGATGCGCTCCCACTGTCGGCTGGCCTGAAAACCCTTCGCCATCCCGCCCTCCTACTCCATCGGCGATGGTCACATCACGCGGTACGAAGTCTGTCTCCCGTGTCTAATGGCGGGCTAACACTTCCGGGTGCCGTGGTCAGGACTCCCCGAATTCCCGGTCGATAAGAGCGAACACCTCATCAGCGGAAGCGGTTTCCAGGTCGTCCCCGCCTGTCTCCTCGCGAGGTTCGGACGCGCTCTCCCCGTCCGTGTACCGCCACAGCAGCACCTGGAGCCGGTGCGTCAGCCCGGAACGCCGCGGGTCGTCCGCGGCCAGCGCGGCGAGCGCCGCCTCGATCCCGTCGAGATGCGCCGCGGCAGGTACCTCCGTCGGCTCGGCAGGCAGCACCCGCGACACCAGATGGCCCGCCAGCGCGGTCGGCGTCGGATAGTCGAAGACCAGCGTGGGGGACAGGGTCAGGCCGGTGGCGTCCCGGAGCCGGTTACGGAACTCGACGGCCGTGAGGGAGTCGAACCCCAACTCGTTGAAGGGCTGGTCCGGTTCGACCAGCTCCGCCGCCGAGTAGCGCAGCGCGCTCGCCGCGTGGGCGCGGACCAGCGCCAGCAGGGTGCCGGTGCGCGCCTCGGGCTTCTGGGCCGCGAGCCGGTCCCGCAGGGCCGTCAGGCTCCCGGAGTCGTCGGACTCGGGGGAGCCCGGCGCCGCCCGGCCCGCCCGCCGGGCCGCCGGGATCTCGTCGAAGAGGCGGCTGGCCCGCCCCAGGGTGAACAGCGGGGCGAAGCGCTCCCAGTCCACCTCCGCGAACACCGCGTGGGCCTCGTCGTGGCCGGCCTGATCGAGCGTCCGCCGCAGCGCGGTCAGCGCCAGCGCGGGGTCGAGGGCCGGGAGGCCATGGCGGCCGGAGCGTTCGACCGCCGCCCGCTCCGCCATGTCGTCCCACACTCCCCACGCCACCCGGACGACGGGCCCACCGGCCGCCTCGCGCCGCCGCGCCACCGCGTCCAGATATGCGTCGGCCGCGGCCCGGGCGCCGTGCTCGCCGGCCCCCCAGACCGCGACGACGGACGAGAAGACCACCACGGGATCGTCGGGCTCCAGGCCGCACAGCTCCGGGAGCCGATCGGCGCCGCCCACGGCGGCCGACAAGGACTCGGCCAGCCGGTCCGGGGTGAGTTCGGCCAGCGGTGTCCGGTCACCCGGCGCCCCGGTGTGGATGATCGTGCGGACCCGTAGCCCCGAGGCCGCGAGCCGGTCCGCCAGCTCGCGTCGGCCCGACGGCTCGGACGGCACACCGTCCACCACCGTCCCCTCCGCGCCCAGCTCCGCCAGCTCGGCCACCAGCTCCGCGCCACCGGGCGCGGCCTGGCCGCCCGGCGCCAGCAGCACGATGCGCTTGGTGCCGCCCGTGGCCAGCCACCGGGCCACATGGGCGGCGGCCCCGGCGACACCGCCGGTGACCAGGACACCCTCCCGCGGCGTCCACTCACACGTCGGCGCCTCCGCGTCCAGCGGCGCGGACAGCAGCCGGCGCGCGAAGGCCCCGGCCGGCCGCAGCGCCACCTGGTCCTCGCCGTCCCGCCCCGCCAGCGTGGCGCACAGAAGGCCGGGGGCGAGGTCCTCGACCGAGGCGGGCAGGTCCACCAGCCCGCCCCACGCCGTCGGATGCTCCAGCGCGGCCACCCGGCCGAGCCCCCATACCTGGGCCTGCGCCGGGGCCTGCGGGTGTTCGTCGTCGGCGACGGCCACCGCGCCCCGCGTGGCGCACCACAGGGGTGCGTCGAGCTCCGCCTCCAGCAGGGCTCGCAGCAGGACGAGGGTGCCCGTCACGCCGCCGATCACCGCGGGGAACGTGTCGTGCGGGCGTTCGTCGAGCGGCAGGAGGGACAGCACCCCGGCCGGGGACGGGCCCGCGGCGCACAGCGCCCGCAGCGACGCGGCCAGCTCGGCCGTATCGGCCCGCCCGTCCGTCACCAGCCGCCGCACCTCGCCGCCGCCCGCCGTGAGGGCCCGCTCACAGGCGTCGGCCCATGCCCCGGCGCCTTCCGGTGGCACCACCAGCAGCCATAAACCCGTCACGGCCGCGGGGCCGGGGCCGGGCAGGGGGCGCCAGCCGACACGGTAGCGCCAGGAGTTCACGGTCGTCCGCTCGTGGCGTTCCCGGTGCCAGCGCGACAGCGTCGGCAGCACCGCACCGAGCGACGAGCGCCGCCCGTCCTCCTCGCCGAGGCCCAGCGTCTCGGACAGAGCCGGGAGATCCAGCCCGTCGACCGCGCCCCAGAACCGGACCTCCTCCTCGTCCGCCTGCGGCGGCGGCGTGTCCGCCAGCTCGTCCGGCAGCCAGAAGCGCTCGCGCTGGAAGGGGTAGGTGGGGAGGTCGGTGGCGGACGGGGCGACGGGATACCAGGGTCGCCAGTCGATGGCCAGGCCGGTGGTGTGGGCGTGGGCGAGGGCGTCGGCGAGGTCGTGGGGGGTGCCGTGGTCGCGTCGGAGGGTGGGGACGGTGGTGGCGGGGATGTCGGCGTCGTCGATGGCGTCCTGGATGCCGGGGGTGAGGACGGGGTGGGGGCTGGCTTCGATGAAGTGGCGGTGTCCGCGTTCCAGGAGGGCGGTGAGGGTGTCGGTGAAGCGGACGGGTTGGCGGAGGTTGGTGAACCAGTAATCCGCGTCGAGTGGGGTGGTGGTGAGGCGCTCGGTGGTGACGGTGGAGTAGAAGGGGATGGTGGGTGTGGTGGGGGTGAGGTCGGCGAGTTGGTCGAGGATGGTGTCGCGGATGCGGTCGACGTGGGGGCTGTGGGAGGCGTAATCCACATCGATGGTGCGGGTTCGCGCGCCCTGGTTCTCGGCGGCGGCCAGAACGGCGGTGATCTGGTCGGGGGGTCCGGAGATGACGGTGGAGCGGGGGCCGTTGTGGGCGGCGATCGCGACGCCCTGGGCAGTTTCACCCAGGTCGGCCAGGACCTGTGCGGTGTCGTCGGCGGTGAGGGTGAGGGAGGCCATGGCGCCGTGTCCGGCGAGGGCGCGGAGGGCCTGGCTGCGGAGGGCCACGACTTTGGCGGCGTCCTCAAGCGTGAGGGCTCCGGCCACGCAGGCGGCGGCGATCTCGCCCTGGGAGTGGCCGATGACGGCGGCCGGGGTGACACCGAAGTCCTGCCACATACCGGCCAGGGACACCATCATGGCCCAGAGGGTCGGCTGGATGACGTCGACGCGTTGGGGGTCGGTGGCGGTGTCGGTGCCGCGCAGTACGGCGGTGAGCGACCAGTCGACGTAGGGCGCGAGGGCTTGTTCGCAGGCGGCGATGCGGGTGGCGAAGGCGGGGGAGGAGTCCAGGAGGCCGGTGGCCATGCCGGGCCATTGGGAGCCCTGACCAGGGAAGACGAACACCGGGCCCTGCTGGGGGTCGAGGGCGGAGCCGCGGGTGAGGTGGGGGTGTTCGCCACCGTCGGCCAGGGCGTCGAGCGCGGCGAGCAGTTCGGCGGGATCGGCGCCGGTGACGACGGCACGGCGATCGAAGGTCGCGCGCGTGGTGGCCAGGGACCAGGCCACCTTGGTGGGCGAGACGCCGGGGTTGTCGGTGATGGTCCGGGTCAGCCTGCGTGCCTGCTCGGCCAGGGCCTCGTGGGTACGGGCCGAGAGCACCCAGGGCGCGACGCCGCCCAGGACGCCCGGCTCGGCCGCGACGGTGTCGGGTTCTCGTGCCTCAGGCGCCTCTTCGAGGATGACGTGGGCGTTGGTGCCGGAGATGCCGAACGCCGAGACGCCCGCGCCACGGGGGCGTTCGGCGGACGGCCAGTCGACGGGCTCGGTGAGCAGACGTACGGCGCCGCTGCTCCAGTCCACGTGTGAGGTGGGCTCGTCGACGTGGAGGGTGGCGGGCAGGGTGCCGTGGCGGAGGGCCATCACCATCTTGATGACGCCCGCGATCCCGGCGGCGGCCTGGGTGTGTCCGATGTTGGACTTGATGGAGCCCAGCCACAGGGGGCGGTCCTCCGGCCGTTCCTGGCCGTAGGTGGCCAGCAACGCCTCGGCCTCGATCGGGTCGCCGAGCGTGGTGCCCGTGCCGTGCGCCTCGACCGCGTCCACCTGGTCGGCGGGGAGCCGGGCATCGGCCAGCGCCTGCCGGATGACGCGTTCCTGCGCGGCATCGTTGGGCGCGGCCAGCCCGTTGCTGGCGCCGTCCTGGTTGACGGCCGAGCCCCGGATGACGGCGAGTACGTGGTGTCCGTTGCGGCGGGCGTCGGAGAGCCGTTCCAGCAGGACCAGGCCCGCGCCCTCGGAGAAGCCCGTGCCGTCGGCCGCCGCGGCGAACGCCTTGCAGCGGGCGTCCGGCGCGAACCCCCGCTGCTTGGAGAACTCCACAAACGCCGTGGCCGCGGTGAACACCGTCACGCCGCCGGCCAGCGCCAGGGTGCACTCGCCCTGCCGCAGTGCCCGGACCGCCAGATGCGTGGCCACCAGCGACGACGAGCACGCCGTGTCCAGCGTGACCGCCGGGCCCTCCAGCCCCAGCGCGTACGCCACCCGGCCGGACACCACGCTCGTGAGCCCTCCCGTGGCGGTGTAGCCCTCGAAGCCCTCGGGAATCCGCGGTATCCGCGACAGGTAGTCCTGGCTCGACACCCCCGCGTAGACGCCGGTGGGCGTGCCCTTGAGGGCGGTGGGGTCGATGCGGGCGCGTTCGAGGAGTTCCCAGGCGACCTCCAGGAGGAGCCGCTGCTGGGGGTCCATGGCGAGGGCTTCGCGAGGGCTGATGTTGAAGAAGGAGGCGTCGAATTCATCGGCGTCGTGGAGGAAGCCGCCCTCCCGGACATAGCTGGTGCCGGGGTGGTCCGGGTCGGGGTGGAAGAGGTGGTCGAGGTCCCAGCCGCGGTTGGCGGGAAAGGGGCCGAGGGCGTCGGCGCCCGAGGCGACGAGGTCCCACAGGCCCTCCGGGGAGGTGACCCCGCCCGGGTAGCGGCAGGCCATGGAAATGATGGCGATGGGTTCCCGGTGGCGTTCCTCCACTTCGCGCAGGCGCTGTCTGGCCTGGCCGAGGTCGAGGGTGACACGCTTGAGGTACTGGCGCAGCTTGTCTTCGGTGGTGGACATGGTTCCTCCGTCGCTCCCCGTCAGGACGAGCCCAGTTGCTGGTCGATGAGCGCGAACATCTCGTCGTCCGACGCCGACTCCAACGCCTCGCCGTCGACGGTGTGATCGACCGCCTCGGCACCGTCACCCAGCCGCCACAGCAGGTTCTGCAACCGCTTGACGAGCTGGGCACCGGTCTCGCCCTCCGGCCGCTCCTCGCCCACCGCCGCCTCGAGCCGCTCCAGCTCCCGCAGCACGGGCAGGGCCGAGTCGTCCCCCGCCGGGCACAGCTCGCCCAGCAGGTGCTCGGCCATGGCGGACGGCGTCGGGTGGCGGAACACCGATGCCGCGGACAGCCGCAGCCCCGTCACCATGGTGAGCCGGTTGCGCAGCTCGACCGCCGTCAGCGAGTCGAACCCGAGATCCTTGAAGGGCGTGTCCATCGACACCGCGTCGTGGTCCGTGTGCCCCAGCACGGTGGCCGCGTGGACCCTGACGAGGTCCAGCAGGAGCGCCCGCTGCTCGGCGGGGCCCATCGACGCCAGCCGGCCGGACAGATCGGCCACCGGCGCCGCCGCACTCCGCCGGGCGACCCGGGCGCGGGTGCCCGCGAGCGAGCGGACCAGCGGCGGCAGCGCCTCGGCGGGCTGGGAGGACAGCGCGGCCGCGTCGAGCCGGGCGGCGAGCAGCTGCGCCGCACCATGTCCGCGCGCCGCGTCGAACAGTGCCAGGGCACGCTCCGAGGACAACGGCACCATCCCGGAACGGCTCATCCTGGCGTGGTCCGTCTCGCTGAGCCCGCCGGTCATCCCACTGGTGGCGGCCCACAGGCCCCAGGCGATGGACACGCCGGTGAGACCGGCGTGGCGCCGCCGGGTGGCGAGGGCGTCGCAGTAGGCGTTGGCGGCGGCGTAGTTGGCCTGCCCGGGGGAGCCCAGGGTGCCCGCGGCGGAGGAGAAGACGACGAACATGGCGAGAGGGAGGTGCTCGGTGGCGCGGTGGAGGTTGGCGGCGCCGGTCGCCTTGGCGGCCCAGACGCGGCGGAGGGCGTCGGGGGTCTGGGAGGTGAGGACGGCGTCCTCGACGATGCCCGCGGTGTGGATGACGCCGGTGAGGGGGTGGGCGGGGTCGATGGTGCCGAGGGCTTGGCGGAGGGCGTGGGGGTCGGTGGTGTCGGTGGCGGTGATGTGGACGGTGGCGCCGAGTTCGGTGAGTTTGTCGGTGAGTTGTTGGGCGCCGGGTGCATCGGGGCCGCGTCGGCTGAGGAGGTGGAGGTGGGTGATGCGGTGGGTGGTGACGAGGTGTTCGGCGAGCAGCGCGCCGAGAGTGCCGGTGCCGCCGGTGATCAGGACGGTGCCGTTGGGATCGAGTGCGCGAGGAACGTCCAGGACGAGTTTTCCGGTGTGCTTGGCCTGGCTCATATGGCGCAGCGCCTGGCGCGCCCTGGCGAGTGGCCATGCCTGCACCGGGGGCGGGGACAGGGTCCCCTGGGTGAAGAGGTCGGCGAGCGTACGCAGCATCTCCGCGACGCGGTCGAAACCGGCGTCGGAGACGAGGTCGTAGGCCCGGTAGCGGACGCCGGGGTGCGTCGCGGCGATCTCATCCGGGTCACGGATGTCGGTCTTGCCCATCTCCAGGAACCGGCCGCCGTCGCCCAGCAGCCGCAGGGAGGCGTCGGTGAACTCGCCTGCCAGGCTGTTGAGGACCACGTCGAGGGCCGGGAAGGTGTCCTCGAAGTCGAGGTCGCGGGAGGAGGCGCGGTGGGCTGCGTCGAAGCCCATCGACTCCAGGACATCGTGTTTGGCGGGGCTGGCCGTGCCGTAGACCTCGGCGCCCAGGTGGCGGGCGATCTGCACGGCAGCCGTGCCCACGCCACCGGTCGCCGCGTGGATGAGGACCGACTCGCCCGGTGCGAGTCCGGCCAGGTCCACCAGCCCGTACCAGGCGGTGAGGAACGCGATGGGTACAGCGGCGGCCTGCTGATCGGTCCAGCCGTGCGGGATCGGCACCAGGGCGCGGGCGTCGGCGACGGCGATGGGGCCGAAGGCGCCCTCGAACAGGCCCATGACACGGTCGCCGACGGCCACCGACGTCACATCCGGAGCCACCTCCAGCACCTCGCCCGCGCCCTCGCCGCCCAAGCCCCGCCGGTCGGGCACGACACCGAGGGTCACCATCACATCGCGGAAGTTGACGCCCGCGGCGCGCACGGCGATCCGCACCTGACCCGGCGCCAACGGCTCCAGTACGTGCGGACTCTCCTCGGGCACCAGGCTGTCCACCGTGCCCGCGCTGTCCTCGGCCACGACCAGCTGCCAGGCGGGCGCGCCGACGGGCAGGGCGATACCGGCCGTCGCGTCCACGGCGGTCAGCCTCGGTACGAACGGTTTCCCGTCGCGCACCGCCACCTGCCACTCGTCCGCGTCGAGGGCCGCGCGTGCCACTCCCGCGATGTCGGGTGCCGTGCCGGCATCGCGTCCGGCGAGGTCGAGCAGTGTGAAGCGGCCGGGGTTCTCCGACTGCGCGCTGCGGACCAGACCCCAGACGGCCGCCGCGACCGGGTCGACGTCCGTCTCCCCGTCCACGGCGGCGGCACCGCGGGTGACGATCACCAGCCGGGCCCCGTCGAGCCGCGGCTCGGCCAGCCATTCCTGCGCCGTCGCCAGGACCCGCGCCACCACCGTGTCGCCGTCCCCGCCGTCGGCCTCTGGTGTGCTGGTCAGGACGACCGGTGGCACCGGTGCTCCGTCGTCAAGGGCCGTGGCGAGCGCGGCGACATCCGGGTAGCGGGTGAGCGCGGGGACCGCCTCGGTGGGTGCGCCGTCGCCGAGCACCGCCCAGTCGCCCGCCGCGGTCCTCTCCGGCCCCGCCGGGGTGGGCAGGGCGGTCCAACGCACCTCGTACAGACCGTCGTTCGGGTCGCCGCTCCGCAGCCGCGCGGTGTCGAGCGGCCGGGTGGTGATGGTGTCGGCGGTGAGGACGGGCGCGCCCGTGGTGTCGGTGAGGGTGAGGCGGTACTCGTTGCCGCCTCGGGGAGTGATGCGGGCCCGCGCGTGGGTGGCGCCGGTCGCGTGGAGGGTGACGCCGCTCCAGGTGAAGGGGAGCCAGATCTCACCGGCCGGGTTGTCGGCGGTGGCGATGAGGGGGTGGAGCGCGGCGTCGAGGAGTGCGGGGTGGATGGTGCGGGTGTCGGGGGTGTGATCGGCGGTTTCGGAGGTGGGGAGGGCGATGTCGGCGAGGAGTTCGTCGCCGTGTCGCCAGGCGGCTCGCAGCCCTTGGTAGGTGGCTCCGTAGTGGTAGCCGCCCGCGGCGGCCCGCTCGTAGAAGCCGTCGATGTCGACGGGCTCGGCTCCCGCGGGCGGCCAGGCCGCCCCCGCTTCGGCGGTCGGCGGCTCGGCCGTGGGCTCGCCGGTGAGGGTGGCGGTGACGTGGTGGGTCCACTCCGCCGTGGGGTCGGACTCCGGGCGGGTGTAGACGTGGACGGTGCGGCGGTCGGTGTCGTCCGGCGGGCTGACGATGACCTGGAGCGCGAGCGGGCGGGCGGGGTCGAGCCTGAGGGGCTGCTGGAGGAGGAGCTCCTCGATGTGGGGTGCGGCGGTGTGGTCCGCGGCGTGGAGGGTGAGTTCGAGGAGCGCGGTGGCGGGCAGCAGGACGGTCTCGGCGATGGTGTGCTCGGTGAGCCATCCGGCGTGGTCGGCGGGAGGGACGTGGCCGGTGACCACCATGCCGCCGTCGGCCAGCGGCGCGGCGGTCCGCAGCAGCGGGTGGTCCAGGCTCGTGGAACCGGCCGCGGCCGGGCCGGATGCCCCGCCGGTGAGCCAGTAGGGGCGGTGCTGGAAGGGGTAGGTGGGCAGGTCGACGGTGTCCGGGGCGGGCAGGCCGGTGAACCAGGGGCGCCAGTCGACGGGGGTGTGGGTGTGCAGCCGGGCCAGGGCGTGCGCCAGGCCCTGGACGTCGGGCTGGTTGCGGGTCAGCGCCGGGACGAGCAGAGGAGCGTGCGCGGGCGCGTCATCGAGCGCGTCGAGGGTGGCCTGGGCGGCGGGGATCAGTACGGCGTCCGGGCCGACCTCGAGGAACACCGCCGCGCTCGGCGCGATGTGTGCGACGGCGGGGTGGAAGCGTACGGGTTGGCGGATGTGCCGTACCCAGTAGTCCGGCGTGGCGATGTCCTCGCCCGCGATTTCGCCGGTGAGGTTGCTGATCAGCGGGATGTTCGGCTGGGCGAACTCCAGGTCGGCGATGGCGCGGCGGAAGTCTTCGAGGGCGGGTTCCATGAGCGGGGAGTGGAACGCGTGGCTGACGGTCAGGGCCTTGGTCCTGCGGCCGCGCTCCTTCCAGGCCGCGCCCGCCTCGGCCACCAGTTCCGCGGGGCCCGAGATGACGGTGCTGGTGGGGGCGTTGAGGGCGGCGATGGTGACCCGGCCGTCGTACGGGGCGAGGTGCTCGGCGATCTCGTCGGCGGTGGCCTCGACGGCGGTCATCGCGCCGCCGGGCGGGAGGTTGCCGAGGAGGGTGGCGCGGGCGGCGACCAGACGGCAGGCGTCTTCCAGGGAGAGGACTCCGGCCACCTGCGCGGCGGTGATTTCGCCGATGGAGTGGCCGATCACGGCGTCCGGCCGTACGCCGAAGGTCTCCAGCAGCCGGGCCAGGGCCATTTGGACCGCGAAGAGTCCGGTCTGGGTGTAGGTGGTGTGGTTGAGCAGGGTGGCGTCGGGCCGGCCGTGGAGGACGACGTCCCGCAGGGGGTGGTCCAGGTGGGGGTCGAGCAGCGCGCAGACCTCGTCGAACGCGTCGGCGAAGACCGGGAAGCGCGCGTGCAGTTCGGCGCCCATACCGGGGCGCTGACTGCCCTGCCCGGAGAACAGCCACACGGTCCGCCCCGCCGCGGGCGCGGCGTAGGGCGGGGCGATCAGGCCCGGGTGGGGACGGCCCTGGGCCAGGGCGTCGAGAGCGGCGGCCATCTCCTGCCGGTCGCCGCCGACGATGACGGCCCGCCGCTCCCACACCGCGCGCGTCGTGGCCAGCGACCGGCCCACGTCCGCCACCGGTGTGGTGTCGTCGGCTCCCAGCCGGTCGGAGAGGGAGGCGGCCAGGGCGCGCAGGGCCTGGTCGCCGCGGGCGGACAGCGGCCAGGGCACGGGTCCGGGCGGGGGAGCGTCGGTCGCGGGCCGCGGCTCGGGCAGGTCCGGGCCCTGTTCGAGGATGAGGTGGGCGTTGGTGCCGGAGGCGCCGAAGGAGGAGACGGCGGCCCGGCGCGGGCGGCCGGTCTCGGGCCAGTCGGCCGCTTCGGTGAGGAGCCTGACGTTCCCGTCGGCCCAGTCGACGTGCGGGCTGGGCTCGTCGATGTGCAGGGTGGCGGGCAGCGTGCGGTGACGCAGGGCCATCACCATCTTGATGACACCGGCGACACCGGCGGCGCCCTGCGTGTGCCCGATGTTCGACTTGATCGAGCCGAGCCGGAGCGGGTGGCCGCCGGGGCGGTCCTGGCCGTAGGTGGCCAGCAGGGCCTGCGCCTCGATCGGGTCGCCCAGCGTCGTGCCCGTGCCATGGGCCTCGACGGCGTCCACGTCCGCGGGGCCGAGTCCGGCGGTGGCGAGGGCCTGGCGGATCACCCGCTGCTGTGACGGGCCGTTGGGCGCGGTCAGCCCGTTGCTCGCGCCGTCCTGGTTGACCGCCGAACCGCGGACGACGGCCAGAATCCGGTGTCCGTTGCGCCGGGCGTCCGACAGGCGCTCCAGGAGGACCAGGCCGACACCGTCGCCGAAGCCGGTGCCGTCGGCGGCGGCCGCGAACGGCTTGCACCGCCCGTCGGGGGCCAGACCGCGCTGCCGGGAGAAGCCCGCGAACACGTCCGGGGTGGCCATGACCGTGACGCCGCCCGCGAGCGCCAGATCGCACTCGCCGTGTCGCAGGGCCTGGGCGGCGAGGTGGATGGAGACCAGGGACGACGAGCAGGCGGTGTCCACGGTGACGGCGGGGCCCTGGAGGCCCAGGGTGTAGGCCACGCGTCCGGCGATGATGCTGCTGGTGCCGGAGAGACCGGCGTAGCCGTCCAGACGGGGGTCGCCCGGGGACAGCCCGGCTCCGTAGTCGTGGTACATGACGCCCGCGTAGACGCCGGTCAGGCTGTCCCGGAGGGTGTGCGGGTCGATCCCGGCGCGCTCCAGCGTCTCCCAGGCGGTCTCCAGAATGAGACGCTGCTGGGGGTCCATGGCCAGGGCCTCGCGGGGGTTGATGCCGAAGAAGGCGGCGTCGAATCCGTCGGCGTCGTAGATGAACGCGCCCTGCGAGGCGTAGCTGGTGCCGGGGTGGTCGGGGTCGGGGTGGAACAGATTGGTCAGGTCCCAGCCACGGTTGGCGGGGAACGGGCCGAGCACATGCCGCCCGGACGCCACCAGGTCCCACAGCCCCTCGGGCGAGGTCACGTCGCCGGGGAAGCGGCATGCCATCGCCACCACCGCGACCGGCTCGTCGGCGGCGCCGGTCCCGGACCGGCCGGTACGGCGCGGCGCGGGGGAGCCGGTGGCGGTCAGGCGCTCCAGGACGTGGTCGGCGAGGGCCCGGGGGGTGGGGTAGTCGAAGACGAGGGTGGCGGGCAGGCGCAGCCCGGTGGCGGTGGCCAGGCGGTTGCGCAGCTCGACGGCGGTCAGGGAGTCGAAGCCCAGCTCCTTGAAGGCGGCCTCGGCCCGGATCGCCGCGTCGGAGGAGTGGCCCAGCACCACCGAGACCAGCTGCCGCACCGTCTGGAGCAGCAGTTCGCGCCGAGCGGGCTCGTCGAGACCGGCCAGCCGGCCGGCCAGCGCGGGGCCGGTGGCGTGGTGTTCCATGGCGCGGCGCCGGGCCGGCCTGGCCAGGGCGCGCAGCATGGCGGGGCTGTCGGGGCCGAGCCGGGTGGCGTCGAGGTCGGCGGCCACCACCAGGGGGTGGGTGACATGGAGTGCCGCGTCGAGCAGCCCCAGGCCACGAGCCGTGGCGAGGGGGCGCATGCCGAGGGCGCCGAGGCGGGACAGGTCGGCCTCGGTGAGGTGCTCGGTCATGGCGGAGGTCTGCTGCCACAGGGTCCAGGCGACCGAGGTGCCGGGCAGTCCGTCGGCGCGCCGCCGCGCGACCAGGGCGTCGGTCCAGGCGTTGGCGGCCGCGTATCCGGCCTGGCCGGAGTTGCCGACCGTGCCGGCGGCGGAGGAGAACACCACGAACATCCGCAGCGGCAACTCCCGGGTGAGGGTGTGCAGATGCCATGCGCCGACGGCCTTGGGCGCCCATACGCGGCCGAGTCGGCCGGTGTCCCAGGACTCCACCAGGGCGTCCTCGGTCACCCCGGCGGAGTGGACCACGCCCAGCAGCGGGTGGCTGTCGGGGATCGCCGCCAGCGCCCCGGCGAGCGCGGCGCGGTCGGCCACGTCGACCGCCGCCACCTCCGCGTGGGCGCCCAGCGCGGCGAGCCGCTCGGCCAGTTCGGCCGCTCCGGGGCTCTCGGGCCCGCTGCGGGAGAGGAGCAGCACCCGCTCCACGCCATGCGCGCGCACCAGGTGTTCGGCGACCGCGCCGCCCAGCACCCCCGTACCGCCCGACACCAGCACCGTGCCACCGGACAGCTCCGGGGCGTCGGCCCCGGACGTGGGAGAGGCGCGGACCAGGCGCGGCACCAGCACCCCGGCCGCGCGCACGGCTACCTGAGGCTCGTCCGCGTCCACGGAGTGGCGTACGGCCCCGACGAGGCCCGCGTCGGCATCCGCGCGGCCGTCCACGTCGACGAGGGTGAACCGGCCCGGGTGCTCGGCCTGGACCGAACGGACCAGACCCCACACGGCCGCGCCGCCCGGGTCCACCGCCCCCTCGTCCCCGCCCGCGGTCACGGCACCGGAAGTGACCAGGACCAGCCGGGAGTCCAGCAACCGCGGCTCGGCCAGCCACTCCTGGACCAGAGCCAGCACGCCCCCGACGGCGGCGAGGCCGTCGTCGGGGGTGGCCGTCGCTGTCACCGGGTGGAGGACGACCGTCGGCACCGGGGTCCCATCGTCCACCGCGGCGAGCAGCGCGCCGAGGCCGGCGTGTTCCGCCACCCCGGCGAGCGGTGCGCCACCATCGCCCACCGCCGCCCAATCGGCGTCCGGCGGGGCCGATTCGTCGCCGGTCCCGCCCCGCGCGGGCACCCAGTCCACGACGAACAGGCCCTCGGCCGCGCGCTTCCCGAGGGCCCGCAGCTCGGCGACGCCGGTGGGGCGCGCGGCGACCGACGCGGCGTCGAGGACCGGCGCGCCCGTCTCGTCGGTCAGCGAGATCCGCCGTCCGTTGCCCTCCGGGGAGATACGGACCCGTACGCGGCGCGCCCCCGTGGCCCACAGCGACACACCGCTCCAGGCGAACGGCAGCCACACCTGTCCGGTGTCCGAGGCGTCCTGGCGGCCGCCGTCGAGGAGCGTCGGGTGCAGGGCGGCGTCCAGCAGCGCCGGGTGGACGCCGAACCGGTCGGCGCCCTCACCGGCCGCCTCGGGCAGCGCGACCTCGGCGAGCAGATCGGCGCCGTCCCGCCACGCCGCGGTCAGGCCGCGGAACGCGGGCCCGTAGCCGTAGCCGCCGGCCACGGCCCGTTCGTAGAAGTCCGCGACGTCCAGCGGTTCCGCGCCCGGCGGTGGCCAGGGAGCCGCCGCGGCGTCCGACGGGGCCTCACCGCCCTCGGGCGCGAGGACGCCCATGGCGTGGCACACCCACCCGTCGGGGGACTCCGTGTCCAGCTCGTCGGGGCGGGAGTGCACATCGACCGTCCGCCGGCCCTCGTCGTCGGCGGGCCCCACCGCGACACGTACGCGCAGCGCCCCCGAGGCGGGCAGGACGAGCGGGATCTGGAGGGCCAGCTCCTCCACCGCGGCGCAGCCCGCCTCGTGGGCGGCCTGAAGCGCCCACTCGACCATGGCCGCCCCGGGCAGCAGCGCGGTGTCGCCGACGACATGGTCGGCGAGCCAGCCCCCGCCCGCGGCGGCCGCCAGGCGCCCGGTCAGCACCATGCCGCCGTCGGGCAGGCTCACCGCGGCGGCCAGCAGGGGATGGTCGACGGCGCGCAGCCCGGCGGCGGACACATCCCCTGTGCCCTTGCCGTCGGCGGGTATCCAGTACCGCCGGCCCTGGAAGGGGTAGGTGGGCAGCTCGACGGCGCGGGGCGCGGGCCCGGCCGGGAACCACGGACGCCAGTCGACCTCGAGACCCGCGGCGTGGGCATCGGCGAGCGCGAGGGCCAGCTGGTGTGCGCCGCCGTGGTCGCGGCGCAGCGTGGCGAGAGAGGTGGCGGGGGTGCCGGACTCCTCGAAGATGTCCTGGAGGCTCGTGGACAGGATGGGGTGCGGGTTGCACTGGACGAAGGCCCGGTATCCGTCGCCCAGCAGACGGCCCACCGCATCGGCGAAACGGACCGGCCGGCGGAGGTTCTCGAACCAGTACTCGGCGTCCAGCCGCGCGGTGTTCAGCCGCTCCGCGGTGACGGCGGAGTAGAACGCGATCTCGGACTCGACCGGTGTCACATCGCGCAGGGCGGACACCACGTCCTCGTGGATGCGGTCCACATGAGGGCCGTGGGAGGCGTATTCGACGTCGATGGCGCGGGTGCGCGCGCCACGCTCCCGCGCGGCGTCCAGGACGGCGGCCACCCGGTCGGCGGACCCGGACACCACCGTGGCGTGGGGGCCGTTGACGGCGGCGACGGCCACGTCCCCGGCCTCGGGGCCCAGCTCGCCGAGGAGCCCGGCGGTGTCCTCGGCGCCGAGGGAGACCGAGGCCATGGCGCCGTGTCCGATCAGGGGGCGGAGGGCCTGTACGCGCAGGGCGATGACCTTGGCGGCGTCGTCGAGGGAGAGGGCCCCGGCGACACACGCGGCGGCCACCTCGCCCTGGGAGTGCCCGACGACGGCCGCAGGGACGATCCCGAAGCTCCGCCACAGGGCGGCCAGCGAGACGTGGATGGCCCACAGCACCGGCTGCACCACATCATCCCGGCCGGGGTCCGTCGCCCGGTCCGTGCCGCGCAGCACGGCGGTCAGCGACCAGTCCACATACGGCGCCAGAGCCCGCTCGCACTCGGCGATCCGGGCGGCGAAGACCGGCGAGGAGTCCAGGAGTTCGCGCGCCATGCCCGGCCACTGGGCGCCCTGGCCGGGAAACACGAACACCGGGCCCGCGCCGATCGGCCCCGCCGTACCGGTGACGACCGCCGGATCCGGCTCGGCGGCGGCCAGCCGGGCCAGCCCGCCCAGCAGCGCCGTACGGTCCGCGCCGACCACCACGGCCCGGTGCTCGAACCGGGCCCGCGCCGTCGCCAGCGACCACCCCACCTCCGCCGCACCGGCGGCCGGATCGCGCTCCGCCGCCTCGGCCAGACGCCGCGCCTGCTGCGCCAGCGCCGCCTCGTCCCGCGCGGACAGCAACCACGGCACCACGCCGCAGGTCACCACGCCGCCGCTCACCACGCCGCCGGTCACCACGGCCCGCGGCGCGACCTCCGCCTCTCCCGCGCCTTCCGTGCCATCCGGGTCGCTTTCGCTCTGGACCGCCTCGGCGGGTTCGGGCGGCTGCTCGATGATCAGGTGGGCGTTGGTCCCGGAGACGCCGAACGACGACACCCCGGCCCGGCGCGGGTGGTCGGTCTCCGGCCAGTCCACCGGCTCGGTCACCAGACGGATGGCGCCCGAGCCCCAGTCCACGTGCGGCGTCGGCTCGTCGATGTGCAACGTCGCGGGGATCACCCCGTGCCGCATCGCCATCACCATCTTGATCACGCCAGCCGCCCCGGCGGCCGCCTGGGTGTGACCGAGGTTCGACTTGACCGAGCCCAGCAGCAGCGGCCGGTCCGCCGGGCGCTGGTGGCCGTACGTGGCGTGCAGCGCGTCGGCCTCGATCGGGTCGCCGAGCCGGGTGCCCGTGCCATGCGCCTCCACCGCGTCCACCTCGGCGGACGACAGGCGGGCGTTGACGAGCGCCTGACGGATGACACGCTGCTGGGAGGGCCCGTTGGGCGCGGTGATGCCATTGCTCGCGCCGTCCTGGTTGACGGCCGAGCCCCGGATGACGGCCAGCACCTGATGCCCGTTGCGGCGCGCGTCGGAGAGCCGTTCGAGCAGGACCAGCCCGACGCCCTCGCCCCAGCCCGTGCCGTCGGCGGCGGCCGCGAACGGCTTGCAGCGCCCGTTCGGCGCCAGGCCGCGCTGACGGGCGAAGCCGGTGAACACCGCGGGCGAGGCCATCAGCGTCACACCACCGGCCACCGCCAGCCGGCACTCGCCCCGCCGCAGCGCGTGCATCCCCAGATGCATCGCCACCAGCGACGCCGAGCAGGCCGTCTCCACCGTCAGCGCGGGACCCTCCAGACCGAAGGCATACGACAGGCGGCCCGACAGCATGCTGGGCGCGACGCCCGCGTACCCCTCGGTCTCCTTGCGGACGGGGACACCCGACGTGGCGGAACCGATGGTCGCCGCGCCGACGAACACACCGGTCTGGCTGCCCCGAAGGCTCGTCGCGTCGAGACCGGCGCGCTCGAACAGCTCCCAGGCCACTTCGAGCAGCTTGCGCTGCTGCGGGTCCATGGCCAGCGCCTCGCGCGGGCTGATCTCGAAGAAGCCCGCGTCGAACGTGTCGGCGTCGCGCAGGAACCCGCCCTCGCGCGTGTACGTCGTGCCGGGGTGGTCGGGGTCCGGGTGGTACAGGCCGTCCAGGTCCCAGCCGCGGTCCGTGGGGAACGGCCCGACGACGTCCACCCCCGAGGCCACGAGGTCCCACAACGCCTCGGGCGAATCCACCCCGCCCGCGAACCGGCACGTCATCGCGGTGATGGCGATGGGCTCCTGGTGCCGCTCCTCCACCTCGCGCAGGCGCCGCCGCGTGTCGTGCAGGTCCGTCGCCACACGCTTGAGGTAGTCGACAAGCCTGTCTTCATCCGGCATGTGAAGTCACGACCTTCATACGTGTCGGGGCGGGCAACTGAGCCGTCACGAGGTGCCGAGCTCGTTGTCGATGAACGCGAGCACCTCGTCGGCGGTGGCGAGCGTGAGCCGGTCGGCCGCGCTGTCCTCGGCCGGCGGCGCGGACGCCGCCTTCCATTGGGCCAGCAGACCCTCAAGCCGATCTGTCACCGCCCGCGCGTCCGCCTCGGGCAGCTCCAGCGCCGACAGCGTGGACTCCAGCTTCGCCAGCTCGCCGAGCACGGGGTCCACCCCGCCCCGGGCGGCCGACCCCCCGTCCGGTACGAGCAGGCCGCGCAGGTGGTCGGCCAGCGCCCTGGCCGAGGGGAAGTCGAAGACCAGCGCGGCCGGCAGCCGGAGCCCGGTCGCCGCCGAGAGCCGGTTCCGCAGCTCGACGCCGGTCAGCGAGTCGAAGCCCAGATCCGTGAACGGCGCGTCCTCCCGTACGCCTTCGGCGTCGGCGTGGCCGAGCACGGTCGCGGCGTGGCCGCGCACCAGCGCGAGCAGCTGCTGCCGCTGCTCGGCCTCCGGGAGCCCGGCGAGCCGGCGCGTCCAGTCGTCGGGGCGCTGGGTGGCCGCGGCGGCGCGCCGCGTGGCCCCGCTCGGGCGGGCGGCCAGGGCCCGCAGCGCGGGCGGCAGACCGGCGATCGGCTGGGCGGCCAGCGCGCGTACGTCGAGGTTGAGCGCCACGAGCTGCGGGTCGCCGTGTCGGTGTGCCGCGTCGAAGAGCGCCAGCGCGTGGTCGGTGGCCAGCGCCGTGACGCCGGTGCGGCCGATCCGCGCCACGTCGGCCTCGCTGAGCTGCCCGGTGATATCGCTGGTGGCGGCCCACAGGCCCCAGGCGATGGAGGCGGCGGGCAGACCGGCGTGCTGCCGCCGGGTGGCGAGGGCGTCGCAGTAGGCGTTGGCGGCGGCGTAGTTGGCCTGCCCCGGGTTGCCGAGGGTGCCGGAGACGGAGGAGAAGAGGGCGAACATGGCGAGCGGGAGGTGCTCGGTGGCGCGGTGGAGGTTGGCGGCGCCGGTCGCCTTGGCGGCCCAGACACGGTGGAGCGTGTCGGGGGTCTGGGAGGTGATCATCGCGTCGTCCACGGTGCCGGCGGTGTGGATGACGCCGGTGAGGGGGTGGGCGGGGTCGATGGTGTCGATGACCTGGCGCAGGGCGGGGAGGTCCGAGGTGTCGGTGGCGGTGATGTGGACGGTGGCGCCGAGTTCGGTGAGTTTGTCGGTGAGTTGTTGGGCGCCGGGGGCGTGGGGTCCGCGTCGGCTGAGGAGGTGGAGGTGGGTGATGTGGTGGGTGGTGACGAGGTGTTCGGCGATGAGGGCGCCGAGGGTGCCGGTGCCGCCGGTGATGAGCACGGTGCCGTCGGGGTCGAGGGTCGGCGGGATGGTCAGGACGAGTTTGCCGGTGTGTTTGGCCTGGCTCATGTGGCGCAGCGCCTGACGCGCCTTGGGCAGCGGCCACGTCTGGACCGGGGGCGGGGCCAGGGCGCCCGCGTCGAACAGCGCCACCAGGGTCGCCAGCATCCGCGCGACCCGCTCCGGCCCGGCGTCCGAGACCAGGTCGTAGACGCGGTAGTCCACCCCGGCGAAGTCCTTGGCCACCTGCTCGGGTTCGCGGAGGTCGGTCTTGCCCATCTCCAGGAAGCGGCCGCCGTCGGCCAGCAGACGCAGCGAGGCGTCGATGAACTCGCCTGCCAGGCTGTTGAGGACCACGTCGACCTTCGGGAAGGCGTTCTCGAAGTCCAGGTCGCGGGACGAGGCGCGGTGGGCGGCGTCGATGCCCATGGCCTCGAGGACATGGTGCTTGCCGGGGCTGGCCGTGGCGTACACCTCGGCGCCCAGGTGGCGGGCGATCTGCACGGCGGCCATGCCCACACCGCCCGCCGCCGCGTGGACGAGGACCGACTCGCCCGCCCTCAGGCGGCCGAGCTCCACCAGGCCGTACCAGGCGGTCAGAAACGCCACGGGGACGGCCGCCGCCCGGGAGAAGTCCCAGGCCTCCGGCATCCGGGTCACCATCCGCGCGTCGGCCACGGTGACCGGGGCGAACGCCCCGTCGAAGACCCCCAGGACGCGATCCCCGGGGGCCACCGTGGTGACGTCCGGGGCCACTTCGAGGACGACACCCGCGCCCTCGCCGCCGATGCGGGTCTGGTCGGGCACCATGCCGAGGCTGATCAGGACATCGCGGAAGTTGACGCCTGCCGCGCGCACCTCGATGCGCACACGTCCGGGTGCCAGCTCCTCCTCCGCCTCGGGGAAGGGCACCGGCGCCACGGAGTCGAGCGTCGCGGTGCCCGTGGTGCCCGCGGCGTCCAGCCGCCAGGCGCCCTGGCCGACGGGGGGTACGAGCGTGGCCGAGGCGGTGGCGCGGACGAGCCGGGGCACCAGAATCCGGCCGCCGCGGAGCGCCACCTGCGGTTCGTCGAGGTCGACGGCGCAGCGGACCGCGTCGGCCACCTGGCTGTCCGACTCCGGATCCGTGTCTGTGTCCGTGTCCAGGAGGACGACGCGGCCGGGGTTCTCCGTCTGGGCGCTGCGGACCAGACCCCAGACGGCCGCCGCGACCGGGTCGACCTCCGTCTCCTCGTCCACGGCGACGGCGTTACGGGTCACCATCACCAGACGGGCGTCGTCGGGGCGCGGCTCGGCCAGCCACTCCTGTAGCTGCGTCAACGCGCCCTGTACGGCTGTCAGTTCGCCGCCTTCGTTCGCCACTGGCGCCTCGGCGAAGACCACCCCGGAGGTCGGCGTGGCCTCGTCGGCCAGGGGCGAGGCGGGCGTCCACTCCAGGGTGAACAGGCCTTCGGACGAGCGCTTTTGGGGAGCGTCGAGGGCCATGGGCCGGGTGGTGACGGCCTCGGCGGTGAGGATGAGCCGGCCGGTGGCGTCGGTGAGGGTCAGGTTGTGCTCGCTGTCGCGGGAGGTGATGCGGACGCGGGCGTGGGTGGCGCCGGTGGCGTGGAGGGTGACGCCGTTCCAGGAGAACGGCAGCCAGACCTTGCCGTCCGAGGTGTCCGTGACGGCGACGAGGGGGTGGAGCGCGCTGTCGAGGAAGGCGGGGTGGACGGCGAGGGCTTCGGCGGGGTGGCCCGAGGCGTCCGTGGCGTCCGCGGTGGGCAGGGCGATCTCGGCGAGGAGGTCGTCGCCGTGGCGCCACAGCGTCTGAAGCCCCTGGAAGGCGGGGCCGTAGTCGTAGCCGTCCGCCGCGGCGCGGTCGTAGAAGCCGGTGATGTCGACGGGCTCGGCGCCCGCAGGCGGCCAGGCCGTCTCCGCTTCGGCCGCCGCCCGGTCGACCGCGACTTCGCCGGAGAGCGTGGCGGTGGCGTGCCGGGTCCACTCGGCCGAGGGGTCGGACTGCGGGCGGGTGTAGACGGCGAGGCTCCGCCGGCCGTGGGGGGGGGGGGGGCGCGGGGGGCGGGCGGGGGGGGGGGCGCGGCGGGTGTGGGGGGGGGGGGGGGGGGGTGTGGGGGGGGTGTTGGTGGGTCT
>NZ_JBEOSB010000034.1:0-132688 GCF_040302705.1 Streptomyces sp. NPDC097640
GTTACATTCCGAACCCGGAAGCTAAGCCTTTCAGCGCCGATGGTACTGCAGGGGGGACCCTGTGGGAGAGTAGGACGCCGCCGAACAATCTTTGAAGGACCCTTGGTCCCAGCGTTCATGCTGGGACCAAGGGTCCTTTTGTTTTCCCTGAAACGCGTCGGCAAGTTCGATGCGCGAGAATGGCTGTAGTACCTCAAGACAGGAGTCACGTCGATGTCCACCAACTCCCCCGACGATCGGTCGGACCGCGAGCCGCGGCGCCGGGACGGCGGTGATCGGCGCGACTTCCGTGAGTCCGGACCGCGGCGTGACGGCGATCGTGGCGGGTTCCAGCGCGGGCGGGACGACCGTCCGTACCGTCCCCGGCGGGACGACGACCGTGGCGGTTTCCGTCGCGATGACAACCGCGGCGGGTTCCGCCGTGACGACCGGCGCGACGACCGGCGGGAGGCCCCGCGCGACGACCGGCGGGAGGCCCCGCGCGGCGATCGCCGTGATGAGCGGCCGCGTGGGCCGCGCCGGGACGACGACCGCGGTGGACGTCCTGGAGGGTACGCGCGGCGTGACGACCGCGGCGGGCGGCCCGGCGGTGGGTATGACCGCCGGGATGAGCGCCGTGACGATCGCAGGGACGACCGTCCCCGCGGGCCACGGCGTGACGACCGGGACAGTGGGTTCCGCCAGGGCGGCTTCCGGCGCGATGAGCGTCGTGACGACCGCCGCGATGAGCGGCCGGGCTTCCGGCGGGACGACGACCGTGGCGGCTTCCGCCGTGATGACAACCGCGGCGGCTTCCGGCGAGACGACCGGCGTGACGACCGGCCGGGCTTCCGGCGGGACGATGATCGCGGCGGTTTCCGCCGTGATGGCGACCGTGGCGGCTTCCGTCGCGACGACGACCGTGGCGGCTTCCGCCGTGACGACCGGCGCGACGAGCGTCGTGACGACCGCCGTGATGACCGGCGGCGGGACGAACGGCGGGACGACCGGCCTTCGTACCGCCGTGACGACGACCGCGGTGGCTTTCGCCGCGATGACCGTCGCGATGACCGCCGGGACGACCGGCCGCGTGGGCCCCGTCGTGACGACCGGGACCGTGGCGCCCGTACCGGCGGGTACGACCGGCGTGATGAGCGTCGTGACGACCGGCCCTCGTACCGTCGCGACGAGCGTCGTGACGACCGTAGGGACGACCGCCGCGACGATCGCCCGCGCGCCCCGCGCAGGGACGACCGCGAGGGCGGTTTCCGCGGCCGCGACGGCCGCGACGACCGTGGGCCGCGCCGCTCGTACGCGGGGCAGGGCCGTGGGCGCGACGAGCGCCCCGGTGGCGGCTACGGGCGTCGGGACGACCGGTCCGGCGGCTACGGGCGCCGGGACGAGCGCGCCCGCGACCGTGACCGCGAGCCGGTCAAGCGGCTGCCGATCCCCGAGGACGTGACCGGGGACGAGATCGACAAGAGCGTGCGGCAGGAGCTCATGAGCCTGCCGAAGACGCTCGCCGAGGACGTGGCGAAGAACCTCGTCATGGTCGCCAAGCTGCTGGACGACGAGCCCGAGCGGGCGTACGAGTACTCGCGCGTGGCGCTGCGTCTCGCCTCCCGTGTCGCGGCGGTGCGCGAGGCCGCGGGCTTCGCCTCGTACGCCGTCGCGAAGTACTCGGAGGCGCTGGCGGAGTTCCGTGCGGCGCGGCGGATGACCGGCACCGTCGATCTGTGGCCGGTGATGGCCGACTGCGAGCGCGGCATGGGCCGTCCGGAGCGGGCGCTGGCGATGGCCGGTGAGCCCGAGGTGCAGAAGCTGGACCGGGCCGGGCAGGTCGAGATGCGGCTGGTCGCGGCGGGCGCCCGGCGCGACATGGGGCAGGCCGAAGCCGCCGTGGTGACGTTGCAGAGCCCCGAGCTGGCCTCGCAGTCCGTACAGCCGTGGACCGCGCGCCTGCGCTACGCGTACGCCGACGCGCTGCTGGCCGTCGGCCGTGAGGGCGAGGCGCGGGAGTGGTTCGCCAAGGCCCTGGAGGCGGACCAGGGCGGGACCACGGACGCCTCCGACCGGCTCGCGGAGCTGGACGGCGTGGAGTTCGTGGACGCGCTCGCCCCCGAGGAGCTTGAGGAGTCCGAGGAGCTCGAGGAGGCAGAGGAGGCAGAGGAGGCAGAGGAGGCAGAGGAGTCCGAGCAGGTCGGCGACGAGATCGACGACGAGTCCGCGGACGAGGATGAGCCGAAGGACGAGCCGAAGGGCGAGGGGCACGGCAGCTGACGCGGCCGGACAGTGAGTGAGGGCGGAACCCCGGGCCGGGGTTCCGCCCTCTGTCGTCTGTGTCAGCCCAGCGCGAGGCTGCGCAGGACCAGGCCCGACGCGGGCTTCGGCCCGAAGGAGGTCGACTTGTGCGGCATGGCGATCCCCTGACGGGCCAGGTCGTGGACGACTCCCTCCCGCACCGGGTGCATCAGCACCGCCGTACCGCCGTGCCGTTCCGCCTGCTCCACGGCGGCCGCCGCGTCATGGATGTAGCCGATGTGGGCGGGGGTGTCCGGGACGTTCCAGAGGTGCTCGAGCAGCAGGGAGTGCAGGACCGTCGCGTCGAGGGTGCGCCATGCCTCGGGCCGGCCGGTGGGGACCGTACGGGCGAGGAGCGCCGGATCGGGGCGGTCCAGGAGGTGGAAGCCGCCGTGCCCGGCCAGCAGGAAGGCGTTTCCGGCCCTCGGCTCGTCGGCGGCCTTCGCGAGCGTGGCCAGCGCCTGGGGGAGTGGCCCGTCGACCGGCCATACGCGGAAGGCGGCGCCCTCCGCGCCGGTCCCGCCGGCGCTCCCCGGGCCGGCCAGGGCGGCCAGCGCCTCCCTCGGCGACAGCTGGTGCAGCAGCCGGTGGATGGCCCTGACGCGCAGCGGATAGCGGGCGGTGTCGACGAGCAGGACGAGGCCGAAGTCCCAGGGGCCGGGCTCCGCCCGCTCCTCGCGCAGCCGCAGATAGGTGGCCCAGCGGTGGTGCCCGTCGGCGATGAGGGCCTGCCGGTGGCGGAGGTCGGCGGCGATCTCCGCCAGGTCGGCGGGGTCGGTCACCCGCCACAGGTGGTGGCTGAAGCCGTCCTCGGTGGTCGTGGACAGCAGCGGGTGGCCTTGGACGGTGCGTTCGACGACGTTGGCCGCGCCGGTGACCGAGCCGTCGCTGCGGTAGGCGAGGAGCAGCGGCTCCAGGTTGGCGGCGGTGGCGCGCATCAGGGCGGCGCGGTCCTCGACCACATGCGGCATGACCTCCTCGTGCGGGAGGACCACGCCCTCCTCGCGCGGGCTCAGCCGCAGGGCGCCGATGATGCCCCGCTGGAGCAGATGGCCGTCACGCTGCTCGTAGACGTAGAGCGCGGGCTCGGGGTCGGGGGCGAGTATGCCGTCGGCCTGCCAGCGGCGCAGCGTCTCGGCGGCCTGTCGATGGCGGTCGGCGGGGGTGCCGGCCTGCGGGAGGATGAGGCGGACGATGTTGTACGGGTCCGCGGTCTCGAGCGCGCGCAGTCCGTCGGGGCGCACCACGACGTCGTACGGCGGGGAGGTCACGGCAGCCAGGCTGCCGACGCGCTCCGCGACGTAGCGCAATCCCCGGAACGGGGCGAGCTGAAGACCTTGCCCGACAGGCCCTGGAATGCTCATCAGTGAATGCTATGCCGTCCGGCGCGATCAGAGATGATCGATGGACAGACGCACATTTATGCGAGGAGCGTGCCCCCTTATGAATCCCCCCGTGACCAAGAACGTCCGCACCCGTCCGGCGGCCGGAGAGCGGCCGCTGAGCGAGGCGTACGACACCGCCCTGCTGGACCTCGACGGGGTGGTGTACGCGGGGGGCGAGGCCGTCGAGCACGCCGTGGAGTCGCTGGTCACCGCGCGGGACGGCGGGATGCGGCTGGCGTATGTGACGAACAACGCGCTGCGGACGCCGGAGGCGGTGGCGGAGCATCTGACGCGGCTCGGGGTGCCGGCAACGGCGGATGACGTGATCACTTCGGCGCAGGCGGTGGCCCGGCTGATCGCCGAGCAGGTCCCGGCCGGGGCCCGGGTGCTGGTGATCGGCGGCGAGGGGCTGCGGGTGGCGCTGCGCGAGCGCGGCCTGGTGCCGGTGGAGTCGGTGGACGACGACCCGGCGGCGGTGGTCCAGGGGTACGGCGGGCCCGAGCTGCCCTGGGGGCGGCTGGCGGAGGCGGGGTACGCGGTGGCGCGCGGCGTGCCGTGGTTCGCCTCCAACACGGATCTGACGATTCCGAGCGGTCGGGGCATCGCGCCGGGCAACGGCGCGGCGGTGGAGGTCGTACGCATCGCCACGGGTCAGTACCCGCAGGTCGCCGGGAAGCCGCTGCCGCCGATGCACCGGGAGACGATCCTGCGGACCGGCGCGCGGCGGCCGCTGGTGGTCGGGGACCGGCTGGACACCGACATCGAGGGCGCGTACGCGGGCGGCGTCGACTCGCTGCTGGTCCTGACCGGGGTGACCACCCCCGCGCAGCTGCTGGCCGCCGAGCCCAAGTACCGGCCGACGTATGTGGACCGCGACCTGAGGGGCCTGCTGGCGCCCCAGCCCGCGGTGGAGCCCGCGGGGCCGGGTGACGAGGACGGCTTCCGGTGCGGGGGCTGGCTGGCCCGGGTGCGGCAGGGCGCACTGGTGCTGGAGGGGGACGGCGACGACCCGCTGGACGGGCTGCGGGCGCTGTGCGCGGCGGCGTGGACCGAGGCGGGGGACGGGGCGTGTGACGCGGACGCGGGGAAGGCGCTCGCGATGCTGGGGCTTTGACGGCCCTCCGTGCGGCCCCCCGTGCGGCCCCCCTGCGGACCCTCGTGCGGACCCTCGGGCTGTCGTCGGGCTGTCGTCGGGTTGTGACGGCCCTGCCGGGCTGACTGCACCCTCCCGAGACGCGGCAAGGTAGGTTAGGTTAACCTAACCTCAGTTGTGATCGGCCTTGCTGCGAGGTGGAGTTCCGCGTGACCCTGCTCAGTCCGGCGAGAGCCGGGACCGAACCAGCGACCGCGCCACCCGGGGGGCGCTCCGCGCGCCGCGCCGCCGGGCTCGCCGCCTCCCTGGTGGTCCTGCTGATGATCGTGGCGGCCAGCGTCGCGATCGGCGCCAAGCCGATCCCGCTGGGCGACGTGTGGCACGGCCTGTTCCACTACAGCGGCACCGACACCGACGTGGTGGTCCGGGACGTGCGGGTGCCGCGCACCGTGCTCGGGCTGCTGGTGGGCGCGGCCCTCGGGCTCGCGGGCGCGGTGATCCAGGCGCTCACCCGCAATCCGCTCGCCGACCCGGGGCTGCTGGGTCTGAACGCGGGCGCGTCCGCCGCCGTCGTCTCGGCCATCAGCTTCTTCGGCGTCACCTCCCTGACCGGCTATGTGTGGTTCGCCTTCCTCGGCACCGCCGTCGCGTCCGTGCTCGTGTACGCGCTCGGCGGCAGCCGGGGCGCCACGCCGGTGCGGCTGGCGCTCGCCGGGACGGCGGTGTACGCGGCGCTCTACGGCTATGTCAACGCCGTTGAGCTGCTGGACACGGCGGCTCTGGACAAGATGCGCTTCTGGACGGTCGGTTCGCTCGCCTCCGCGAACATGACGGTCGTCAAGCAGGTCGCGCCGTTCCTCGTCGTCGGCGCGGTCCTCGCGCTGGCGCTCGGCCGGGCGCTGAACGCCGTGGCGCTCGGCGACGACACGGCGCGCGCCCTCGGCGCCAACCTCAACCGCACGCGCCTCCTCGCCATGGTCGCCGTCACCCTGCTGTGCGGGGCCGCGACCGCCGCCTGCGGGCCGATCGCCTTCGTCGGCCTGATGGTGCCGCACCTCGTACGCGCGCTCACCGGGCCCGATCTGCGCTGGATCCTGCCGTACGCCGCGGTGCTCTCGCCGGTCCTGCTGCTGGGCGCGGATGTGCTCGGCCGGGTGGTGACGCGGCCCTCGGAGCTTCAGGCCGGCGTCGTCACCACGCTCATCGGCGGGCCCGTCTTCATCTACCTCGTCCGGCGCCGAAGGATGGCCCAGCTGTGAACGCGAACGCGAGCGCGAGCAAGACCAGAAACGGCGGCGGCAACGCGCCCGGTGCGCGCGGAGCCGTGCTGCGGACCCGCGGCGGGCTCTCGCTCCGGCTGGACGTCCGCGCGGCGCTGGCGGGGCTGCTGCTGGCCGCCGTGGCGCTGGCCATGGGCGTGGTGCTGATCGGCACCGGCGACTTCTCGATCGCGCCCGGCGACGTCGTACGCACCCTGTTCGGCGGCGGCACCCCGGCCCAGGACTTCATCGTCAACGACCTGCGGCTGCCGCGCGTGCTGGTCGGGCTGCTCGTCGGCGCGGCCCTCGGCCTGGCCGGCGCGCTCTTCCAGAGCGTCTCCCGAAACCCGCTGGGCAGCCCGGACGTGGTCGGCTTCGGGCAGGGGTCGGCGGCCGGGGCGCTCACCGTCATCGTGCTGTTCCAGGGCGAGCCGTACCAGGTCGCGATCGGGGCCGTGGCCGGCGGCCTGGTGACCGGGCTCGGCGTCTACGCGCTGGCCTGGCGGCAGGGCGTACACGGCTACCGGCTGGTGCTGGTGGGCATCGGCGCGTCCGCGATGCTCAGCGCCGTCAACGGCTATCTGCTGACCAAGGCCGACCTGGTGGACGCGTCGCGCGCCACGGTGTGGCTGACCGGCTCGCTCAACGGCCGGGACTGGGAGCAGGTCTGGCCCCTGGCGGGTGCGTGCGCGGTGCTGCTGCCGGTGGTGCTCGGGAACGCCCGGGGCCTGCGGATGCTGGAGATGGGCGACGACAGCGCGTACGCCCTCGGGGTGCGGGTCGAGCGGACGCGGCTGGTGATGGTCCTGTCGGCCGTCATGCTGACCGCGGTCGCCACCTCCGCCGCCGGGCCCGTGGCCTTCGTCGCGCTCGTCGCGCCGCAGCTGGCCCGCAAGCTCACCCGCGCGGCCGGCCCCAACCTGGTGCCCGCCGCCCTGATGGGCGCGGCCCTGCTGGTCACCGCCGACTGGTCCGCGCAGCGGCTCTTCGGGGCTGACCAGCTGCCGGTGGGAGTCGTCACCGGGGTGCTGGGCGGCTGCTATCTGCTGGGGCTGCTGATCACCGAGCGCCGGGCGGGGCGGATATGACGGCGGGGGCGGCGAGGGGCGCGACGAGGGGCGCGACGAGGGACGGCGGTGCGGGCCGGATGAGCACGGACGAGACGCGAGACACAGCGGGCGGCATGGACGGTATGGCGATCATGGGAGGCACGGGCGGGATGCGCGGTACGGACAAGGGGACTCGGACACAGCGGCTCACCGCCGAAGGGCTCACCCTCGCCTACGACCGGCGCACGGTCGCCGAGGGCCTGTCCGTGGCCATCCCCGACAACTCCTTCACCGTGATCGTCGGGCCCAACGCCTGCGGCAAGTCCACCCTGCTGCGCGCGCTGTCCCGGATGCTCAAGCCCACCGTCGGGTCCGTACTGCTCGACGGGCAGGCGATCGGCTCGCTGCCCGCCAAGAAGGTCGCCCGCACCCTCGGGCTGCTGCCGCAGTCCTCGATCGCGCCCGACGGGATCACCGTCGCCGACCTGGTCGCGCGCGGCCGCTATCCGCACCAGGGGCTGCTGCGGCAGTGGTCGGAGACGGACGAGCGGATCGTCGGCGAGTCGATGGCGGCGACCGGCGTGGCCGAGCTCGCGGATCGCTATGTCGATGAACTGTCCGGCGGCCAGCGGCAGCGGGTGTGGATCGCCATGGCCATCGCCCAGCAGACGCCGCTGCTGCTCCTCGACGAGCCGACGACATACCTGGACATCCAGCATCAGATCGACGTGCTCGACCTGTGCGCCCAGCTCCACGAGGAGCAGGGCCGCACCCTCGTCGCCGTGCTCCACGACCTCAACCACGCCGCCCGCTACGCCACCCATCTGATCGCGATGCGCGGCGGGGAGGTCGTCGCCGAGGGCGCGCCCGGGGAGGTGGTGACGGCCGAGCTGGTGGAGCGGGTCTTCGGGCTGCGCTGCCAGGTCATCGACGATCCCGAGACCGGCACCCCGCTGGTGGTGCCCGCCGCGCGCCGGCCCCGTACGCCCGCGGCGCCCGTCACGACTGAGGACGAGGAGGCGACGGGGGTGGGTGCGGCGGAGATGGCGGCCGCGACGGCGGTGGGCTCGGCTACAGCAGCTTCCGCAGCCGCAGCAGATCGCGGAAGCCTGCCTCCAGCTTGACCCGGCCGCTGCCCCAGGCGCGCGCGAAGTGCAGCTCACCGTCGACCAGGGCCACCAGGTCGTCGCCTGACATGGTCAGCCGGATCTCGGCCCGCTCGTCGGGCAGGCCCGGCACGACCGTCACGTCCTCTATGCGGCCGTCGGTGAGACGTCCGAGGAAGGTGATGTCGAGGTCGGTGATACGGCAGCTCACCGAGCGGTCGAGCGCGGCGGCGCTGCGGAGGTCCCCGTTCGCGCCCGCCAGGTTCTCCGCCAGTTTGTCGAGTGCGCTGCGGCACTCCTCCATGGTCGCCATCGCGACAGACGGTACCCCAGGTCCCGTACGTCGGAGAATGCGCGGTTCGCGGTAGCGTCGGGACCATGAGTGAGCCGATGGAGGGCGCGCGGCCCGAGCCTGAGCCGGGCCCTGGGGTACCGGCCGCCGTGGCGGAGGCGCCGGGGACCGTGCCGGAGCCGCCGTCGGAACCGGCGCGCCCGGCGGATCCGGTGCCGCTCGGCGTCACCCGTACGCCCACCGGCGTCGCCGAGGTCGACGCCCAGCTGGAGCGGCTGGCCGACGCCGACCACCTCGCCGCGAGCGGCCACCTGGAGGTGTACGAGGATGTGCACCGGGGCCTGCGCGACGCGCTGACCGCCCTGGACCGGCGGCCGGGCCCACCGGCCCCGCCGGCCCCCGCCTCGTAGCCCGCACCTCGTAGGACGACAGGAGCTGAACCACCCGTGGCTGTGACCCGCCCACGACGCGTACGACTCGACGCCGAGCTGGTGCGCCGCAAGCTGGCCCGCTCGCGCGAGCACGCGAGCCAGCTGATCGCCGCGGGCCGGGTGACCGTCGGCGGACAGGTCGCGACCAAGCCCGCCACCCAGGTGGAGACCAGCGCGGCGCTCGTGGTCGGCAAGGACGACAGCGACCCGGACTATGTCTCGCGCGGCGGGCACAAGCTCGCGGGCGCGCTGCTCGCCTTCAGCGAGGAGTACCGCGGGCGGATGGGCGGCGCGGACGCGCCCCCCGCCCCCGCCGGTGGCGGCGGTCTGCGGGTCGCCGGGCGGCGCGCTCTGGACGCGGGCGCCTCCACCGGGGGCTTCACCGATGTCCTGCTGCGCGCCGGGGCCGCCCATGTCGTCGCCGTGGACGTCGGATACGGACAACTCGCGTGGTCTTTGCAGAGCGATGAACGCGTCACCGTCATGGACCGTACGAACGTACGTGAATTGACGCTCGAGCAGATCGGCGGTGACCCCGTGGACCTGGTCGTCGGTGACCTGTCCTTCATCCCGCTGGGGCTGGTGCTGCCCGCCCTGGTGCGCTGCGCCGCGCCCGAAGCCGACCTGGTGCTGATGGTCAAGCCCCAGTTCGAGGTCGGCAAGGAGCGGCTGGGCAGCGGCGGGGTGGTCCGCAGCGCGCTGCTGCGCGCCGAGGCCGTCCGTACGGTCGCCGAGCGGGCGGCGGAGCTGGGGCTGGGAGTCCTGGGGGTCACCGCGAGCCCGTTGCCCGGCCCGTCGGGCAACGTCGAGTACTTTCTGTGGATGCGCGCCGGGGCGCCGGCACTCGACCCGGCCGATGTCGACCGTGCAGTGGCGGAGGGGCCCAGTTGACCACTTCAGAAGCTTCAGCGGCAGTTTCGGCAGCAGCTACGGCAGCAGCTACGGCAGCGGCTTCGGCCGCGGCGGAGCGCACCGTATTCCTGCTGGCGCACACCGGCCGCCCCGCGGCCATCCGCAGCGCCGAACTCGTCGTGCAAGGCCTGCTGCGCTGCGGCATCGGGGTGCGGGTGCTCGCCGCCGAAGCCGCCGACCTGCCGCTGCCGGCCGCGGTCGAGCTGGTCGACGCGGGCCCGGACGTCCTGGACGGCTGCGAGCTGCTGATCGTCCTCGGCGGTGACGGCACGCTCCTGCGCGGGGCCGAGTTCTCGCGCATCTCCGGGGTGCCGATGCTCGGCGTCAACCTGGGCCGGGTCGGCTTCCTCGCCGAGGCCGAGCGGGACGACCTGGACAAGGTCGTGGACCGGGTGGTGACCCGCAGCTACGAGGTCGAGGAGCGGATGACCATCGATGTGCTGGTCCGCACGGACGGGCAGATCGTGCACACCGACTGGGCGCTGAACGAGGCCTCGGTCGAGAAGGCCGCGCGGGAACGCCTCCTCGAGGTCGTCACCGAGGTCGACGGCCGCCCCGTCTCCCGCTTCGGCGGCGACGGCGTCGTCTGCGCGACCCCGACCGGCTCGACGGCCTACGCCTTCTCGGCCGGCGGGCCGGTGGTGTGGCCCGAGGTCGAGGCGCTGCTGATGGTCCCCATCAGCGCGCACGCCCTCTTCGCCAAGCCGCTGGTCACCTCGCCGCGCTCGGTGCTCGCCGTGGAGGTGCAGCCGCAGACCCCGCACGGGGTGCTGTGGTGCGACGGGCGGCGCACCGTCGAACTGCCCGCGGGTGCGCGGGTGGAGGTCCGGCGGGGCGCGGTCCCGGTCCGTCTGGCACGGCTGCACCACGCCTCGTTCACCGACCGGCTGGTGGCGAAGTTCGCCCTCCCGGTCGCGGGCTGGCGCGGCGCGCCGCACTAAGGGCTGTCCGGCGGATCTTTTCCCCTACCCGCCCCTTCCCACAGTGTCTATTCGCGGCTCCGCCGCGTGGCAGGGGCTTTGCCTCTGGACCCCGGGTCTGGGGCAGAGCCCCCGCGATCCGCCGGGCAGGTCCGCACCAAGGGCTGTCCGGCGGGGGCTCTGCTCCTGGACCCCCGAGGTCCAGGAGCAGAGCCTTTCCACCCCCTGACCGGGGTCCGGGGGTGGCGCCCGGATATGGGGACGGGCGGGTGGGTGACGTACCCCAGAGGGGGAGCCCCCATCGCATCTCGCCCGCGAAACCTCGTATGGTCGTGGTCGTGCTGGAGGAGATGCGGATACGTGCGCTGGGCGTCATCGACGACGCCGCCGTCGAACTGTCGCCGGGCTTTACCGCGGTGACCGGTGAGACCGGCGCGGGCAAGACCATGGTCGTCACCAGTCTCGGCCTGCTGCTGGGCGGGCGGGCTGATGCCGCGCTGGTGCGGATCGGTGCCAAGGCGGCGGTCGTCGAGGGCCGGATCACCGTCGATGCCCGGTCGGCGGTGGCCGTCCGGGCCGAGGAAGCGGGGGCCGAACTCGACGACGGAGCGCTGCTGATCAGCCGCACCGTCTCCGCCGAAGGCCGTTCGCGCGCCCATGTGGGCGGTCGCTCGGTGCCGGTGGGGCTGCTGGGCGAGCTGGCGGACGACCTGGTGGCCGTCCATGGCCAGACCGATCAGCAGGGGCTGCTGCGCCCGGCGCGGCAGCGCCAGGCCCTGGACAGATACGCGGGGGCCGCGGTCGCCGGGCCGCTGGAGAAGTACGCGGCGGCCTACCGGCGGCTGCGCGCGGTCGCGGCCGAGCTGGACGAGTTGACCACACGCGCGCGGGAGCGGGCGCAGGAGGCCGACCTGCTGCGCTTCGGCCTCGAGGAGATCGCCGCGGCCGAGCCGCTGCCGGGGGAGGACACCGAGCTCGCCGCCGAGGCGGAGCGCCTCGGGCACGCCGAGGCCCTCGCCTCGGCCGCCACCGCCGCGCACACCGCCCTGGCCGGGCACCCGGAGGACCCCGAGGGCGTGGACGCGGCCACTCTGGTCGCGGGTGCGCACCGGGCCCTGGAGGGCGTCCGCTCCCATGACCCGGCGCTCGCCGCGCTGGCCGACCGGATCGCCGAGGTCGGCATCCTGCTGTCCGACGTGGCCGGGGAGCTCGCCGGTTACGCGGACGACCTGGACGCCGATCCGCGGCGGCTGGCGACCGTCGAGGAGCGCCGGGCCGCGCTGGCCCATCTGACCCGTAAGTACGGCCAGGACATCGCGGACGTGCTGGCCTGGGCGGAGCAGGGCGCGACCCGGCTGGCCGAGCTGGACGGCGACGACGACCGCATCGGCGAGCTGACCGCCGAGCGCGACGCGCTCCGCGCCGAACTGGGCGAGCTCGCGCAGGCGCTCACCGACGCCCGTACGGAGGCGGCGGCGCGCTTCGCCGGCGCGGTCACCGCGGAGCTGGCCTCGCTCGCGATGCCGCACGCCCGGGTGACCTTCGCGATCGGCCAGACCGAGGCCGCGGAGGAGACGGCGGGCATCGAGGTGGGCGGCCGTGCGGTGCTGTTCGGGCCGCACGGGGCCGACGAGGTCGAGCTGTTGCTCGCCCCCCACCCGGGCGCCCCGCCCCGTCCGATCGCCAAGGGGGCGTCCGGCGGTGAGCTGTCCCGGGTGATGCTGGCGGTGGAGGTGGTCTTCGCGGGCTCCGACCCCGTGCCGACCTATCTCTTCGACGAGGTGGACCAGGGCGTCGGCGGCAAGGCGGCGGTCGAGGTCGGCCGGCGCCTGGCCAAGCTCGCCCGGACCGCGCAGGTCGTGGTCGTCACCCACCTGCCCCAGGTCGCGGCCTTCGCCGACCGGCACTTGGTGGTGGAGAAGACCAACGACGGGGCGGTCACGCGCAGCGGTGTGAAGGCGATGGAGGGCGAGGACCGGGTGCGGGAGCTGTCGCGCATGCTGGCGGGCCAGGAGGACTCGGAACTCGCCCGTGCCCACGCGGAGGAGCTCCTGGAGGCCGCCCGGGCCACCCGCTGACCGCCTCCGGCGCCACGCGGCGGAGCCGCGTATCGGCAGAGCCCCCACCCCGCCCCTTCCCGAACCGGGGCCACGCCTCCGGACCCCGACCTCGACCTCGGACCCCGGCCCCCGGCCCCGTCCGGCGGGGCGGGGACCCCCTGGGGCCGTTCCGGCCTTCGGCCCGAGGCCGGGGCTGAGGCCTGCCGGGGCGCCCGCCCCGGCTCAGCGGCCGGGGCCGGGGTCGGTAACGTGCCCGCGCCCGCTCGTGCGGGCCCCTGGATGAGCTGGGCCTCCGGCCCTGTCGCGCGGCCGCCTCGGCCGCCTCGGCCGGCAGGGTCTGCCGGGGCTCGGCCGGGCCGGGGTGCCCCCCGGCCCGCTGGGCCCGTACCGGCCGCGCGCGGCGAGGTCAGGCGCGGGTCTGCACGCGCGGGCCCGTCCCCGAACCGGTGTCGGTCCGCGCGCGGTTTACCCGGCACCCGGCGTGTACTCCGTTACTCCGTATGGGTGAACCCGCGGACGTACGGGCGAGTCGACGGCGGGGCCGGGGTGGGGGCATGGCGGCGGGGGCGGTCCGGGGGCTGGCATCCTGGGCGGAGCGCACCCGTACCGCCGCGCGCCCACTTCCCACGCCCGAACGCCGTCCCCTCAGGAGCCCCTCCCGCGTGAGCAGCACCGTGAGCAGCACCCCGGTCCCGCCGCAAGGGGGCCCGCACGGGAACCCGCAAGGGAACCCGCACGGGCAGCCGCCTCTGCACACCCTCCAAGTGCTCGGCGGCGGGAGCTCCGGCAGCGGGGTGCATGTGCGGTCGCTGACGGCCGGGTTGGTGGCGCGCGGGCTGCGGGTGACCGTGTGCGGGCCGTGGGGGGCGGAGCGGGGGTACGGGTTCACGGACGCGGGCGCGTGGTTCGTCGGGCTGGATGCCAGGACGGAGGCGGGGACCGTGGCGGCGCTGCGCGCGGCCGGTGCGGGGGCGGGGCTGGTGCATGCGCACGGGCTGCGGTCCGGGCTGCTGGCCGTGCTGGCGCTGCGCGGCCGGGGCGTACCGCTGATCGTCACCTGGCACGGCAAGCCGCACGCCGAGGGCGCGCGGGCTCATGCCGTGCGCCTGCTGGAGCGCAGGGTGGCGCGCAACGCCACGGTCGTGCTGGGCGCGTCGTCGGACTTGGTGGACCGGGCTCGCGCGCGCGGGGCTCGCGATGCGCGGCTCGCGCCGGTCGCGGTGCCCGCGCCGCGCCGCACACCCCCCAGGGAGGACGGCTGGCGGCAGAAGGCGCGGGCCGAACTCGGCGCCGTGGAGCGGCCGTTGCTGCTGGCAGTGGGCCGGCTGATGACGGACCGGGGCTTCGGGCCGCTGCTGGACGCGGCCCGGGTGTGGCGCGCGCTGGACCCCCAGCCGCTGCTGGCGGTCGCGGGGGAGGGGCCGGACCGGGCGGTGTTGCAGGGCAGGATCGACGCGGAGGGGCTGCCGGTGCGGCTGCTCGGCCGCCGGGACGATGTGCCCTCGCTGCTGGCGGCCGCCGATGTCGCGGTGCTGTCCAGCCGGTGGGAGGCGCGGTCGCTGCTGGCGCAGGAGGCGCTGCACGCGGGGGTGCCGCTGGTGGCCACGGCGGTCGGCGGGGTGCCGGAGCTGGTGGGGGAGGCGGCCGAACTCGTGCCGTACGGGGCGCCGGAGGCCCTCGCGGGCGCGGTGATCCGGCTGCTCGGGGATCCGGTGCGCCGGGTGGAGCTGGCCGCGGCGGGGCGGGCGCGGACCGCGGGCTGGCCGACGGAGGACGACACGGTGGCCCATGTCCTCAGCGTCTACGACGAATTGGTTCAGACCTAATTCGGCTCCGGGGCGACGAAGTCCTTGACGCGCGGGGCGGCTGATGGGCAGTGTGCTGGGCGAAGGGCGGGAGAGAGCGCTCTCACGTCGATGGCTCCCGCACCCCCCACCACCCCCCATATCCCGGCAAACCCCCCACTACGCCGAGGAGTACATGTCATGAGCAGGATAAAAAGCGGGACAAAGAGCGGGACAAAGAGCGGAACGCTCAGCCGCAGGAGGCTGCTCGGCGGTTTCGCCGCCGCGGCTGCCGCCGGTTCGGGCCTCACCCTCGCCGGCGGCCGGGCCGACGGCGCGGAGCGCGCCGCCACGATGCCGCTCACAGTCGTCAACCACACGGGTCAGTTCGGCAACTCGTCGATATGGCTCTACATCGTCGGCAACGAGGGCGGCCGGCAGGTCCGGGTCACCCCGGACGGCGGGATCGCGCCCATCGCGCTCTCCGACAACGGCCCCGACGGCTGGACCGACTACGCCATCCCGCTCGCCGCGAGCGGCGACACCAGGCTGACCCTGCCCAATATGTCCGGCCGGATCTATGTCGCGCTCGGCTCCAAACTCAGGTTCAAGGCGGTCACCGACGGCGCGGGCAACGCGGCCCTCCAGTACCCGGCCGGCTGGGTGTCCAGCGACCCCAACTACAACACCCTGCACGACTGCGCGGAGTTCACCTTCAACTCCGCCGGGATGTTCTGCAACACCACCATGGTCGACATGTTCAGCGTCCCGATGTCGATCCGCCTCACCGGGGCCAAGGACCAGACCACCGGCACGCTCAAGAGCGGCGCCCGCGCCAAGGTCTTCGCCGACCTCGCCGCGGTCGACGCCTTCGCGCCCCTGGTCCTCGGCGACCGCCTGCGGGTCATCGCTCCCGGACACGGCCTGGACGCGGGGCTGTTCGCCAAGGACTACCTCGCGGGCTACATCGACGAGGTCTGGGCCGCCTACGCCGGGAAGGACCTCAAGGTCACCACCAACGCGGGCACCTTCACCGGCCGGGTGAGCGGCGGCAGGCTGTCCTTCACCGGCCCCGGCTCCGTGTCCTTCGGCAAGCCCTCCACCAGGGACGTGCTCTTCTGTGACGGCGCGCTCGCCGCGCCCAACGACGGCACGACGGGCCCGGTCGCGGCCGTCCTCGGCGCGGGCTTCAACCGCACCACCCTGCACAGCACCGCCGCCCAGCCGACCACCGACCCGGCCGCCTTCTACACCCCCCAGGTCACCAACCACTACGCCAAGGCCATGCACGCGGCCACCGCCGACGGCAAGGCGTACGGCTTCGCCTTCGACGACGTCGCCGACTTCGCGTCGTACATCCAGGACACCGCTCCGACGGGCGTCACGCTCACCCTGACCCCCTTCTGACCTCAGATGTCCTGAGACCGCACATGGCGGCGGGCCTGGAGGGCCAGACTCAGCGCGAGCACCGTCCGAGGGTCCTCCAGGTCGCTGCCCAGCAGCCGCCCGATCCGCGTCCGATCCGACCGGCCACGATCCCCAGCGCCGGGTGATCCCGCAGTTGGCGGTGCGGACGGCGCGGGCGAGGAATCCGCGGGATGACCATGATGCGGTGGCGTCGCAGTGCGCGGCGCACACCTGGGCGGGCCATCGCCCGCGCGAAGCCGTGCCAGGATCGTCAACTGGCATGCGCGGATAGTCAATGACCTCTCGGGGCCCGGAAGACAGTCTTGTGATTGCGCCCATCCGGGCCGAAGACGCTATCGAGTCGAGGAGTTGGCTTCCTTGCGTATCGACGAAGTGGATTATGAGAAGCCGCAGTTGGTGGAGGTGGGGGACTTCGCCAAGCTGACCATGGGTAACGGCCCCACCGGTGGCATCGACTGGCGCTGGGAGTGCTGGTTCTTCCTCTGCTGAGCCGCTGCTGGACCGCATCGTGCCCGCGCGTCGATTCCGGGCGCGCGGGCACGGTGCGCCCCGTTCATAAGCGGAACCGGCAGTCCTCAGGAGGAGCGACGTGGGATTCTTGATCTTTCCGGATAACCCGGCCGGCGCTGCGGCCGCTTACCGCAAGCCCGTTCGCGAGGAAGAACAGGTCCTGGAACACGCGTCCGGCCGCCCGTGGATTGTGGGGCAATGGGCACCGGAGGATCTGATCCAGGTTACTGAAGGGCCTTGTCGGCTGGCCCTGTTGGGCAGCACCCGCATCGAAGTCACCCGGCTCCGCACGATTCTGGACCGTGTCCGTACCCTCCGCGACCTCGACACACTCGCCCGCACACTGCCCGGCTCGGTGCACATCCTCGCTTCTCTCAACGGAGAGATACGCGCCCAGGGCAACGTCACCACTGTCCGGCAGATCCACTACGCCCGGATGGGCGCGACTACGGTCGCGGCGGACCGTGCTGACACTCTCGCCACGCTCATGGGGGCCGATGCCGGCGTCAGAGAGGATCTGCTCGCCCGGGAACTGCTGGGCCCGGCAATCCCTTACCCGCTGGCCGAGGAGCCCCTGTGGCGCGGCGTGGAACGGCTGCCCGGCGATTGCTATCTGGAATTGCCGTCCGGCGGTGGGCACCGCACGGTGCGCTGGTGGGCTCCCCCGGAGCCTGAATTGACCCTGGACGAGGGGGCCGCATTGCTGCGTTCCGCGCTGATTGAGGCCGCGGCGGTGCGGACACAGGGTGGTGGCACGATCAGCGCTGACTTCTCGGGTGGCCTGGACTCCACCAGTCTGTGCTTTCTCATTGGTGACGGCGGTCCCGCCCACCTGCTCGCCAATCGTTGGGAGGCGACTGACCCGGCCAACGACGACGGGGTCTGGGCGGACCAGGCGGCCCTCGCGCTGCCCGGAGCCGAATACCTGGTGACGTCACCGGGAGAGATGCCCTCGTGGTACGCCGATATGACGGTCCCCGTCGACGACTTGGAAGCGCCGGTGCCATGGCTTCGGACCCATGCTCAACACATCGCCCAAGTCCGCCTGGTCGCCGGCCACGGCGCGACACGCCATGTGACCGGTCATGGCGGAGACGAACTGTTCGCCACATTCCCCACGTACCTGCACGCGCTCGTTCGCACTGGCGATCCGCTGAACGCGCTGCGCCATGTCAGGGCAACCGCCGCGATGATGCGGTGGAAGCATCGGTCGGCCGCGCGGGCTCTCCTGGACAGCCGGTCCTACGGACGGTGGCTCACTGATTCAGCCAGTTCGCTCACCGCTGCCCCGGCCCCGACCTCGCAGCCGAGACTGCCATGGGGCAACGAGGTTCGAATGCCGCCCTGGGCCGAGCGTGAGGCCGTCGAAGCCGCCCGCCGCATGTATCGCGCGGCTGCGGCGGCCCAGCCGTTCGCCGCGCAACGCGGCCAGCATCGGGCGCTGGAACTGGCCCGTATCTGCGGCGGCACGATACGACGAGTTGACCGGCTGTCCCGTCGACACGGCGTGTCCTGGCACGCCCCGTACGTTGACGACCGGGTGGTGGAGGCCGCGTTGTCGATCAACCTCTCCGACCGGGCGGCGACCTTCCCCTACAAACCGTCGCTCACCGCGGCCATGCGGGGCATCGTCCCGGACCACATCCTGGGCCGCCGGACCAAGGCTGAATTCAGCGCTGAGGCTTACGCCGGTCTGAGACGGCACAAGCGCGAACTCGCGGAACTCTGCGACGACCTGCGGCTTGCTCGCCTGGGCCTGGTGAATCCCGGGAAGCTCCGGGCGGCACTCCTCGGGATTCACCCGACCCCACACAGCCTGGTCCCCTTGGATCACACATTGACCTGCGAGGCCTGGCTGCGTTCCCTGCCCGACCGCGAATCCGCGTTCGTGTCGCCCGGAGGTCCGCGATGAACGTCACCCTCGCCGCGCACGTGTCCGCCACCGAGACCGAGGACGGGGGCATGGTCCTGCTCGACCGGCGTAGCGGCCGCTATTGGCAGCTCAACCCCACTGGCGGAGTCATCCTGCGCGCCCTGCTGCACGAACCGAGCCAGACGGCGGCGGTTGATTTCTTGCTCCGATCGATCCCCCGGGCGCCCGAGTGCATCCCCGACGACGTCGCCGCGCTCGTCCAGGTCCTACACGAACGGCGGCTGATTGCGCCATGAGCATGCCTACCGGTCTTGAGACCGCCTCCCGACCGCCGATGCACCGACGCCTGGCGGCCCGCCTCGCCGTGGTCGGCGCTGCTCTGCTCATCCGGCTCAAGCCGGAGCCTCTCGCCCGGGTGCTGGCCGTGATACGCCGCGGTGCCCATCCGGCGACCAAGGCGCAGGCGGGTGCCGCTCGCGATGCGGTCGTCTCAGTCAGTGTGACCTGCGCGGGCCAGGGATGCCTGCAACGGTCGGTCGCCACTGTCTTGCTGTGTCGGCTGGCGGGTGCCTGGCCGGACTGGTGCACCGGCATCCGTATCGAACCGTTCCGGGCACACGCCTGGGTGGAAGTCGACGGAGAACCCGTGGGAGAGGTCGACGATATCCGCCGCTACCTCGTCACCATGACCGTACCGAGCCGACCGTGACCCACATCGACCTCTACGAGCGGCAAGGAGCGTCCCACCCGTGACTCTCGCAGACGACGTTCGCTTCGGCATTCTGCTCAGTACCCATCGAAGCCCGGGGCGGACGGACGCCGAGGTGTTCCGCGACACCGTCGCGCTGGCCACTTGCGCCGAGGCGCTCGGCCTCGATGACCTGTGGGTTACGGAACACCACTTCGGCGACGCGGTCATCGGATCCTCCGCACTGGCGCTCGCCGCCTTTCTGATGGGACGCACCGACCGCATCACCGTGGGAACCGCGGTCACCCTCCTCCCGCTCCATCATCCGATTCACGTCGCCGAGCAGGCGGCACTCCTCGACCAGGTCTCCGGCGGGCGTTTCGTGCTCGGGGTCGGACGCGGTCAAAGCACCACCGAGTACGAGGTCATCGGTCGCGGCGTCGACCACTGGCGTCACGGACCCGCCGAAGCCCTCGACCTCATCCGTGCGGCTTGGGCCGGAGAAGTGAGTGCCTCGTCCGACCTGTACGCCTTTGCGCCGATCACGCCCACGCCCGCCCCGCTGCGTCGGTGTGGGCCGCCCATGTACGTTGCCGCCGGATCCGCCGGAACGATTCGATCCGCCGCCTCCCGAGGACTGCCGATGCTGCTGTTCTTCGACAAGACATCGGAGGCCAAGGCCGAAATGGTGGCTTTGCATGCGAAATTGGCCGCCGCTGCGGGGCACTCGAGTGATGGCTACGATCACGCATTTCTGCTCTTCGCCCATGTCACTGATTCCCCGGCCCGGGCACACGACCTCATGGCCGACCGCGCCCGGTACCTGGCCCGGGATGCTGCGCCACAGTCGGCGTCAGGCGAGAACGAAGACCCTGACGCACCCCAGGGCGAGGCGTTGATCGAATCGGTCACCGAGCGACTGCTGGCGACGCAAGCTGTCGGTGACGTTGAGACCTGCGTACGCCGCATACTCCGTCACATCCGCACATCGGGTTGCTCGCGAGTCATGTTCCAGGTCGAACCGGTCGCCGAACCCGAGGACGCGCTGCCCAACCTGCGCCGGCTTGCCGCTGAGGTCCTGCCCGCGGTCCGCGCGAACCTCGAGGCCGAGGCCCGCACCGATGGGACCCGCATGGACCGTGCCCGATGACGCAGGCATGGGACGAACCGATCGGTCCGCCACCGACCGTGCGGGAGACCTGGCAGGAACTGAGTTCCCACATCCGGCAACACCGGGCCTTGATCGCCCTTGGTGGCCTGCTTGCCCTGGTTGGGTCGGCCATGGCTCTGGCCCAACCGCTGGCGGCCAAGGCCATGGTTGACGCGCTTGCGGGAGGCGAATCGATCACCGGTGTGCTGATCGTGCTCACCGCTCTGATCGTCCTTGGCACAGTGGTCCAGGCAGTAGGACAGTTCGTCCTGGAACGCGCCGCGGAATCCATCGTCCTGTCCGCCCGGCGAAAACTGGTGTTCCGCCTGCTACGGCTGCGGCTGCCCGAACTGAACCGGAAAGAACCGGGCGACCTGATGTCTCGAGTCATCGCGGACACCACAATGCTGCGGCAGGTCACCACCGAGACGCTGGTCTCCGCCGTTGTCGGCGGTCTCACCCTGCTCGCCACGATGGTGCTCATGGGTGTGCTGGACCCGATCCTGTTCGGCATCTCGCTGGCTGTCGTCACGCTGATCGGCGGATCGGTCTGCGTGGCCATGCCGCGTGTCGCGGTGGCCACTCGAGAGGTCCAGGAGTCCGTGGGCAGCATGTCCTCGGTCCTTGAGCGAGCCTTCGGAGCCTTCCGTACTATCAAGGCCGCAGGCGCGGAGCAGCGCGAAACCGCGGCGATCGACGCGGCGGCCCACCATGCGTGGCGACAGGGAGTACGTGTCGCCAAACTGGGTTCTGTCGCGTACTCGATAACCGGGCTTGCCGTACAGCTTGCGTTCCTGACCGTGCTGGGCGTCGGAGGCGCCCGGGTGGCGTCGGGTGCCATCCCGGTGTCGAGCCTGATCGCTTTCCTGCTTCTCCTCTTCCAACTGACCAGCCCTCTCTCCCGCCTGGTGGAGGCGGTCTCCCAGTATCAGGCGGGCTCCGCCGCGATGGCCCGAATCTCGGAGGCTCAGAACCTGATCACCGAGCAGGACGCCGAAGGCGGCGGAAGCGCCCCGCCCTCATCCCGCCCGTCAGTGATCGAATTCCGGAACGTGACATTCCGGTATCGCCCCGAACTGCCCGACGTGCTCCAGAGCGTCACGCTCCGTGTTCAGGGCCCCGGACTGACAGCGATCGTCGGACCCTCGGGAGCCGGCAAGACCACCCTCTTCGGCCTGATCGAACGCTTCTATGAAGCCGACAGAGGCCGGGTCCTGATCGACGGCACGAACGTCCTCGACTGGCCCTTGGGCCCGCTCCGCGCCTCGATCGGCTATGTGGAGCAGGATGCCCCGGTCGTCTCCGGCACCCTGCGCGAAAACCTCACCCTCGCAGCGACCAACGCCAGCGACGAGGACATCCGCGAGGTACTGATCCGCACTCGCCTGGATGCCCTCGTGGATCGGCTCCCAGACGGCCTTGACACCCCAGTAGGCCACCGGGGCAGCGCTCTCTCTGGCGGCGAACGCCAACGCGTTGCCATCGCCCGTGCCCTGCTGCGGCGCCCGCGTCTGCTCCTCCTCGACGAGGCGACATCTCAACTCGACGCGATGAACGAACGGGTACTACGCGATGTGGTCCAGGCCGCGGCCCGGGACAGCATGGTGCTGGTCATAGCCCACCGTCTGTCCACCGTGATCGCCGCGCGCCGTATCATCGTCATGGACGCTGGCCGTGTCAGAGCTATCGGCACCCACCGCGAACTCGTCACCGGCGACCGACTGTATGCCGAACTGGCCTCCACCCAGTTCCTGGCTGAGGGCACCGCCGGCTCCACCGAGCACGCGGATCCGTGACGGCAGGGTGGCCAACACGGCCCCCAGTCCGCAACGTCCAGGACACCGCTCCGACGGGCGTCACGCTCACCCTGACCCCCTTCTGACCTCAGATGTCCTGAGACCGCACATGGCGGCGGGCCTGGAGGGCCAGACTCAGCGCGAGCACCGTCCGAGGGTCCTCCAGGTCGCTGCCCAGCAGCCGCCCGATCCGCGCCAGCCGGTCGTACAGGGTCTGGCGGTTGAGGTGCAGCGCCCGCGCCGTCTCCGCCTTGCGGCCCGCGTGGCGCAGATACGCCTCCAGCGTCGGGACCAGCGGCGGCCGGGCCGTGCGGTCGTGGGCGAGCAGCGGGCCGATCACCCTGTCGACAAAGGCCGCCAGATCCCCGTGTTCCCGCAGTCGCCACAGCAACAGGTCGACATCCAGACTCCGTACGTCATGCCACGCGCGCTCCGCCGGCCCCCGCGCCGCGCTCGCCGCCTGCGCGGCATGGCGCAGTTCGCCGCCGACCGAATCCCAGCCGCCCGGCAGCCCCACGACCACCACGGGCGGGTGCGCCCCGGCCCGGTCCGGCCAGGCCCGCTCCACCCCGGCGCGCAGCGCTGCCGCGACCCGCTCGGCCACCGGGCCGCGCTCCGCCGCCTCCCGCAGCCCCACCAGTAGCGGAACCCGCCGCTCCGGGAGCCGTACGCCCAGCAGCACCGGCGCCCCCACCCCCGCCAGCTCCTCCTGGAGCGCATGGGCCAGGGCCGCCCAGCTTTCGGCGGGCCCCGTGCCCAGGCCCTGCCCCGGCTCCAGCGAGCCGAGGCCCGATGAGGCAGACAGTTCTGCCAGCCGCATCACCACCGGCAGCAGCGGACCCTCGCCCGGCCTGAAGCCCAGCACCCTGACCTGGGCCGGGGCGTCCGCCGCGGCGATCCGGCCCTCGGCGAGCTCGGTGAGGAAGTCCCCGCGCCCGCGCGCGGTCAGCTCCTCCTCCTGGCGGGCCCTCAGCAACACGACCGCCAGCAGATCCGCGGTCCGCTCCGCGGCGAGCCGGTGCACGGGCGCGAGCGGCCCCGCCACCGGCAGTACGGTCAGCCGCGCCCGTACGGCGCCGGGGCCGGGCCCGCCGCCGGGAACGTCCGCCACCACGCTGCCCGCGGGCGGCTCGGGCCGCCGCGCCGCGCGCCGCGACCGCAGCCCCTCCCACACCTGAAGCGGCTCGGCGCCGGCCGGCTGCCCCGCCGGGCCCGGCCCGGCCGCGTACAGCAGCCGGCCGTCGGGGGACTCCAGGAACGCCGGATTGCCCGCGAACCGGGCCAGCAGCCGCAGGATCTCGGGCACCCCGCCGCCGCGCAGCAGCAGCTCGGTGCACTCGCGGTGCACCACCTCCGCCCGGCGCAGCACCGCGTAGTGCTCATTGACGATCTCGGTGTGGATCTCCTCCGTGACCGCCACGAACGGCACCTCGCGGTGCAGCTGCACCAGCGGCAGCCCATGCGAGCGCGCCGCGTCGACCACCGCGGCCGGCAGCGCGGTGAACCGGGACCCCAGCTCCACCACCAGCGCCGCGACCCCGCGCTCGGCGAGGCGGCGGACGAAGGCGCGCTGCTCGGCCGGGCGTGGGCCCACGGCGAGGCCCTGGGTCAGCAGCAGCTCGCCGCCCTTGAGCAGCGAGGCGATGTTGGGCGCCTCGCACGCGTGGACCCAGCGCACCGGCCGGTCGAGACCGTCCCCGGCGGCCACCACCTCGGGGAGCCCGCGGCGCAGGGCTGGGAGTTCCAGGGCCCGCGCCACGGTGATCGTCCCCTGAGGGTGAGGGCCGGGGTCCTGTGGGCCGGGGCCCTGAGGCCCTGGCCCGTCCGGGGGCATGCTCGGGGACGTGGCCGGGCCTACCCTCCGTACGCCCCGGACGCGGTCAGCCGCAGCGCCGTGTCGATCAGCGGCACATGGCTGAAGGCCTGCGGGAAGTTGCCCACCTGCCGCTGGAGCCGCGGGTCCCACTCCTCCGCCAGCAGCCCCAGGTCGTTGCGGAGCGCCAGCAGCTTCTCGAAGAGCTTGCGCGCCTCGTCGACCCGGCCGATCATCGCCAGGTCGTCGGCGAGCCAGAACGAGCAGGCCAGGAAGGCTCCTTCGTCGCCTTCGAGGCCGTCCACGCCCGCGTCCTCGCCCGCCGTCGGGTAGCGCAGCACAAAGCCGTCCGAGGTCGACAGCTCCCGCTGGATGGCCTCGATGGTCCCGATGACCCGCTTGTCGTCGGGCGGCAGAAAGCCCATCTGCGGGATCAGCAGCAGGGAGGCGTCCAGCTCCCGGGAGCCGTAGGACTGGGTGAACGTGTTGCGCTCGGGGTCGTAGCCCTTCTCGCACACATCCCGGTGGATCTCGTCGCGCAGCTCGCGCCAGCGCTCCAGGGGCCCGTCCACGTCGCCCGATTCGATGAGCTTGACGGTGCGGTCCACCGCGACCCAGGCCATCACCTTGGAGTGCACGAAGTGCCGGCGCGGCCCGCGCACCTCCCAGATGCCCTCGTCCGGCTCGTCCCAGTGCTCCTCGAGGTAGGCGATCAGCTTGAGCTGGAGCACGCTCGCGTAGTCGTTCCGGGCCAGACCGGTCATATGCGCCAGGTGCAGCGCCTCGGTGACCTCTCCGTACACATCCAGCTGGAGCTGGCCCGCCGCGCCGTTGCCGACCCGGACCGGCTGCGAGCCCTCGTAGCCGGGGAGCCAGGGCAGCTCGGCCTCGCCCAGCTCGCGCTCGCCCGCGATGCCGTACATGATCTGGAGGTTCTCCGGGTCGCCCGCGACCGCGCGCAGCAGCCACTCGCGCCAGGCGCGCGCCTCCTCGCGGTAGCCGGTGCGCAGCAGCGAGGACAGGGTGATCGCCGCGTCCCGCAGCCAGGTGTAGCGGTAGTCCCAGTTCCGGACGCCGCCGATCTCCTCGGGCAGCGAGGTGGTGGGCGCGGCGACGATGCCGCCGGTGGGGGCGTAGGTGAGCGCCTTCAGGGTGATCAGCGAGCGGACCACCGCGTCCCGGTAGGGGCCGTGGTACGTGCAGTGCTCGACCCACTCGCGCCAGAAGACCTCGGTCGCCTCCAGGGCGCCCTCCGGGTCCGGCAGCGCGGGCGGCTCCTTGTGGGAGGGCTGCCAGCTGATGGTGAAGGCGATCCGGTCGCCGGGGGCGACCGTGAAGTCCGAGTAGGTGGTCAGGTCCTTGCCGTACGTGTCGACCTCGGTGTCCAGCCACACCGAGTCGGGTCCGGCGACGGCGACCGTCCGCCCATCGATCTTGTGCACCCACGGCACGACCCAGCCGTAGGAGAACCGCATCCGCAGAGCCGAGCGCATCGGCACCCGGCCGCTGACGCCCTCGACGATCCGCACGAGCTGCGGGGCCCCGTCACGGGGCGGCATGAAGTCGATCACCCGGACCGTGCCGCGCGGGGTGTCCCACTCCGACTCCAGGACGAGCGAATCCCCCCGGTAGCGGCGGCGGTCGGCGGCCGGCGGAGTGCTGCCCGCGGTCTGCGCGGGGCCCAGGCGCCAGTAGCCATGCTCCTCTGTGCCCAGCAGCCCGGCGAAGACGGCATGCGAATCGAAGCGCGGCAGACAGAGCCAGTCGACCGTGCCGTCTCTGCAGACCAGGGCGGCGGTCTGCATATCACCAATCAGTGCGTAGTCCTCAATACGCCCGGCCACGTACTATCCCCATTCGAACGGCCGTGGTGCCCTCGAAAGGCATTTTTCCACGGTCTCGGAAGTTCTCGACGAGCGCTTGTTCCGGGGGCGTGCTGGTGGTCCCTTGCCGGCCGGCTCGCAGCATTGCGTCCGAGCAGGATACGACGGAGAACAGTGATCCGCTTGAGTCGTCCCACATCGTGGCTCGGATCCCGGCGGCCGATCGGGTGGCCAGGTCACGCATGGTATCCGGACGGCTGCGCAGATGTGACCGCGGCGGCCGCGGGGGCTTCCGGGGCCACGGTACGGAGCCGTCCCCTGCCCAACGGTAGTCGGGGCGGGGCACTGTTACCCTGGTAGCCCGTGGACCGGTGGGCGCAAAACCCCCGAACCTCATCGACGGCGCCCCCGGATAACCGGGGCAGCTGCCGGACCTCGCCCCTCACCTCGCGACCACGGGAGCCCCCTCTTGGCCATTGCCGCTAAGCCCACGACGACCAAGCACATCTTCGTCACCGGGGGTGTCGCTTCCTCACTCGGCAAGGGCCTGACCGCCTCCAGCCTCGGTGCCCTGCTCAAGGCGCGCGGCCTCCGCGTGACCATGCAGAAGCTGGACCCGTACCTCAACGTCGACCCCGGCACCATGAACCCGTTCCAGCACGGTGAGGTGTTCGTCACCAACGACGGCGCAGAGACCGACCTGGACATCGGCCACTACGAGCGGTTCCTCGACGTCGACCTCGACGGCTCGGCCAACGTCACCACCGGCCAGGTCTACTCCACCGTGATCGCCAAGGAGCGGCGCGGCGAGTACCTCGGCGACACCGTGCAGGTCATCCCGCACATCACCAACGAGATCAAGCACCGCATCCGGCGGATGGCGACCGACGACGTGGACGTCGTGATCACCGAGGTCGGCGGCACCGTCGGCGACATCGAGTCGCTGCCGTTCCTGGAGGCGGTCCGCCAGGTCCGCCACGAGGTCGGCCGGGACAACGTCTTCGTGGTGCACATCTCCCTGCTGCCGTACATCGGCCCCTCCGGCGAGCTCAAGACCAAGCCCACCCAGCACTCGGTCGCCGCGCTCCGCAACATCGGTATCCAGCCCGACGCGATCGTGCTGCGCGCCGACCGTGAGGTCCCGACCTCCATCAAGCGCAAGATCTCGCTGATGTGCGACGTCGACGAGGCGGCCGTGGTCGCCGCGATCGACGCCAAGTCGATCTACGACATCCCCAAGGTGCTTCACTCCGAGGGCCTGGACGCCTATGTCGTGCGCCGCCTCGACCTGCCCTTCCGCGACGTCGAGTGGACCCAGTGGGACGACCTGCTCAAGCGGGTCCACCAGCCCGACCACGAGGTCACCATCGCCCTGGTCGGCAAGTACATCGACCTGCCCGACGCCTATCTGTCGGTGACCGAGGCGCTGCGCGCGGGCGGCTTCGCCAACAAGGCCCGCGTCAAGATCAAGTGGGTGACCTCCGACGACTGCCGCACGGCCGCCGGCGCCCGGCAGCAGCTCGGCGACGTCGACGCGATCTGCGTCCCCGGCGGCTTCGGCGACCGCGGGGTGAACGGCAAGGTCGGCGCGATCACCTTCGCCCGCGAGAACAAGATCCCGCTGCTGGGCCTGTGTCTCGGTCTCCAGTGCATCGTCATCGAGTCCGCGCGGAACCTGGCGGGCATCGAGGGCGCCAACTCCACCGAGTTCGAGCCCGCCACCAGCGACCCGGTGATCTCCACCATGGCCGAGCAGCTCGACATCGTCGCGGGCGAGGGCGACATGGGCGGCACCATGCGGCTGGGCATGTACCCGGCCAAGCTCGCCGAGGGCTCGATCGTCCGCGAGGTGTACGGCGACCAGCCGTACGTCGAGGAGCGCCACCGCCACCGGTACGAGGTGAACAACTCCTACCGCGGAGAGCTGGAGAAGAAGGCCGGACTGGTCTTCTCCGGCACCTCGCCCGACAACAAGCTGGTCGAGTACGTCGAGTACGCGCGCGAGGTGCACCCGTACCTGGTCGGCACCCAGGCCCACCCGGAGCTGCGCTCCCGGCCCACCCGGCCGCACCCGCTCTTCGCGGGGCTGGTGAAGGCGGCTGTGGCGCGGCAGGCGGATGCGGTTGCCGCGCAGGGCGCGGAGGGCTGAGGGATACCGAGGGATACGGTTGACCTGGGCGGGAGCGGCTTGTGCCGCCCCGCCCGGGCCCCTCGTTCCCGGGCCGTTCGTCGACGAGAGGACGCTGAGTCGAGCATGCGCATCCAGGACACCCCCGAGGAGTGGCGGGTCACCGCCACCGTGACGCCGTTCACGGGCAACAAGACCAGCGTGCGCACCGACGAGGTCGTCATGCCCGACGGCTCCAGGACGTCCCGCGACTACCAGGTCCACCCCGGTTCGGTGGCCATCGTCGCACTCGACGAGGAGGGCCGCGTCATCGTGGTGCGGCAGTACCGCCATCCGGTGCGGCAGCGGCTGTGGGAGATCCCGGCCGGTCTCCTGGACATCCCCGGGGAGAATCCGCTGCACGCCGCGCAGCGCGAGCTGTACGAGGAGGCGCACGTCAAGGCCGAGGACTGGCGGGTGCTCACCGACGTCTACACGTCGCCGGGCGGCTCCGACGAGGCCGTGCGGATCTTTCTGGCCCGGGGGATCTCGGAGGCGGAGGGCGAGCGGTACGAGGGGGACCACGAGGAGGCGGACATGGAGCGGGCCCGAGTCCCTCTCGACGAGCTGATCGCGGGCATCCTGGCGGGGGAGCTGCACAACACGTGCCTGGCGGCCGGCGTTCTGGCGGCCCACGCCGCGCGGTCCGGCGCGGGCTTCGAGTCCCTGCGCCCGGCGGACGCCCCCTGGCCGGCGCGGCCTTTCGAGGCCTGAGGGCCTGCTGCGCCTGCTGCTGTTCGTGGGTGGTGCGCCTGCTGTTCGTGGGTGGTGCCGGGGGCGGGGGCTCCGGGGCTGTCACCCTTGGACCGCGCCGGTCCGGTGGTGCGCGTGGGGTGCGGGGGTGGTGCCGGGGGCGGGGCCTCCGGGGCTGTCACCCTGGACCGCATATTTACGGCGCCGGTGCCCGGAAGCGCGGCCTTGCCCGGAACTTGGCGCCACAAATATGCGTAAGCGTCCAGGGCACCACCCCTGCACCCCCACCCCCTCACGTCTCGTCGGCGGCCCTCCGCCCGATGCCCCGCCGCCGGTGTCGGCTCCGATCCGCCCGCGGCCCTCATCACCAGCCCGTCAGCGGCGCCGCAAGCCGGGGGTCAGGGGGCGGAGCCCCATGGAAACGGGAAGGGGCGGGTAGGGGAAAGCCTCCTCGGCCGGGGCCACCCGGGGGTGGCGGGGGCAGGGGGCGGAGCCCCGTGGAAGCGGGAAGGGGCGGGGAGGGGAAGACCACCGCAATCCGAACATCCGCGCATCCGATCAGGTGATTTTCGACCCACCCCATCGGCCGGGAGTGCCGAAGCCATGACGCCGGGTCAACTACGCTCGGAGGGATCCCGACCGCACCCGCGGCGGGCTCGTACGCGCAGGTGGACGGGAGTGGGGCCCGTGGCGGAGCAGGTGGTCGACACCGATGGGGGGCCGGTCCCCGGGAAGCGGCTGCCGCCGCCTGTCGACGGCCGACCTGGTCCGCCGCCGCAGGCCGAGGCCGGGCCCGCGGCGCCTTCCGCCGGGCGGGGGGACGAGGCGGGCGGGTTGTGGAGCGGCGCGACGCGCGCGGTGCTGTTCGCGGCGGCGGCGTCCGTGGGGAGCGGCTTCGCGGGGCGGCGGCGCGAACTGCTGTCGCTGCGGGCCGACATCGACCGGGCCGGCCTGGACACCCTCGCCGGCCGCAAGCCCCCCCGCAGCCGGGTGCTGCTGATCGCGGGCCGCCCAGGTTCGGGCCGTACCGCGCTGGCCGAGGAGCTGGTGCGGCGGCTGGCCGACGACTATCCGGACGGGGTGCTGCGCGCGCGGCTGGCCATGTCCGGTGGCGATCCGGTGCCCGTCGAGCGGACCGCCCGCGATCTGCTGGCCGTGGTCGGGGTGTCCGTCCCGGCCGGGGCGGACGAGGACGAGCTCAGCGAGGCGCTGCGCGACGCGCTGGCGGGGAAGCGCGTGTTGCTGCTGCTCGATGACGCCGTGGGCGCCGAGCAGGTGGACGCGCTGTTGCCGGACGCGCCGGACGGCCTGGTCGTCGCCGTGTCGCGGGGCCCGCTGACGGGGGTGCCGGATGTGCGCCCGTGCACGCTCGGCGGGCTCGATGTGAGCGCGGCGATCGGGCTGCTCGCGCAGTACGCCGGGACCACCCGCATCACGTGCGACCCGGTGGCCGCGCAGTCCCTGGTCGAGGAGTGCGGCGGCCAGCCCGCCGCGCTGGTGCTGGCCGGGGGCTGGCTCGCGGCTCGTCCGCAGGCGTCCGTGGCCGACGTGGTGAACCGGCTGCGGGAGCTGCCGACGGGCGCCGGTGACCAGGACCGGGGCGCGCGCCCGCTGGCCCGTGCCTTCCGGCTGGCGTACGAGGCGCTGCCGCCGGCCGCCGCCCGGCTGCTGCGGCTGCTGGCGCTCGCGCCGGGCGGGTGGGCCGACGCCCAGATAGCGTCCGCGCTGGCCGGCTGTTCGGTGTCGGACGCCGAGGCCGCGCTGGAGGGCTTTGTCGCGCACGGGCTGCTGCGCCCGCTGCCGGACCGCCGGTATCTGGTGCCCGGCTGCCTGGACCCGATGCTGCGGGCGGCGCTGCGGGCCCAGGAGCGCCGGGCCGAGGTGGAGCTGGCCGGGGCCCGGATGCTGGAGCGGACCGTGCGGCAGCTGCACGCGTGCCGGCTGGCGGCCCAGCCGGCGGGTTCGCCTGCCCGGAAGAAGCTGGCGGGGATGCCGAGGTCGCTGCGGTTCACGTCGTCGGGGGCCGCGGCGAGCTGGCTGGAGTCGCGGCTGCCGGCGCTGCTCGAGGCCGCCCGGCTGGCCGTCGAGGACGGTGGGCTCGACACGCTGGCGCGCCGGCTGGTGGCCGGGCTGACGCTTGCGCTGGGTGCCCATCGGAGCGCCGAGAAGGCCGCCCCGGAGCTGTACGGGCTGCACCGGCTGTTGCTCGATGTGGCCCGCCGCCGCGATCTGCCGGCGGAGGGGGCCGCGGCGCTGCTCAACCTGGGCGACCTGGACGCGCGGGCGGGCCGGGTGGAGGAGTCGCTGGTGCGCTACAAGCACGCGCTGGACGCGGCCAGGGACGCGGGCGACCCGTACACCATTGGGCGCTCGCTGGAGTCCATCGGCGGCACCTACGAGGATCTGGGGGACTGGCACCGGGCGGCCGACTGGTACGGGCGGGCGCTCCAGCTGCGGCTGTCCCAGGGCGATCGCATCGGGGAGGCGCGGCTGTACGAGCGGCTGGGCACGGTCCACTCCCGCACCGGCCAGTGGGGCGAGGCGCTGCGCGTCTGGCGGGCGGCCGGGGCCGCCTTCCGTCGGGCGGGCAATCCGCAGGGCGCGCTGCGGGCCGCGGAGGCCCTGGACCGGCTGGGCGATCCGGGCGCGGCGGAGGCACATCGCCGCGCCGCGCGGCGGCTGGCGGCGCGACAACGGGGAGGCAGTGGGGTGATGACGGAGGCAGAAGAGGCATAGGGGCCTAAGAAACCGGCAGCGGATCGGCAAAAGGTTGGTGCAATGCAAGGCTAGACAGCGCGGGATCCTTCATTAGACTGGGTGTACCGCGATTGGTGCGGTCGTCTCCGGCATGCGGACGCATTCCGGTTTGTCTGCTTAGAGCCCGGATATCCCCACGATTCAAGGACCGTGATCGACGTGAAGGTCGGTATTCCCCGCGAGGTCAAGAACAACGAGTTCCGTGTGGCCATCACCCCTGCCGGTGTGCATGAGCTGGTCCGCGGCGGCCATGAGGTCTTCGTGGAGCGGGGGGCCGGCCTCGGCTCCTCCATCGCGGACGAGGAGTACACGGCCGCCGGCGCCGGCATCCTCGGCTCGGCGGACGATGTGTGGGCCACCGCCGACCTGCTGCTCAAGGTCAAGGAGCCCGTCGCGGAGGAGTATCACCGGCTGCGCAAGGACCAGACCCTCTTCACCTACCTCCACCTGGCCGCCTCCAAGGAGTGCACGGACGCGCTGCTGGAGTCCGGCACCACCGCCATCGCCTATGAGACGGTCGAGACCGCGAGCCGCGCGTTGCCGCTGCTCGCGCCGATGTCCGAGGTCGCGGGCCGGATCGCGCCGCAGGTCGGCGCGTACCACCTGATGCGGTCGGCCGGCGGGCGCGGGGTGCTGCCCGGCGGGGTGCCGGGCGTGGCCGCGGCGCGCGCCGTGGTCATCGGCGGTGGGGTCTCCGGGTGGAACGCGGTGCAGATCGCCCTCGGCATGGGCTTCCACGTCACCCTGCTCGACAGGGACATCAACAAGCTGCGCGAGGCCGACAAGATCTTCGGCAACCGGGTGCAGACCATCTCCTCCAACGCCTACGAGCTGGAGAAGACCGTGCTCGCCGCCGACCTGGTCGTCGGCGCGGTGCTCATCCCCGGCGCCAAGGCGCCCAAGCTGGTCACCAACGAGATGGTGTCCCGGATGAAGCCCGGAAGTGTACTTGTCGACATCGCGATCGATCAGGGCGGCTGCTTCGAGGACTCCCGGCCGACCACGCACGCGGAGCCGACCTTCACGGTGCACGACTCGGTCTTCTACTGCGTGGCCAACATGCCGGGCGCGGTGCCCAACACCTCCACCCACGCGCTCACCAACGCCACGCTCCCGTACATCGTGGAGCTGGCCAATCGGGGCTGGCGGGACGCGCTGCGCCGGGACGCGGCGCTGGCCAAGGGGCTCAATGTCCATGAGGGCGAGGTCGTTTACGGCCCGGTCGCCGAGGCGCACGGCCTGTCGGCCGTCGAACTGAGCTCGCTGATCGCCTGAAACCGGCCCGGCGGTCAACTCCGACCGTCAACAACAGGTCAATAACGGGCATCCGGCCGGGTCTTGCCGTAAGGCGGGGTCCGGCCGTTGATGTGTCCGATACGACCCGTAACGCGGATGACGGGCTGCTCGGTCAACTCGCCCTAAAAGTAACTATTCAGACGCTTTGCCCGTCGAGGAATCCTCGCTTCATACCCCATACGCCCTTGACAGCGGGGTGTTCGATTGCCGACACATCGTGCCGTGTCCGGTGGATTGTGTTGCTGCGAACCGCCGACACGCCATAGAGTCGCCAACCGTCGGCATGGTGTCACGCTGACCTATCTAGAAATTTCCTGGTCACCAAGGAGGTAGGACGACTTGTGAATGAGTCGACATTTTCTCCCGGGGGTGGTCAACCAGGATCGGCTGCGCGGGGCCAGGGCCCCTCGGGGCTCGAGGCTGTCGGCTCTGTCGCTGTCCGCACCTTCGCCACGCACCAGAACATGACGACAGCCCACCAGAGTCAGAGTATGGACGGCCATCACGTGAACGCCATGGCCGGCGACCAGGGGGGCAATGGTCCCGCCCGCTTCGCCGACTACGACGACCTCCCCGACGGGCACTTCTACGACCCGGACGCCGAGTACGAGCCGGATCCCGAGTACGCGGCCACGCTCGCGCCCGACGCGGCCCGCCAGCGACGCGAGCGCATCGGCCCCACCGGGCGGCCGCTGCCGTACTTCCCGATCCCCGGACCGCTGACCGACCACGGCCCCGCGAAGATCATCGCGATGTGCAACCAAAAGGGCGGCGTCGGCAAGACCACCTCCACCATCAACCTCGGCGCGGCGCTCGCCGAATACGGCCGCCGGGTCCTGCTCGTCGACTTCGACCCGCAGGGCGCCCTGTCGGTCGGCCTCGGCGTCAACCCGATGGAGCTCGACCTCACGGTCTACAACCTGCTCATGGAGCGGGGCATGTCGGCCGACGAGGTGCTGCTCAAGACGGCCGTGCCCAACATGGACCTGCTGCCCAGCAATATCGACTTGTCGGCTGCCGAGGTGCAGCTGGTCAGCGAGGTTGCCCGGGAGTCCACCCTCCAGCGCGCCCTCAAGCCGCTGATGGCGGACTACGACTACATCGTCATCGACTGCCAGCCCTCGCTCGGCCTGCTCACCGTGAACGCGCTCACCGCGGCGCACAAGGTGATCGTGCCGCTCGAGTGCGAGTTCTTCGCGCTGCGCGGTGTGGCGTTGCTCACGGAGACGATCGAGAAGGTCCAGGAGCGGCTCAACCCCGAGCTCGAACTGGACGGCATCCTCGCCACGATGTACGACTCGCGCACCGTGCACAGCCGTGAGGTCCTGGCCCGCGTGGTCGAGGCATTCGACGACCACGTCTACCACACGGTCATCGGCCGTACGGTCCGCTTCCCCGAGACCACGGTCGCGGGTGAGCCGATCACCACGTACGCGTCCAACTCCGTGGGTGCCGCCGCATATCGTCAGCTCGCCAGGGAGGTGCTCGCCCGGTGTCACGCCGAGTGAGTCTGCCGGGAGCCGACGAACTGTTCCGCACCACCGGAGGAACGGCGCTCCAGTCGTCCTCCCCCGCGTCCTCCCGCCGTCAGAACGGCGGCGAGGCGCGGGTGCCCGCCCCGGCCGGCGACCCCGACACGGCCGCTGACGGGGCCGAGGGCGGCCCGGGAGAGCGGCGGGCGACGGAGGACGCGGAGCAGTCCGGCGCGGCCGAGCACAGCGGCCGGGAGGCCGGTGCCCGTGCGGACGCCATCGGCGACCGCCGCCCGGCGGGCGGCGGTGAGCGGCCCAAGAGCCGTCAGCCGCAGGAAGGACCGCCCGCTTCGGCCCAGGCGGGCCCCGCCCGCCGCCGCGGCCGCGCGGCCAACCGCCGCCCCAGCGGCCGCGAGCGCCACGACGAGAAGATCACGGTCTATGTCTCCGCCGAGGAGTTGATGGACCTCGAGCACGCCCGGCTGGTGCTGCGCGGCGAGCACGGCCTCGCCGTCGACCGCGGCCGGATCGTCCGCGAGGCGGTCGCGGTCGTCCTCGCCGACCTCGAGTCGCGGGGCGACGCGAGCATCCTGGTGCGCCGCCTGCGCGGTCGCTGAGGGGGTCGGGCGATAGCCTGCCCGCTCGTAGGGCCGCGCCGCCCGACCCCCCGCTCCCTGGACCGCGATGCCGAAGAACCCCGCCCCCGCCCCGCCCCCTCGCCCACCCCGCCGCACCCTCGGCCGGGGCCCCGGCACGGGCCCGCGCGCGGCAGGCACCGAGCCGGGGGAGCAGGTCCCCGACCCCGCGGGCCCGCCCGACGAGGCGGTGGCCCCCGCTGAGCCAGAGCCCGAACCCGAGCCCGAGGCCGGGTCCGAGTCCGTCCCGGGCCCTGAGCCTGAGGCCCCGGTCGACACGGCCGACACGGCTGACACAGTCGATGTGCGGCCCTCTGAGCCCTCTGAGCCCCCCGAAGCCGGGAGTGGCGCCGAGGCCCCCGCCGACGCGCAGGGCAAGTTCACCGTGCGGCTGGCCAACTTCGAGGGGCCCTTCGATCTGCTGCTCCAGCTGATCTCCAAGCACAAGCTCGATGTCACCGAGGTCGCCCTCTCCAAGGTCACCGACGAGTTCATGGCGCACATCCGGGCCATGGGACCGGACTGGGACCTCGACCAGACCACCGAGTTCCTGGTCGTCGCCGCGACCCTCCTCGATCTCAAGGCCGCCCGGCTGCTGCCCGCCGCCGAGGTCGAGGACGAGGCCGATCTGGCCCTGCTTGAGGCCCGCGATCTGCTTTTCGCGCGCCTTCTCCAGTACCGCGCGTTCAAACAGATCGCGGACATCCTGAACGACCGGCTGATCGCCGAGGGCCGCCGCTACCCCCGCACCGTCGGCCTGGAGCCGCACCACGCCGACCTCCTCCCCGAGGTCGTCATCAGCATCGGCGCGGAGGGGTTCGCGAAGCTGGCCGTGAAGGCGATGCAGCCCAAGCCCAAGCCGCAGGTGTACGTCGACCACATCCACGCCCCGCTGGTCAGCGTGCGGGAGCAGGCGGAGATCGTGGTGGCGCGGCTGCGGGAGCTGGGGGAGGTGAGCTTCCGGACGCTGACCGAGGACGCGCCCGACGTGCTGACCGTCGTCGCGCGGTTCCTGGCGCTGCTGGAGCTTTACCGGGAGCGCGCGGTGCACCTGGACCAGGAGGAGGCGCTCGGCATGCTCATGGTGCGCTGGACGGGCGCGGAGGGGCGGGAGCCGCTGGTCACCGACGAGTTCGACCAGGAAGAGCAGCAGGGGGAGAAACAGCCCGAGAAGGAGGCGGAGACGTGAGCGAGCAGCAGCCATCCCGCACCGCCGAGGCCCCGTCCGGGTCCCCGGACCTCTCCGAGCTCGACCTCAAGCCGGCCCTGGAGGCCGTCCTCATGGTCGTCGACGAGCCCGCCACCGAGGAGCACCTGGCCAAGATCCTGGACCGGCCGCGCCGGGCGGTCCGGGGCGCGCTGCGCGAGCTGGCCGACGAGTACACGGTCCAGGGCCGCGGCTTCGAGCTGCGGCTGGTCGCGGGCGGCTGGCGCTTCTACACCAGCCCCGCCTACTCCGCGGCCGTCGAGCGCTTCGTCCTGGACGGCCAGCAGGCCCGGCTCACCCAGGCCGCTTTGGAAACCCTCGCCGTGGTCGCGTACCGTCAGCCGGTCAGCCGTTCCCGCGTCTCGGCCGTGCGCGGAGTGAACTGCGACGGCGTGATGCGGACCCTCCTTCAGCGCGGTCTCGTGGAGGAGACGGGAACGGAACCGGAAACAGGTGCGATCCTGTACAGGACGACGAACTACTTCCTGGAGCGGATGGGCCTGCGCGGCCTGGACGAGCTTCCCGAGCTCGCCCCGTTCCTCCCGGAGGCGGACGCGGTCGAGGGCGAGTCGCAGGAAGGGCTGCCGTCCTTCGATCCGGACGCCCCGGACCCGGACGACGACCACGACAACGGCCGCGACAACGGCCACTCTCAGACGGAATCTTGATGCGAAGCAGCGGCAGGAACAGCAGGGGCACCGGCGGGCAGAACTACCGGGGCGCGGGCAACGGGCGCGACGACAAGCAGAAGCGCGCGGGTCGGCCCCGTCCCGAGGAGCGCCGCTACGACGTGGGCGGCGGCCCGCCCGGCGGCTCGAAGAGCGGTGGCCGGGGGAGCGGTGGCCCGTCCGGCGCCGGGGCCGGCGGCGCCAAGGCGGGCGGCCCGAAGAGCGGCGGCCGCGGCCGTAAGCCCGCGGCCCCGGCCCGCCCGCGCGAGTACGAGGCCCAGATCGAGGAGCGCAACCGCGCCCGGCACGACAAGCCGCGGGTCAATCTGCCCAAGACGTTCCCCGGGGCCGAGCAGGAGGGCGAGCGGCTCCAGAAGGTCCTCGCCCGCGCCGGCATGGGCTCGCGGCGCGCCTGCGAGGAGCTCATCGACCAGGCCCGGGTCGAGGTCAACGGCAAGATCGTCACGGAGCAGGGGCTCCGCGTCGACCCGGAGAAGGACGAGATCAAGGTCGACGGGCTGACCGTCGCCACCCAGTCGTATCTCTTCTTCGCGCTGAACAAGCCCGCGGGCGTGGTCTCCACCATGGAGGACCCGGACGGCCGCCAGTGCCTGGGCGACTACGTCACCAACCGCGAGACCCGGCTCTTCCACGTCGGCCGCCTCGACACCGAGACCGAGGGCATCATCCTGCTCACCAACCACGGCGAGCTGGCCCACCGCCTCACCCACCCCCGCTACGGCGTCATCAAGACCTATCTCGCCGCGATCCAGGGCCCCCTCCCGCGCGACCTCGGCAGGCGGCTCAAGGACGGCATCCAGCTGGAGGACGGCTACGCCCGCGCCGACCACTTCAAGGTCGTGCAGAACACCGGCAAGAACTACCTGGTCGAGGTGAGCCTGCACGAGGGCCGCAAGCACATCGTGCGGCGCATGCTCGCCGAGGCCGGCTTCCCGGTCGACAAGCTGGTGCGCACGGGCTTCGGCCCGATCGCGCTGGGCGACCAGAAGTCCGGCTGGCTGCGGCGGCTGACCAACACCGAGGTCGGCATGCTGATGCGCGAGGTCGACCTCTAGCCGGCCCTGCTCCCTGGCTCCCTGTCCCCCGGTGACCGCGGATGTCCGCAAGGTGGTCGCGGCCGCGGCGCGCCCGGTCGGCCTCGCTAGGCTGACCGGGGGACGCCGGGGGCGGTACGGAAAGGGAGCACAGACGTGGCGGTACGAGCGGTCCGCGGGGCAGTCCAGCTGGAGCGGGACGAGCCACAGCACATGCACGAGCAGGTCTCCGCGCTGCTCACCGCCGTCCTGGAGCGCAACGCCCTGACGCCGGACGACCTGATCAGCGTGTGGTTCACGGCCACTCCCGACCTGCACAGCGACTTCCCCGCCGTCGCCGCCCGCAAGCTCGGGATCACCGACGTGCCGCTGATCTGTGCCCAGGAGCTGGACATCGCCGGGGCCATGCCGCGGGTGGTCCGCGTCCTCGCGCATGTCGAGAGCGGCCTGGCCAAGGCCGACATCGCCCATGTCTACCTCGGCGCAGCCGCCGCCCTCCGTAAGGACATCGCCCAGTGAGAACCGCCCTCGTCATCGGCACCGGCCTGATCGGCACCTCCGTGGCGCTCGCCCTGGCGGGCCGCGGCGTCCGGGTGCACCTCAGCGACCAGGATCCGGACCGGGCCCGTACCGCGGCGGCCCTGGGCGCCGGTACGGCGGAGGAGCCTGAGGGGCCCGTCGACCTGGCGGTCGTCGCCGTACCGCCCGCGCATGTGGCCCGGACCGTCGCCGAGGCGATGCGCCGGGGCGTCGCGCGCGGCTTCCTGGACGTCGCCAGCGTCAAGGGCGGCCCGCGCCGCGAGCTGGAGGCGCTCGGCTGCGATCTGACCCGGTACCTCGGCACGCACCCCATGGCGGGCGCCGAGCGCTCCGGGCCGCTGGCCGGGACGGCCGACCTCTTCGAGGGGCGGCCCTGGGTGCTCACGCCGACCAGTGCCCCCGGCGCCGTCACCGACACCGAGGTGCTCAACCTCGCGCTCGAGCTGGTCGCGCTGTGCCGGGCGGTGCCCGTGGTGATGGACGCGGACGCCCACGACCGGGCCGTGGCCCTGGTCTCGCACACCCCGCAGCTGCTCTCCAGCATGGTCGCGGCGCGGCTGGAGGACGCGGACGAGACGGCGGTGCGGCTGTGCGGGCAGGGCATCCGCGATGTGACCCGGATCGCCGCCTCCGACCCCGGGATGTGGATCGACATCCTCTCCGCGAACCCGGGCCCGGTGGCCGACATCCTCGCTGCGGTCGCCGCCGACCTCGACGAGACGGTACGGGCGCTGCGCGCGCTCCAGTCGGCCGACGAGGCCAAGCGGGGCGACGGCGCGGCGGGCATCGAGGACGTGCTGCGGCGCGGCAACGTGGGTCGCGAGCGGGTGCCGGGCAAGCACGGCGCGGCCCCCGCCGCGTACGAGACCGTCGCGGTGTTCATCGGCGACCAGCCCGGCGAGCTGGCCCGTATCTTCGCCGACGCGGGCCGGGCCGGGGTCAACATCGAAGACGTCCGGATCGAGCACGCGACCGGCCAGCAGTCCGGCCTGATCCAGCTCTTCGTCGAACCCCATGCCGCGCCCGGCCTCACGGCGGCCCTGAGGGAACGCGGCTGGTCGATCCGGCAGTGACCGGTGACCGGTGACCGGCGACCGACCGGTCGGCGGACGGAGTCCGGCGCGGCCGTCCCGAAGCCTGGGAGGCGCTCTGGCGCCGAGCGGTGCGAGGGTGGCGGTGTGCGGGAGGTCCGGGGCTGGTCGATCCGGCAGTAACCTTGTGCGGGGCTCCTTGGAGCGCCCGCGCAACCGCCCGTGCACGAGAAAGGTGTCTGCCACCGTGGAAACCGCCGACCGGACCGCCCCGGCAGCAGTGATTGTCGCGATCGACGGCCCAGCAGGCACGGGCAAGTCCAGCACCTCCAAGGCCGTCGCGGCCAAGCTCGGCCTCGGCTACCTCGACACCGGCGCCCAGTACCGGGCGATCACCTGGTGGATGGTGAACAACGGGATCGACGCCGACGACGCCACCGCCGTGGCCGACGCCAGCGCCAAGCCCGTCATCGTTTCCGGCACCGACCCGTCCGGCCCCACCATCACCGTGGACGGGGTGGATGTCTCCGGCCCGATCCGCACCCAGGAGGTCACCTCCAAGGTCAGCGCGGTCAGCGCGGTCCCCGAGGTGCGGGCGCGGATCACCGAGCTTCAGCGGAGCATCGCCGCCGAGGCGCCGCGCGGCATCGTGGTGGAGGGCCGGGACATCGGCACCACCGTGCTGCCCGACGCCGACGTCAAGGTCTTCCTGACCGCCTCCGCCGAGGCGCGGGCCGCCCGCCGCAGCGGGGAGCTGAAGGGCAAGGACGCCGCCGGCCTGGCCGCCACCCAGGCCGCGCTGGCCAAGCGGGACGCCGCCGACTCGGGCCGCAAGACCTCGCCGCTCGCCAAGGCGGACGACGCGATCGAGGTGGACACCACCGACCTCACCCTCGAGCAGGTCATCGAGTGCGTGGTCACCCTGGTCGAGGAGAAGCGGTCCGCGTGACCCGGAGCCCCGACAAGGCCGCCAAGGCTTCCGCCACGCTGCCCAGCGAGAGCGGCGCCGCGGTCGGCCGCCGGATCGGCATCGGTCTGATGTACGGGCTGTGGAAGCCGCGGGTGCTGGGTGCCTGGCGGATCCCGGCCGACGGGCCGGTGATCCTCGCGGGCAACCACTCCCACAACCTCGACGGCCCGATGCTGATCGGCACCTCGCCGAGGCCGGTGCACTTCCTGGTCAAGAAGGAGGCGTTCGTCGGTCCGCTGGACCCGTTCCTGCGCGGGATCGGGCAGCTGAAGGTGGACCGCGCGAGCGCCGACCGGGCGGCGATCACGGACGCGCTGGGCGTGCTGGAGCGGGGCGGAGTGCTGGGGATCTTCCCGGAGGGCACGCGAGGCGAGGGGGACTTCGCCTCGCTGCGCGCCGGGCTCGCCTACTTCGCCGTACGGTCGGGCGCCCCGATCGTCCCGGTGGCGGTGCTGGGCACCACGCTGCGGCGCGGCCGGGTGGTGCCGGGGCTGCCGCCGCTGCGCAGCCGGATCGACGTGGTCTTCGGCGACCCCTTCGAGGCGGGCGACGGCAGCGGCCGGCGGACCCGCGCGGCCCTGGACGAGGCGACCGTGCGCATCCAGAAGCGGCTGGGGGAGCATCTGGCCGACGCCAGGCGGTTCACCGGCCGCGTCGGCCACCCATAACGACGTGACAGCCGCGGGCCGTACGGGCCCGCGGCAGCTGCGAGCAGCAGCGAAGGACGACGAGGAATGACTTCATGAACGACCAGATCCACACCGGCGGCGACGAGCACGGTGAGCTTGGCGACGCCGAGTACGCGGAGTTCATGGAGCTCGCCGCGCAAGAAGGGTTCGACCTGGAGCAGGTCGAGGGCGACCTGGCCGCGGCGGGGCATGGCCCGCTGCCGGTCCTCGCCGTCGTCGGCCGCCCGAATGTCGGCAAGTCGACTCTGGTGAACCGCGTCATCGGCCGCCGGGAGGCGGTCGTGGAGGACCGCCCGGGCGTCACCCGCGACCGGGTGACCTATGAGGCGGAGTGGTCCGGCCGCCGCTTCAAGGTGGTCGACACCGGCGGCTGGGAGCAGGACGTGCTCGGCATCGACGCGTCCGTGGCCGCGCAGGCCGAGTTCGCCATCGAGGCCGCCGACGCGGTGGTCTTCGTGGTGGACGCCACGGTCGGCCCCACCGACACCGACGAGGCCGTCGTCAAGCTGCTGCGCCGGGCCGGGAAGCCCGTGGTGCTGTGCGCCAACAAGGTCGACGGCCCCAGCGCCGAGGCGGACGCCGCGATGCTGTGGTCGCTGGGCCTCGGCGAGCCGTACCCGGTCTCCGCGCTGCACGGCCGCGGCACCGGCGACATGCTGGACGCCGTGCTGGAGGCGCTGCCCGAGGCTCCGGCCCAGACCTTCGGCGCCGCCGTCGGCGGTCCGCGCCGCATCGCCCTCATCGGCCGCCCGAATGTCGGCAAGTCGTCCCTGCTGAACAAGGTGGCGGGCGAGGAGCGCGTGGTCGTCAACGAGATGGCGGGCACCACCCGCGACCCGGTCGACGAGCTGATCGAACTCGGCGGGGTGACCTGGAAGTTCGTGGACACCGCCGGTATCCGCCGCCGGGTACACCTCCAGGAGGGCGCGGACTACTACGCCTCGCTGCGCACCGCCGCCGCCGTGGAGAAGGCCGAGTTGGCGGTCATCCTGATCGACTCCAGCGACTCGATCAGCGTCCAGGACCAGCGGATCATCTCGATGGCGGTCGAGGCCGGGCGCGCGATCGTCGTCGCGTACAACAAGTGGGACACGCTCGACGAGGAGCGCCGCTACTACCTCGAGCGCGAGATCGAGACCGAACTGGCGCAGATCCAGTGGGCGCCGCGGGTCAATGTCTCGGCGCGCACCGGCCGCCACATGGAGAAGCTGGTCCCGGCGATCGAGGCCGCGCTGGCCGGGTGGGAGACCCGGGTGCCGACCGGGCGGCTCAACGCCTTCCTCGGTGAGATCGTCGCCTCCCACCCGCACCCGGTCCGCGGCGGCAAGCAGCCCCGCATCCTCTTCGGGACGCAGGCCGGGACCAAGCCGCCGCGCTTCGTGCTGTTCGCCTCGGGCTTCCTGGAGGCGGGCTACCGCCGGTTCATCGAGCGCCGGCTGCGCGAGGAGTTCGGCTTCGAGGGGACTCCGCTCCAGATCTCGGTGCGGGTGCGCGAGAAGCGCGGCCGCAAGAAGTAGCTTCCGTCCGCGGGCGGGGTCACGGGTTCAGTATCCGTGGCCCCGCCCGTCGCGCTGTCCGGGCGGGAGCGCGGGCAGATACGTGCGGTGGTGGCGCCCGATGGGCTCCCAGCCCCCGGTGTGGCCGCCCGTGTGGCCGTGGCCGCCGTGGCCCGAGTAGCCGCCCGTGTGGCCGGTGTGGCCCGCATGACCGTGGCCTCCGCTGGTCAGCCCGCGGGGCTGGGCGGGCTGCCCGATGGCGCTGAACGCCGTGAACCCCAGATCCTCCTCGTCCGAGCGGTCGCCGGGCAGGGCCCGGAACATCATCCGGTACTCCGCGTACAGCGCGTCGTAGATCGGCGTGGCGGAGGGGCGCCGGTGGTCGCTCAGGGTGTCCTGCGCCGGGCGCATCGCCGGAATGTGGGCGTGCTGGACCGGATACGGGTAGCGGGAGGCCGGGGGAAGGGCTGACCGGGCGGGCGGGTCGTACGGGGATCGGGAGGGTGGGTCGTATGCGTGCACGTATGTGCCAACGACCCGGCCGCCCGTCGGATGCGGGATCGGCGGCGAATGGGCCGCGTGTACGAGGTCGGCGGGGCGGGGTGCGGGCGCGGCCATGGGGATCAGGTGCCCGCGAGCGGCATGGCGGCGCCGACCAGGGCGCCGCGCGCGGCGGCCCGGTCCAGGGCGACGCGCAGCTGGTCCTCGCGCGGCTGGGTGCCGATGGTGCCGGCCGGCGCGGCGTACACCAGCACCTGCTGGGACCTGCCGAGGGCGGCCTGCCAGCCCTCGCTCACCGGCATCGGCTGGTGCGCCTGCCACCACGCCACGGGCGGGCCGCCCGCGGCCGGCATCAGCACGGCGTGCAATTGCCCCGCGGCCAGCAGCACGGACCAGCCGGGGATCGGCGCCGGGGGCCGGCCGAGGTCGTACACCGGCAGAAAGCCCTGCTCGGTCAGGAGGGGGAGGAAGTCGTCGCCCGGGCCGCCGGTGCCGGGGCGGGCGATCGGCTCGGTCGGCTCGACGACGAGCGCGGGCCGGGCCTCGCCGCCCACCAGGACGACCCCGCTGGTGACGCCGAGCACCGCCTGGGTGTCGGCGACCGGCGGCTCGGGGGCGGGCGGCGCGGTGTCCTCGGCGGTGATGGACCGCACGGCGCCGCGCAGTTGCTCCTCGGAGACCGGGACGACCTGGGAGGGGACGCAGGTGGCGTGCGCGAACGCGAGCACCGCCGTCTCCTGGCCGACGAAGAGCACGGTGCTGGTGCGCTCCTGCTCGGTGTTCCCGGGCGTGCGGCAGGAGGTGCAGTCGTAGCTGCCCGGGGCGTTCTCGCCGGCCAGCAGCCGATCGGCTTCTTCGTCTCCGATCTCGGCGCGTACGTCATCGCTGACGTCGAGCATGCGCGGCACGGGTGGCTCCTCGTATCGGTCCGTGGGCCGGGCGGTTCCCGGCTCCATGTAGTCAACGGGCCATCCACGGCGTGGTCACTGCACTTGAGGCTCTGATGAGCTAAAGACGGTAAAAGTTCCGCACGTTCGCTACCGATTTGACATACGTTCAAGAACAAGACGGTGATGGAGCCCAACCCAGCAACCGTTTCGCCGGTCTGACCCAGTGATAGGCGGACGAGTGCGGTTGTCCGCGGGAAACGGCGGGAAACGGTTGGATAGCGGGACGGATGCATATCTCATTCCTGATTCACAACGCTTACGGGATCGGCGGGACGATCCGCACCACGTACAACCTCGCCCGCACGCTGGGCGAACAGCACGACGTGGAGATCGTCTCGGTGTTCCGCCACCGTGACATGCCGGTCTTCGACCCCGGCTCGAACGTGCGGATCAGCCATCTTGTGGACCTCCGCAAGAAGAGCCCGACCTACGAGGGGGCGGACCCTGACCACGCCCGCCCCGCTCAGGTCTTCCCGAAGAGCGAGGGCCGGTACAAGCAGTACAGCCGGCTCACGGACCGGCGGATAGCCGAGCACCTCAGGAACCTGGACGCGGATGTCGTGGTCGGCACCCGCCCCGGTCTGAATGTGCACATCGCGCGCGAGGCCCGCCGCGGCCCTGCGCGCGTCGGTCAGGAGCACCTGACCCTGAGCACCCACTCCAACGCGCTGAAGCGGGCGCTGCGCGGCGCCTACCCCCGGCTCGACGCGGTCACCACCGTCACCCGGGCCGACGCCGAGACCTACCGCGACCAGATGCGGCTGCCGGGCGTACGGCTCGAGGCGGTGCCCAACAGCGTGCCCGAGCCGGGCCTGAGGCCCGCCGACGGCAGCGGCAAGTGGGTCGTCGCGGCCGGCCGGCTCGCCCCGGTGAAACGGTACGACCTGCTGATACATGCGTTCGCCAAGGTCAGTGCGGAGCGTCCGGACTGGCGGCTGCGGATCTACGGCGGCGGCGCCCAGCACGCCAAGCTGCGCGCCCTGATAGACCGCCTGGGTCTCTACAACCACATCTATCTGATGGGCCCCGCCAACCCCCTGGACCCGGAGTGGGCCAAGGGCTCGATCGCGGCCGTGACCTCCAGCATGGAGTCGTTCGGGATGACCATCGTCGAGGCGATGCGCTGCGGTCTCCCCGTGGTCTCCACCGACTGCCCGCACGGGCCCGCCGAGATCATCGACAACGGCGTGGACGGCCGCCTGGTCCCCACCGGGGACGTCGACTCCATCGCCGCGGCCCTGCTGGAGCTCATCAACGACGACGAACTGCGGCAGCGCATGGGCCGGGCCGCGCTGGAGGGCTCCGCCCGCTTCGACCCGTCCCGCGTGGCCGGGCGGTACGAGTCGCTCTTCACCGACCTCGTGGCGCGCGGCAGCCTGCGCGGCACCCTGCACCGCGCCCGCGGCGCCCTCCTCAGCGGGGTCTTCGCGACGAAGGACGCGGGCCGCTCGATGCTGGGAAAGGCGCGTACCGCATGAGCGACGCATGCGCGGCAGCCGGGCCGCAGACGACGTCTATAGCCGCACCTCTGCGCCGCGCAGGCGACAGTGACATCAGCTGCTGGCGCAGCGGGGCGAATGAAAAGGGCGCAGCATGAACGAGGATCTCGACACGGCCGACGGGTTCGCTCCGCCGCGCGCCGACTGCATGGCGGACTCCGCCGGCGGGCTCACCTTCCATGTCTCCGACTGGGTTCGTTCCGGGCCCGGGGGCGGCCCCGACGGGGCCGGGGCGGCCGATGCGCTGGTCCTGGTGCGCCGGGGCGCGGACCCCGGCTCCGGGAGCGAGGTGCGGCTGCCGCTCGCGCCCGCCGAGGACGGCAGGCTCCAGGCCGCGCTGCCGAGCACGGTGTCCCTGCCCGAGGGGCGCTGGGACATCCATGTGGCCCACGGCGAGGCCGAGCCGCAGCGGCTCGCCCCGGGCCTGAACGACCTGCGCTCGCTGGTCGACCGCAGGCCCGGCCCCAGCACCTCGCCGCTGTCCGTCCGCATCCCGTACCCGACCAAGCACGGCAACCTCTCGCTGCGCAGCTGGAGGCGCGCCCCGCACGCCGAGGCGGGGGAGCTGCGGGTCGAGGGCGGCCGGCTGGCGGTGCGCGGCGTGCTGTACCGGGTGGAGCGGCCGTCCGAGTGGCTGGCGGGCGCGGTGGCCGAGGCCCGCTGCCGGCGCGAGCCGTCCCGGGGGTGGACCGGGCCGCTGATAGTGGGCGGCGCGGAGAGCGCGGAGTTCTCCTTCGCGCTGCCGCTCGCGGAGTTGGCGGAGGGCTGGACGGGCGGCGAGGAGGCCTGGGACCTGTGGCTGCGCCCGGCGGACCCGGACGCGGCCCCGGTGCGGCTGGCGCGGATCCTGGACGACGTCCCGGACAAGAAGGAGATCTTCACCTACCCGGCCCAGCCGGTCGACGCCCCGCACGGCGCCGCGAAGGCCGGTCCGTACTACACCACCAACAACGATCTGGCGGTACGCATCGACAGCGCCTAGGGAGGCGGAGCGGGACTAATCTGGACATAAGCGCAACTCGCACCCGTGGAGGTGTGAACGATGATGCCTGTCCTTCTGGTCCTGCTCCTCGCGGTGGTCCTGTTCGGAATCGGATTCGTCGTCAAGGCGCTGTGGTGGATCGCCCTCGCGGTTCTGGTGGTCTGGCTGCTCGGCTTCCTGTTCCACAGCACCGGGGCGACCGGGCGCCGGACGCACTGGTATCGCTGGTGAGCGACGGCATCAGCGGCTGACGCCGGCTTCCCGGCCGTCGAGGACAGCCTCTGTCCTCGACGGCTGGCACACTCGGCGCCATGTTGGAGACCTCGGCACGTCTGCTCCGTCTGCTCTCCCTGCTCCAGGCTCACCGCGAGTGGTCCGGCGCGGAGCTGGCCGACCGCCTCAAGGTGACCGCCCGCACCGTGCGCCGCGACATCGACCGGCTGCGCGAACTCGGCTACCCCGTGCACTCCAGCCCCGGGACGGCGGGTGGCTATCAGCTCGGGCCGGGCGCCCAGCTGCCGCCGCTGCTGCTCGACGACGAGGAGGCGGTGGCGGTCGCGGTGGGGCTGCGCCAGGCGGCGGGCGGCGGGGTGGAGGGCATCGAGGAGACCTCGGTGCGCGCGCTCGCCAAGCTGGAACAGGTGCTGCCGGACCGGCTGCGCCGCCGGGTGAGCGCGCTGAGTTCCTTCACCGTGCCGTTGATGGGGGGATTCCGCGGGCCCACGGTCGACCCCGCGGTGCTGACCGAGCTGGCGAACGCCTGCCGGGACTCCCGGCAGCTGCGCTTCGAGTACCGCGACCACAAGGGCGCGGTCAGCCGCCGTACGGCCGAGCCGCACCGGCTGGTGGCCGCGCAGCGCCGCTGGTACCTGGTCGCCTGGGACGTGGACCGCGCCGACTGGCGTACGTACCGGGCCGACCGCATCACCCCGACGCCGCCGCACGGCCCGCGCTTCGATCCGCGCCGCCCGCCCGCCGAGGACCTGGCCGCGTATGTCCGCGAGGGCGTGTCCACCACCGCGTACGCGGCGCGGGCCACTGTGCTGCTGCGGGTGTCGGCCGAGCGGGCGGCCGAGCACGTCCCGCCGGCGGCCGGGGTGCTGGAGCCGGTGGACGAGCACAGCTGTCTGCTGCACTGCGGCGCCGGGAGCCTGGACGTCATGGTGATCCATATCGCCCTGATGGGCCTGGACTTCGAGGTGCGCGAGCCGGTCGAGCTGACCGACCACGTCCGGGAGCTCAGGGACCGGCTGAGCCGGGCCCTGGACTGATCGGGCCCCGCGGGCCCGGTCCCCGCTCGGCCGCCGCGGCCGCGGCGAACCTCGGGTGGTGCAGATCGAAGGCGGGGGACTCGGAGCGGATGCGCGGCAGGGCGTGGAAGTTGTGCCGGGGCGGCGGGCAGGAGGTGGCCCACTCCAGGGAGCGGCCGAACCCCCAGGGATCGTCCACGGTCACCACGGCGCCGTGTCTGGTGGTCTTCCAGACGTTGTAGAGGAACGGCAGGGTCGACATGCCCAGCAGGAAGGAGCCGATGGAGGAGACGGTGTTGAGGGCGGTGAAGCCGTCGGCCGCCAGATAGTCGGCGTAGCGGCGCGGCATGCCTTCGACGCCCAGCCAGTGCTGCACCAGGAAGGTGAGGTGGAAGCCGGTGAACAGGGTCCAGAAGTGGATCCGGGCGAGCCGTTCGTCCAGCAGCTTGCCGGTGAACTTCGGCCACCAGAAGTAGAACCCCGCGAACGTCGCGAAGACGACCGTGCCGAAGACCACGTAGTGGAAGTGGCCCACCACGAAGTAGGTGTCGGTGACTTGGAAGTCCATGGGCGGCGACGCCAGGATCACCCCGGTCAGGCCGCCGAAGAGAAAGCTGACCAGGAAGCCCACCGCCCACAGCATGGGCGACTCGAAGGACAGCGAGCCGCCGATCATGGTGCCGATCCAGTTGAAGAACTTCACCCCGGTCGGCACCGCGATCAGAAACGACAGCAGCGAGAAGAAGGGCAGCAGCACCGCGCCGGTCGCGAACATATGGTGGGCCCACACCATCATCGACAGCGCCATGATGGCGATCGTCGCGCCGATCAGGGTCACATAGCCGAAGACCGGCTTGCGGGAGAAGACCGGGATGATCTCGGTGATGATGCCGAAGAACGGCAGCGCGATGATGTACACCTCGGGGTGGCCGAAGAACCAGAAGAGATGCTGCCACAGCAGCGCGCCGCCGAACCGGGCGTCGAAGACCAGCGCCCCGAACCGCCGGTCCGCCTCCAGCACCAGCAGCGCCGCCGCCAGCACCGGGAAGGCCATCAGGATCATGACCGAGGTGAAGAGGGTGTTCCAGGTGAAGATCGGCATCCGGAACATCGTCATGCCCGGGGCGCGCATGGTGATGATGGTCGTCAGGAAGTTCACCGCGCCGAGGATCGTGCCGAACCCCGCCATCGCGAGCCCCATGATCCACATGTCGGCGCCCACGCCGGGGGAGCGGACCGCGCTGTTGAGCGGGGCGTACGCGGTCCAGCCGTAGTCCGGGCCGCCGCCGGGCACGGCCAGGCCGCAGATCACGATCACCCCGCCGAACAGAAAGAGCCAGTAGGAGAGCATGTTCAGGCGCGGAAAGGCCACGTCCGGCGCGCCGATCTGGAGCGGCATGATCTCGTTGGCGAAACCCGCGAAGGCCGGAGTCGCGAACAGCAACAGCATGATCGTGCCGTGCATGGTGAACGCCTGGTTGTACGCCTCGTTCGACATCAACTGCATTCCGGGCCTGGCCAGCTCGGCGCGCATCACCATCGCCAGCGCCCCCGCCACCAGGAAGAAGCCGAATGCGGTGATCAGATAGAGATGCCCGATCTTCTTGTGGTCGGTGGTGGTCAGCCAGTCCACCAGAACCCGGCCCACGCGCGGCTCTTGTGTCGGCCCGGCAGCCGCCTGCGCGGTCTCCGACCCCATCTGCGCTCCTTCTGCATGGCTTCGGCGGGCTTTGGGCTGTGGCCATGATGCGCACGGCGGGCGCACGGGCGCGGGCGGGCGCGGGGGTGCGCCCCGAGCGTCACTCTCTCGGCGGCAAGGCCGTGCCGAGTGGCTCAACGCGCGTCCAGCTGCGTCGGCTGCTGTTCCGGGTACCGCGGCGGCCGAAGGTAAACGCGAGGTTCGGAGCCCGGTCGGTTTGTGGCGGAATTGTGTGCTCCGCGAGCGTGGGTGGCGGATTTCCGTCGGGGGTCGGGAATTCCCCGGGAGTTGCCGCGAGATGGTCTCCACCAATATTCGAGTGGCGGCAATACGCGGGATAACAAAGAAAACTCGGCGTCACCTTCGCGCCGTCAACAGGGGCCACGTACGAGTGACAGAGAAGGAAGGAAACCCGGGCGTGTTTTCTGTGACACAAGTGTGACGAGTGGGGTACGCGATACGGGTGAGAGTGTGTCGGCGGGCCGTGGAGAGCCGGGTTCCACCGCCGTGTCCCGCCGCATACGGTGGCGTCATGGCACCTGTACCGACACCCTCCGCCGAACCCGACGACGACTTCGACAGCTATGTGGGCCTCGACGCCCGAGCCGCCCAGGAGCGGGCCCGTGAACGGGGCTGGACCACCGTGCGCACACTCCCGACGGGGGCCATCATCACCATGGAGTACCTGCGGGGGCGGATCAACTTCGAAGTGGCCGACCACACCGTCAAGCGCTGCTGGAAGGGCTGACGGCCGGCCCGCCCCACGCCCCACCGGGACACCGGCCGAGGTGGCCGACACGGCGACGGCCCCGGACGCTCGGCGAGAGCGTCCGGGGCCGTCGGTGCGTGGCGGGGCCGGGGGGAGAGGTGTGCGTACCGCCCCCGCGGGCCTGCCGGCGGCTCAGCCGCCGGTGGCCGTGCGCCCGCGGCCCGCGGGCGGCCTCAGCCGGTCGGTGTGCGGCAGCAGCCGCTCGGTGTGCGGCAGCCGGTCCGCGTGCGGCGGGCGGCGGCTGCCGCCCGGGGTGACGGCCCGCTCCGCGCGGAGCGGATGGGGCCGCAGCGGGTGGTGCGGCCGGGCCTCGGCCACATGCGCCGCGGCGACGCCCACCGTCTCGCGGGTCGGCAGATCGTCGTCGCGCGCCACGCGCGGCGCGGTCAGGGCCGAACCGGCCACCGGCAGGGAGACCGGCGGCAGCTTGGGCATCTGGCGCTCGCGCACCTTGCGGAGCAGGGCCCGGAGCAGCACCTCGGCGCGGGCCATCGAGGGCTCCAGCCACGGCAGGGCCAGCAGCACCAGCACCCCGGCCGCCCAGCCGAGCACCACATCGCTGACCCAGTGGGTGCCGAGGTAGACGGTGGTCATGCCGACGCCGAAGGCGAAGACCGCGGCGATGACCGAGGCGACCCTGCGGGCCCGGGGAGTGGTCGCCAGATAGGCCAGCACACCCCAGGTGACCACCGCGTTCGCGGTGTGACCCGAAGGAAATATATCGCCGTTGCCCCACATCTCACTGGAGCCGACGGTGGTCGCGTAGTGCGGACCGAGCCTGCCGAAGCCGAGCTTGACGGCGCCGACGGTGATGTTCAGCAGCAGCAGGGACGTCCCCAGCACCAGCAGCGGGCGCATGGTGCGCTGCCTGTGGCAGCACCAGCCCAGCCAGGCGGTCACCGCCACCGCGGTGGGGCCGCGCTGGCCCATGACCACGAAGTAGTCCAGGAACGTGTGGAACTGCGGCCACTGCTTGTAAGGCCGGAACAGCATGACCTGCCAGTCGAACTGCACCAGCCACGAGGTGGTGAGCACCCCGATCACGGTCGCCGCGTATACCGCGAGGGTCGACCCGAGCAGCCAGCGGCGTGTCCGGGTCATGCGCGGTCGCACCAGATCGGTCGGGCGCCCCACCACCTGAGGGAGCTTGTCATCGGTACGCACTCAATCGACGTTACATTGCGTGACAGGCCACTTCGGTCGATCAGGTCGCTTTGTGATGACGATGTGATGTGGAGTCGGTCTCGTACCGGGTTTTAGGGCGCGCCATTCCGACGGAAATCCGCGGGTGGCCGCGGCTTTTCCGAGAGCCGCCTTCCCGAAGCGGCTCCCCGACTTCTTTATGGAATTCTTACAGTGTCGTTTATCGGCGATTAGCCGAGGCGTTCCGCGGAGTTTCCCCGCCCGTCGCCCAGTGGCTCCGGCCGGTCGGGGCCGGCCCTCGGGGGCTCCGGTTACGGCGGGCCCGTCCCGTTCAGCCAGAAGGCCCCGTACACCGCCGAGGCCAGCCCCACCCACGCGAGGATCAGCGCGGCCCTGGACGTACGGAGGCGGGCCAGGGCGGTCGCGGCGGGCAGCAGGATCGGGAAGGCGGGGAGCAGCAGCCGCGGCTTGGAGCCGAAGTAGCCCTTCGCGGTCAGCGCGAGGGCCAGCACCACCCCGGCGTACACCAGCACCGGCAGCGGCTCGCCCCGCCGTACGCACCGAAGAAACAGCCAGATCAGCAGGGCGACGCCGCCCAGCAGCCCCAGCCCGGCCGGGAAGGCCGGCCCGACCAGCAGGCCCCACACGAAGCGCACGAACGCCACGCCGCCGTCGAATCCGTTCCGCCAGCCGGCCTGGACGTCGAGATAGCCGGTGACGCTGCCGGTCCGCACCCCCACCCAGGCCACATAGCCCAGCCAGCCGAGCGGCGCGAGGGCCACGCCCAGCAGCATCCGCCGGTGCTCGGGGCGCCAGGCGCGGCGCCACCGCCCGTCGGGGGACAGGGCCACGGCCGCCGTGATCCACACCGCCGCGATCACCGCGGCCCCCACCGGCCGGGTCAGCCCGGCCAGCGCCGCGAGCGACCCGGCCCACACCCACCGCCCGGTCAGCAGCGCGTACACCCCCCAGGCGGCCAGCGCCGTGAAGAGCGACTCGGAGTACGCCATCGACTGCACGACGCCGACGGGCAGCACCGCCCACAGCACGACCAGCGCCGTGCCCGCGCGCCGCCCGTGCAGCCGGTCGCCGATCGCGAAGATCCCCCACGCGGCGAACAGCGACGCGACCCAGCTCACCGCCAGGCCCGCGTCCGGGGCGTCCAGCGGGGTCACGGCCGAGATCAGCCGCTCCAGCCAGGGCAGCAGCGGGAAGAAGGCCAGATCGGAGTGGACCGAACCGTCGGGCAGCCGGAGCGTGTAGCCGTAGCCTTCCTCGGCGATGCGCGAGTACCAGATGGAGTCCCAGCGCGCGGAGAGCAGCGTGTGCCAGCTCTTGCCCGCCACCGCGGCCCAGACCGAGAGAACCAGGACACCCAGCAGCCGCGTCCCCACATACGCGAGGAGCGCCGGAGCGGCCCGGCGCAGGGCGGCGGGAACCGGGCGGCTTGCCCGTTCGTCGTGTTTTCCGGCCGGTGTACCGGCTCGGAGCAGTTCGGTCACGGACCCGATTATCCAGGCGTGATCGGGGTGAACCGACCGGCTCCGGACGGGCGCCGGACGGGCCTTGGACGGGCGCCGGACCGGCTCCGGACGAGGGGGCGGACGGGTTCAGGGACGGGTTCAGGACAGATGGCGCGGATGCGTCGGGGGCGGCGCGGGATGACGGGAGGGACAAATGGGGGACACCGGAACGTACGCCTGCGTTCACCCCTGCGACGTGGGTCTCAACATGGGATGGGCCACACGGCCCGCGTGACGACTCGCGTACGCTGACCATCCACTCGCCCTCGCCGCCGGGTCGCCGGACGTCTTCAGCATGCGACATCCCGCGCCCGAGGGGCCGCGAGCGCACGACAGGGAGGTGCGGTTTATGTCCGGGACGACCACTGCCGGCGATCGACGGACGGCCGGCGTTCCCCGGCAATGGCGCGGCACCGACGCGTCGGGCGGGTCCAACCGCTGGGTCGTGCTCCTCGTGCTCTGCGTCAGCCTGCTGCTCGTCGCGGTCGACGCGACCGTCCTGCACGTCGCGGTTCCCGCCGTCTCCGAGGACCTGCGGCCGGGCGCGATCGAGCTGCTGTGGATCGTCGACGCCTACCCGCTGGTCTGCGCCTCCCTGCTGATCCTCTTCGGGACGCTCGGCGACCGGGTCGGCCGCCGCCGGGTCCTGCTGCTCGGCTACGCCCTCTTCGGCGCGGCCTCGGCGCTCGCCGCCATGGCCGCCACCCCGCAGATCCTCATCGTGGCCCGCGCCCTGCTCGGCGTCGGCGGCGCGATGATCATGCCCGCGACGCTGTCGATCCTGCGCCAGGTCTTCCCGGACCGCCGCGAGCGGGCCCTGGCCATCGGCGTCTGGAGCGCGGTGGCCGCGGTGGGCGCGGCCGCGGGGCCGCTGCTCGGCGGCTTCCTGCTGGAGCACTTCTGGTGGGGCTCGGTCTTCTTCATCAACATCCCGCTGATGGTGGTCGCCCTGCCCGTCGGCCGCTGGCTGCTGCCGGAGTCCACCGGCGACCGCGACGGGCCCTGGGACGTGCTGGGCGCGGTCATGGCGGCCTGCGGGCTGTTCTGCGTGATCTTCGGCGTCAAGCGGGTGGGCAGCGGCGCCGGCCTGCTGGCGCCCCTCACCGCCGCCCCGGCCCTCTTCGGCGTGGTCCTGCTGGCGCTCTTCGTACGCCGCCAGCGCCGCCGCAAGCACCCGCTCGTCGACCTGCGGCTGTTCTCCAGGAGCGCCTTCAGCATCTCCGTCGGCTGCATCGTGCTCGCGCTGCTCGCGCTCGTCGGCCTGGAGCTCATAGCCGCCCAGTACCTTCAGCTCGTCCTCGGCCTCACTCCGCTCGAGACGGGCATGCGGCTGCTGCCGCTCACCCTCGCCGCGATGGCCGCCGGGCTCGCCGGGTCCCGGATGCTCCAGCGGCTCGGCCCCCGGATCATGGTGGCCTTCGGCTTCGCGCTCACCGCGGCCGCCGTGCTGTCGCTGGTGGTCATGGGCCAGTCCGACCGGCCCGGGGTCCTGGTCGGCGCCTTCCTCTTCCTCGGCTTCGGCCTGGAGACCACGCTCTTCGGCGCCTACGAATCGATGCTCAACGAGGCGTCGGTCAAGACCGCGGGCGGAGCGGCCGCGATCGGCGAGACCTCCTACCAGCTCGGCGCCGGCATCGGCATCGCCTTCCTCGGCAGCGTCATGAACGCCGCCTACGCGCCCGGGGTCACCTCCGCCAAGGGCGTTCCGGAGCACGCCAGGCAGGCCGCGAGCCAGTCGCTCGGCGCCGCCTACAAGGTTTCGGACCGGATCGGCGGCTCGGAGGGCGGGGCGCTGCGCGCGGCGGCGCGGCAGTCCTTCGTCCACGGTCTGCATGTCACGCTGGTGGTCAGCGCGGGCCTGCTGCTGGTCGGGGCGCTGGCGGCGCTGCGGCTGCCGAAGTCGATGGAGTGCGCGCCCGACGAGGACGTCGACGGCACGGCCGCCGGGCGCGGGTCGGACGACGCGCGTGACGCGGACGCCGGGCATGAGGCGGACACCGCGCATGAGGCGGACACCGCGCATGAGGCGGAGCCGGCCGCCGCCCCCGACACCGCCCCCGATGCTTCCCCCGAAGCAGCCCACGGCACGGCGCGGAGCGTGGGCGCCCCGCGCGCGCCCCGCCCCGACCACGCGGCGGTCGGCGCGGAGTCCTCCGGCTGACCCCCGGTCCCCGGCCCGCCGGCGGGCGGACCCGCGCGGTCTGGACGGCGGGGATTACCCGGCCGTAGCGTCGGACCGGACCGGAACGATCACACTGCGGGAGAGAACAGCCCGCAGCAGCGAGCCGCAGCCGAACCGCACCGCACCGGAACCGGAGGCGAACCATGTCCGAGGGCCCCACCCGCAGCCTGCCGCCGTTCGACCCCACCGACCCGCTCGGGATCGACGACCTGCTCGCCCCGGAGGACCTCGCCGTCCGCGCCACCGTGCGCCAATGGGCCGCCGACCGCGTCCTGCCGCACATCGCCGACTGGTACGAGCGCGGCGAGCTGCCCGGCATCCGGGAGCTGGCCCGCGAGCTCGGCTCCCTCGGGGCGCTCGGCATGTCGCTGACGGGATACGGCTGCGCGGGCGCGAGCGCCGTCCAGTACGGGCTGGCCTGTCTGGAACTGGAGGCCGCCGACTCCGGGATCCGCTCCCTGGTGTCCGTGCAGGGCTCCCTGGCCATGTACGCCATCCACCGCTTCGGCTCCGACGAGCAGAAGGAGCGGTGGCTGCCCCGGATGGCCACGGGCGAGGTCATCGGCTGCTTCGGGCTGACCGAGCCCGACCACGGCTCGGACCCGGCCGCGATGCGCACCCACGCCAAGCGGGACGGCTCGGACTGGGTGCTCACCGGCCGCAAGATGTGGATCACCAACGGCTCGGTGGCCGGGGTCGCCGTGGTGTGGGCCAGGACGGACGAGGGCATCCGGGGATTCGCCGTGCCGACGGACAGCCCCGGCTTCTCGGCCCCCGAGATCCGGCACAAGTGGTCGCTGCGCGCCTCGGTGACCAGCGAGCTGGTGATGGACGAGGTGCGGCTGCCCGCGGACGCCGTACTGCCGGAGGTCACCGGATTGCGCGGCCCGCTGAGCTGTCTGAGCCACGCCCGTTACGGCATCGTCTGGGGCGCGATGGGCGCGGCCCGGGCCTGTTTCGAGGCGGCGCTGGATTACTCCCGGTCCCGCGAGCAGTTCGGCCGGCCCATCGGCGGCTTCCAGCTCACCCAGGCCAAGCTCGCCGATATGGCGGTGGAACTGCACAAGGGCGTATTGCTCGCCCATCATCTGGGGCGGCGCATGGACTCCGGAACGCTCCGCCCCGAGCAGGTCAGCTTCGGCAAGCTCAACAATGTGCGCGAGGCGATCGAGATCTGCCGCACGGCCCGGACGATCCTGGGCGCCAACGGGATCTCCCTGGAGTACCCGGTGATGCGGCACGCGACCAATCTGGAATCGGTGCTCACCTACGAGGGCACCGTGGAAATGCACCAACTGGTGCTCGGCAAGGCGCTCACCGGACTCGACGCGTTCCGGTGAGCGGCCTGCCTAGCTCTGGTTGAAGAAGCCCGTGGCGTGGTTACGGTTGGCGCTGAGCACCTCGTAGTCGGGCGGCGTCAGGAGGAAGACGCGATTGGCCACGCGGTCGATCGAGCCGCGCAGCCCGAAGATCAGCCCGGCCGCGAAGTCGACCACGCGCTTGGCGTCGCCGGGCTCCATGGTGGTCAGGTTGACGATGACCGGCACGCCCTCCCGGAACATCTCACCGATGCCGCGCGCGTCCCGGAAGCTCTCGGGGGTGACCGTGGCGATACGGGTGCCCTCGTCCCGCGCGCCCTGGTCGGCCACCCGCACCCGCGGGTCGGTCACCCAGGCGTCGCCGGGCTCGGGTCCCTCGGCGTAGTCATCGTCGTAGTAGCGCTCGTCATCGCTGTCGTCGACGAGGCCAAGCCAGGCACTCGCCTTGCGTACCGATCCCATGGACGCCTCCTTTCACTGCCGCTCTCTGTACTGCACCTGCCCCCTCTATCGTCCTCTATCGTCGTCCATGATGCGGAAGGTGTGCCACGTGGATTGCGGCCGCACAGGGGATTCGTGACGGTACTGGTGCACAACGCTTGGCGGCGAATCAGAGTTCCTCCTGCTGACAGGCCCTGACGAGGTGATGGGTAGACTCCGCCGGGCCGGACGGGTGACGCCGGGGACGTATGGGTGAACGGGGAGAAAGTTGTTTGGCATTATCCGCCCTTGCCGCCACCGGCTGTCGGAGAAACTGCGCTCTGAGTGGATGGCGCATCTGTGCGGGTTGTGCCTCGCGTTGCGGGGAGCCCGGGGTCAGTTCGCGAGGGTCGCCACCAACTACGACGGACTCGTCATCTCGGTGCTCGTGGAGGCCCAGTCGCGGGGTACGGAGGGTTGGCGGCGGACCGCCGGGCCCTGCCCGCTGCGCGGCATGCGGACCGCGTCGGTCGCCCAGGGCGAGGGCGCGCGGCTGGCGGCCACCATCTCCCTGGTGCTGGCCTCGGCGAAGATACGCGACCATGTGGCCGACGGGGACGGGGCGTTGGCGCGCCGACCGGTCGCCGCGGCCGCCCGCAGGGTCGCCGCCGGGTGGGACCGGGCGGGTGCGCTCAGCGGCGCGGAACTCGGCTTCGACACGGCCGTGCTGCTCGACGCGGTCGACCGGCAGGAGGGGATAGAGCGGGCCGCGGGCCCGGGCACCTCGCTGCTGGCCGTCACCGAGCCGACCGAGACCGCGACCGCCGCGGCCTTCGGACACACCGCCGTGCTGGCCGGACGCCCCGGCAACCGGGTGCCGCTGGAGGAGGCGGGGCGGCTCTTCGGGCGGCTCGCGCATCTGCTGGACGCGGTGGAGGACCTGGCCGAGGACGCCGAGTCCGGGGCCTGGAACCCGATCACGGCCACCGGGGCGGACCTGGCCGAGGTGCGCAGGCTGTGCGACGACGCGGTGCACGGGGTGCGGCTGGCGCTGCGCGACGTGGAGTTCGAGAACGGCAAGCTCGCGCACGTCCTGCTGGCGCATGAGCTGGGGCGCGCGGTGGACCGGGCGTTCGGCACGACCAGCTGCTCGCACGGGCCGTCCACCGCGCACGACTCGCACGCCCCGCACGCCGCGCAGGGCGCACCGCCGCCGCAGTCGCCGTGGATCAACAACCCTTACGGGCCGGGCCCGGGCGGCCCCGGTACCCCGCCCGAGCCGCCGAACCGCAGGCGGCGCGGGTTGATAGCCGGATGCGCGGTGTGGGCCGGGCTCTTCTGCACCTGCCAGGTGTGCTGCAAGGACCCGTACCACGACCCGTGGAGCGGTGAGCCGCGCGAGGGCTGGTGCCACAAGTGCGATGACTGTAGCGACTGCTGTGACTGCTGCGATTGCTGTGGAAACTGCTGTAGCTGCGACTGCTGTGACGGCTGCGACTGCGGCTGCGATTGCTAGACGGGGACTGCTGGGCGGGGACTGCCGGGCAGGGTTGCCGGACGGGAAGCTGGAAGCGCGAGGGGAGGGGGAGAGCGCTGAGGTGTGGGTGAAGGCGCGTACGGCGTGAACCCAGGGGTTTTCGGGGAGGCCGCGGCGGACCGGGACGGTCGGAAGGCGGCAGGTCAGGGCCTCGGAACGCCGGGAGAGGCGGAGGCGGCGGTCAGCCCGTACAGGAACCCGAACAGGACGCGGACCACACCCGACCGAAGTCGATGTGTCCGCGCGTGATCAGTCGCTGACGTGGCTGCATGGCCCAAGTGGAACAGCCATCCGGTTCCGCGTCAACTGGCCGTGAGACGCGCCGTTCACAGTGCGGACGGCCTTGACAACGGGTCGTGGGGACGGCTTAGCCTCGGCGACAGGCCGTGCTGAGGGGCGCGGCCGGGTGTGAAGGCCAGTGGCGTGTTCGCTCACGAACCGACGGAGCCTTCCGCATGTCCGTGCGTCCGGACTCGCCTTCCTCCCGACCCCCCGCCCTAGTGATCGTCGGCATGGGCCCCCGCGGCACCGGCCTCGTGGAGCGCCTCGCCGCCAACGCCCCCGAGCTGTACGGCGCCACGGCCCCGCTCGATCTGCACCTGGTCGATCCGCACCCGCCCGGCGGCGGCCGGATCTGGCGCCCGGACCAGTCCCCGCTGCTGTGGATGAACTCCATCGCCGAGGACGTCACCCTGTTCACGGACGACACCGTCGAGTGCGAGGGGCCGCTCCGCCCCGGCCCCTCCCTCGCCGAATGGGCGGAGCACGTCCGCTCCGGGGCGCTCCCCGACGGCCCCGCCCCCGAGCTGTCCCCCGAACTCGCCGCCGAGGCCGCCGCGCTGACCGGCGGCGGCTTCGCCAGCAGAAGGCTCCAGGGCGCCTATCTGGCCTGGGCACACGAGCGGTCGGTGGCCGCCCTGCCGCCCGCCGTCACGGTCCACCGGCACCAGTGCCGCGCCGTACGGATCACCGGACCGCGCGACGGTGTGCAGCAGGTGTGGCTGGAGGGGCGGGCCACCCCGCTCGCCGCCGACGCCGTGGTGCTCGCCCTCGGCCACCTCGACGCCGAACCCGAACCGGAACAGCGCGCGCTCACCGCCTTCGCCGCCGGACACGGGCTCGTGCACCTGCCCCCGGAGTTCACCGCCGACAGCGATCTGAGCCGGCTGCGCCCCGGCGAGCCGGTCATCGTGCGCGGCTTCGGGCTCGCCTTCATCGACCTGATGGTGCTGCTCACCGAGGGGCGCGGCGGGCGCTACGACGAGCGGGGCGACGGCACCGGGGAGCTGACGTACCGGCCCTCCGGCCGCGAGCCCGTGCTCCACGTCGGCTCGCGGCGCGGCGTCCCGTACCGCTCCAAGATCGGCTACCGGTGGTGGGGCGAACGCCCGCCGCTGCCCCGTTTCTTCGGGCCGGCCCAGGTCGAGGAGCTGCTGCGGCAACCCGGCCGCCCCGACTACCGCCGCGACATCTTGCCGCTGATCGCCAAGGAGCTCGGCTTCGCCCACTACCACCGGCTGTTCACCGCCCACCCGGAGCGCACGGCCATGCCCTGGCCCGACTTCGAGGAGACGTACGCCGCCTGCCCGCCCGGCGGCCCCGAACTGCTCGCCCTGGCCGCCGCCGCCGTCCCCGACCCGGCGGACCGGCTCGACCTCGACGCCCTCGACCGGCCCCTGGCCGGGCGGCGGTTCGACGGCCATGAGGCCCTCCAGCGGGATCTGCGCGCGCACATCGAGGCCGACCTCGCCCGCCGCCACGACCCCGCGCACAGCCCCGACCTCGCGGTCTTCCACGCCCTGCTGTCCGTATACGGCCAGCTGATCCGGCTCGGTGACATCGGCGGCCAGTGGCACGGCTTCTTCAGCTATCTCGCCTCCGGCCCGCCGGGCCCCCGGCTGCGCCAACTGCTCGCGCTCTCTCGCGCCGGCGTGGTGCGCTTCCTCGGCCCGGAGACGCGGGTGGCCCCCGACCCGCTGCGCAAGGTCTTCCGGGCGAGCGGCGCCGGGGTGCCGGGCCCGGGGGTGGAGGCCCGCGTGCTGGTCGAGGCCCGGCTGCCCGATCCGACCGTGAACCGCAGCCGCGACCCGCTGCTGCGCTCGCTGCACCGGGACGGCGCGGCCGCAACGCCGGCCGGGCTGCTCGCCGTCAGCCCCGACGACGCCCGGATCCTGGACCGGGCCGGCCGCCCCCACCCGCGCCGCTTCGCGCTCGGCCCGCACACCGACGCCCGCGCCTCCGGGGGCTTCGCCCGGCCCCGTACGAACGCGCCCGCCTTCCGCCAGAACGACGCGACGGCGCGCGCCCTGCTGTCACTGCTCCGCCCCCTCTCGCCACACCACGCCGCCCAGCTCACCGCCTGAGCGCGCGCCCACCGCATCCTCGACGCCCCCAGGAAGGCCCCTGACCATGGCCGTATCCCAGCCACCCCCCGAACCGCGCCCCGCGCCCCGGCCCCGGCTGCTCCACCTGGCCGCCGCCATCGACGGCACCGGGCAGTACCGGGCGCCGTACTTCGTCGAGCTCGCGCGCCTGGCCGAGCGCGGCAGGCTCGACTTCGTCACCCTGGACGACTCGCTGGGCCCGCCGGGGGAGGGGCGGGGCAGGCTCGACGCGCTCGCGGTGCTCTCCCGCGTGGCGCCCGACACCGGGCGGATCGGCCTGGTGCCGACCGTCACCACCACCCACACCGAGCCGTTCCACCTCTCCTGCGCCGTGGCCACCCTGGACTGGGTCAGCCGCGGCCGGGCGGGCTGGCGGGCCGAGGTGTCGACGACCGAGGCGGAGGCCCGGCTGATCGGCCGCCGCGCCGCGGCCCCCGCCGAGGAGCTGTGGGAGGAGGCGGGGGAGGTCGCGGACGTCGCCGCCCGGCTGTGGGACAGCTGGGAGGACGACGCCGAGATCCGCGACGTGGCCACGGGCCGCTTCATCGACCGCGACAAGCTGCACTACATCGACTTCGAGTCCGCCCGGTTCAGCGTGCGCGGCCCGTCCATCGTGCCCAGGCCGCCGCAGGGCCACCCGGTCGTCGCGGTCGACGCCACCGACCCCGTGGCCCGGCCGACCGCGGCCCGCCACGCCGATGTGGCGTACGTCAGGGCCACCGGCCCGGAGGCGGCCCGCGCGATCCGCGAGGAGCTGCGGCGGCGCGCCGCGGGATACGGCCGCGACGAGGACGCGCTCACCGTGCTCGCCGCCGTCGCGGTCGACCTGTCCGACGGCGAGCCGGCCGCCGAACTGCCGCCGCCCAGCGGCCCGCTCGCGGCGCGGACGGCCGGGCTTCCGCTGTACCGCGGGGGCCCGGTCGACCTCGCGGAGCTGATCGCGCGCTGGCACGGCGCGGGGGCCGCGGACGGCTTCCACATCACCCCCGCCGTACCGCGCCGCGACCTGGAGCGGTTCGTCAACGGCACGGTGGCCCTGCTTCAGCACCGCGGACTCTTCCGCACCTTCTACCCGGGCACCACACTCCGCGACCACCTGGGCCTGACCCGCCCGGCCAACCGGTACGCACAGCCGAGGGAGGCGGTCCGATGAGCGACGGGACGGCGCACACGATGCACCTGGCCGCGCACTTCCCCGGCGTCAACAACACCACCGTCTGGGCGGACCCCCGGTCCAGGAGCCAGATCGAGTTCTCCTCCTTCGAGCACCTGGCGCGCACCGCCGAGCGCGGTCTGTTCGACTTCTTCTTCCTGGCCGAGGGGCTGCGGCTGCGCGAGCACAACGGCCGCATCCACGACCTCGACGTGGTCGGCCGACCGGAGTCGATCACGGTGCTGAACGCGCTGGCCGCCGTGACCGAGCGGCTGGGCCTGGCCGCCACCGTCAACGCGACCTTCAACGAGCCGTACGAACTCGCCCGCCGGCTGGCCTCGCTCGACCACCTCAGCGGCGGCCGCGCCGCCTGGAACGTGGTGACTTCCTCCGACGCCTTCACCGGCGAGAACTTCCGGCGCGGCGGCTATCTGGACCGGGCCGACCGTTACACCCGGGCCGCCGAGTTCGTCGCCACGGCGCGCGAGCTGTGGGACTCCTGGCCGGACGGCGGCACCCCCGGCACCGTCGTCCACACCGGGCCGCAGTTCCGGATCTCGGGGCGGTTCGGGGTGGAGCGCGGCCCCCAGGGCCACCCCGTGATCATCCAGGCCGGGGACTCCGGCGAGGGCCGCGAGTTCGCCGCGTCCGCCGCCGACATCATCTTCACCCGGCACGGCACGTTGGCGGCCGGCCGCGCCTTCTACGCCGACGTCAAGCGGCGGCTGGCCCGCTACGGCCGCGCTCACCAGGACCTGAAGATCATGCCCGGGGTGACCTTCGTGCTCGGCGACACCGCGGCCGAGGCCCGGGAGAAGGCCGCCGGGATCCGCCGGCAGCAGGTCTCCCCGCAGACCGCGATCCTCGCCCTGGAGCAGATCTGGGGCGTCGATCTGTCCGGATACGACCCGGACGGGCCGCTCCCGGACATCGACCCGGACCCCGACTCCGGGATCGTCCAGGGCCGGGTGCGCCACGGCGATCCGCTCGCCCTGGCCGCCAAGTGGCGGGCGCTCTCGGAGGAGAAGGGGCTGTCCATCCGGCAGACCGTCATCGAGGTCACCGGACGGCAGTCCTTCATCGGCACCCCGGGGGCGGTCGCCGAGGAGATGGCCGCTTTCGTACGGGCCGGGGCCGCCGACGGCTTCATCCTCGTGCCGCATCTGACCCCCGGCGGGCTCGACGAGTTCGTCGACCGCGTCGTCCCGCTGCTCCAGGAGCGCGGTGCGTTCCGGACCCGGTACGAGGGCACCACGCTGCGCGAACATCTGGGGCTCGCGCGCCCCGGGGCGAAGTCGTGGGCCCGGAGTGGAACCTGATCCCCCGATCACTCGTCGTACCAGGTACCCGAGGGGATGGGTGCACAGCCCCGGTGGCCGGAAGCCGCCGGGGCCATGCGATTTGTGCTGGTGACTTTTTCAATTGTCCTCTTGCGCGCTGCGGTTGACTCCACGAATACTTCCGGAAGCGCTTGTCAGGGGCACGTCGGAAACCCGGGTCGACGTGCTCGATGACTGCGCCTCACGGGCCTGCCCACCCAAGCGGACCCCCGATTCCTGCGGAGGAAGAGTTGAGGATCAAGCGCAACGCCCCCCACAACAAGCACGCGAGACGCCTCGGGCTGCTCGCCGCCACCTCGGCCCTGGTGGCCGGCACGGCGCTCGCCGCGCCCGCCGCCTACGCCGGTAACGACGCGTCCCCCAAGTTCACCGCGGCCGAGGCGAAGGCGGCCGGCAGCGCCGTCCTCGAGGCCGATGTCGCGGGCACCGCCTGGTATGTCGACAAGGCGACCAACACTCTTGTCGTCACCGCCGACAGCACCGTCTCGCAGGCCGAGATATCCAAGATCAAGAGCACCGCCGGCGCGAACGCCGACGCCATCGAGGTCAAGCGCACCCCGGGCAAGATCAACAAGCTGATCTCCGGCGGAGACGCGATCTACGCGAGTAGCTGGCGCTGCTCCCTCGGCTTCAACGTGCGCAACAGCAGCGGAGCCAACTACTTCGTCACCGCCGGTCACTGCACCGACGGCGCGGGCACCTGGTGGTCGAACTCCGGTCACACCACGACCATCGGCCCGACGGCCGGCTCCAGCTTCCCGACCAACGACTACGGTCTGGTCCGGTACAGCGGCTCGGTGACCCCCGAGGGCACCGTCGGCGGCCAGGACATCACCAGCGCCGCCAACCCCACCGTGGGCCAGACGGTCACCCGGCGCGGCTCCACCACCGGCACCCACAGCGGGCGGGTCACCGCGCTGAACGCCACCGTGAACTACGGCAACGGCGACATCGTCTACGGCATGATCCAGACCACCGTGTGCGCCGAGCCCGGCGACAGCGGCGGCCCGCTGTACGCCGGCTCCACCGCCCTCGGCCTCACCTCCGGCGGCAGCGGCAACTGCACCTCCGGCGGCACGACCTTCTTCCAGCCGGTCGTCGAGGCGCTGAACGCCTACGGAGTGAGCGTCTACTGATCCACGGCCGGTACCGAACCCCACGCTCGGTACCGACCCGCGGCCGGTCCTCCGGCTGAGCCCCGTGACCCCCGCCCGGCCCGCCGGGCGGGGGTTCCCTCGTGACCCTCCCCGGTGCGTCGATGCGGGGACTATCGTGGACAACAGCGCCCCAGACGGGGCATTGCTCGCGATACGGCAGGCAGGTGGCCGTGATGGTCGAGGAGCTTGTGGCAGCAGGCGCGGTCGTGGTCTCGTGTGGGGCTGTCTACGCGATGGCGGCGGCGCGTGTGATCAAGCAGTACGAGCGGGGCGTGGTCTTCCGGCTCGGCCGGCTGCGGTCGGCGATCCGGCCCCCCGGGTTCACGATGATCGCTCCGGGCTTCGACCGGCTCCGCAAGGTGAACATGCAGATCGTGACCATGCCCGTGCCGGCCCAGGAGGGCATCACCCGGGACAATGTGACCGTGCGGGTCGACGCGGTCGTCTACTTCAAGGTCGTGGACCCGGCGGACGCGATCATCCAGGTCGAGGACTACCGCTTCGCGGTCTCCCAGATGGCCCAGACCTCGCTGCGCTCGATCATCGGCAAGAGCGACCTGGACGATCTGCTGTCCAACCGCGAGAAGCTCAACCAGGGCCTGGAGCTCATGATCGACAGCCCGGCCGTGGGGTGGGGTGTGCATATCGACCGGGTGGAGATCAAGGACGTCTCGCTGCCGGAGACCATGAAGCGCTCCATGGCCCGCCAGGCCGAGGCCGACCGGGAGCGGCGGGCCCGCGTCATCAACGCGGACGCGGAGCTTCAGGCGTCGAAGAAGCTGGCGGAGGCGGCGGCGCAGATGTCCGAATCGCCGTCCGCGCTACAGCTGCGGCTGCTCCAGACCGTGATGGCGGTGGCCGCCGAGAAGAACTCCACGCTGGTCCTGCCCATCCCGGTTGAGCTGCTGCGATTCCTCGAACGGAGCCCGGAGCCGGCCCACCCCGACGGCCCCCCGCCACCCCCGGAACACCAGGCCGCGAGCCTGCCCGTCGGCGAGGCGTCCACGGGTGCGCCCGGGCTGGTCGAGACACCCGAGCGTTCCGAGCCGGTCGAGCCGCCTGAGCCGGTGGAGCCGTCCGAGCCGGTGGAGGCGTCCGAGAAGCGCCCGCGCCGTGAGCCGCGGGCGGAGGCGAGCCCCGGGGCCATGACCGGCCGAGGCTGACCCCTGAGCCCCCGGCCCGGTGGGGGAGAGACCGCGAACGGCTGTGCGCACGCACAGCCGTTCCCCGCGCCAGGGGCGCATTTCCATGATCTTCCGCGCGACGCGTACGCGACCTTGTACGCGCCCCGCGCACCCCGGAATACTCATCGGCGCGATTTGGCATGGACGCGCCCCCATGCGGGCAGGCGCGCCTGTGCCATGAGTCCTCCGGGCCCGTCGTACCTCACCGCCGGGCCCAACCCCCCACAGGAGGCCTGAGTTGAAGCACCGACGCATATCTCGGCGCCGCGTGGCCGTCACCGTCACCGCCGCCGTCGCCCTCACCACCGGGGCCCTCTCCCTACAGACCGCCAACGCCGCCCCCACCCCGCCGCCGCCCCCCTCCTCGCTCTCCGCCGCCGAGGCCGGGAAGACGGCGGCCGCCCTGACCTCCGCCCTCGAGGGCGGCGCGGCCGGGGCGTACTACGACGCCGAGGCGAAGAAGCTGGTGGTCAACGTCCTGGACCAGGCGGCCGCGGGCCGGGTCCGCGCGGCCGGGGCCGAGGCCAGGCTGGTCAAGTACTCGCTGGCGCAGCTCGGCGAGGCGCGCGCGGTTCTGAAGAACAAGGCGGCCATTCCCGGCACCGCGTGGTCGGTCGACCCACGGACCGACAAGGTCGTCGTCACGGCGGACAGCACGGTCCGCGGAGCCCGTCTCGACCGGCTGAACGAGGTGGCCGACGGGCTCGGCGGCAAGGTCGAGGTGAGGCGTTCGGCCGGGACGTACCGGACGTTCATCGCGGGCGGCGACGCCATCTGGGGCCAGGGCGGGCGCTGCTCGCTGGGCTTCAACGTCGTCAAGGACGGCGAGCCGTACTTCCTGACCGCCGGTCACTGCACCGAGGCGATCAGCAGCTGGTCGGAAACGCAGGGCGGCGCGGAGATCGGCGCCAACGCGGGCAGCAGCTTCCCCGGCAACGACTACGGCCTGGTCAAGTACACCGGTGAGACCGCGCACCCGAGCGAGGTGGACCTCTACGACGGCGGCGCGCAGGCCATCACCAAGGCCGGTGAGGCGACGGTCGGCCAGCAGGTGCGGCGCAGCGGCAGCACGACCCAGGTGCACGACGGTGAGGTCACCGCCCTCGACGCGACGGTCAACTACCAGGAGGGCACGGTCGAGGGGCTGATCCAGACCACCGTGTGCGCGGAGCCCGGCGACAGCGGCGGCTCGCTGTTCGCGGACGACACCGCGTTGGGGCTGACCTCGGGCGGCAGCGGCGACTGCTCCTCGGGCGGGGAGACCTTCTTCCAGCCGGTTCCGGAGGCGCTCCAGGCGTACGGAGCCGAGATCGGCTGACGGGCCGACGGGCTGACGGGGCGGGGCCCCGGACACCGCGATGGTGTCCGGGGCCCCGCCGAAGCACTGAACGCGCTCAGAACTCGAACACCTGGCTCCGGACGGAGTTCTTGAAGCAGGGGTTCGGGAAGGTGTGCTCGTACCAGACCCGGCTGCCCTCCCAGACCCCCTCCGCGGTGACGGTGACCGGGCGCCACTCCCGCGTGCAGACCCGGCCGGACTCCGTCCTGGCCGTCAGCGCCCGGAACGAACCCTCGACCGCGCGCAGTTCGGCGCAGGCCCGGCGGGCCGTCGGATGGGTGCCGGTCGGGGCGGGGGCGCAGCTCAGCGTCACCGCGCGGCGCACCGGGGCCGAGCCCGAGTCCTCCCCCTCCGCGTAGCTGAGCACCAGCGCCGAGGGCGGGTACTGACTCCTCGGCTGTGCGGGCGCGGCGCTCGCGACGCCGCCGGCTCCCGTTCCCGCCACGCTGCTGAAGGTCAGGGCGGCGCCCAGAGCGATCGCCCCTGCGGTTCTCCGCATTTCGAACACTCCCTTGCTCGTGGTTGCGGATACCGGACGGAGTCCTGCGCGATGCATGTCAGGGACGCACACCGATCGATCAGTTCCGGTCGCAACACGTAATCATTCGGTGGCTCATTGTTGCGCGGGGAAAGCGCGTTGCCCGGGAGCGCGCGAAGGTGGCCTGGCCGGGACCGCGTGGCGGGGTCCGGCCCCGGCCGGATCGGCTCGACCGGAATCCACCGGGGCGGCGTCGGCCGGGTCGACCGCCCGGGCCCGGGCGGTCGGGTCGTCCAGCTCGCGCCTGCGCAACACGCCGAGCAGGGCACGGCCTGCGCCGCGGCCGTCGCCCGCGACTGGACCAGCGGCCCCGGCGCGGCCTCCGAGGCCATCCGCTCCCGGTGCGCGGTGGCCGGATCGCTGGACGGCTCGGCCACCGCGCGGTGCGGAATCACCTCGGCGAGCGCGGCGGGCAGGCGCGGCGGAATCTGGTCGGGGGGCGCCCTGCGCACCTCCACCGCGGCGGTGAGGTCCATGGCCGCCGGCGTCATCGGCCCGCTCCGCGTCCTGCCTGGTCTTTCGGCCAGGTCCGAGCATGGAGCTGTTGATCCGAATCCTGATCCGAATCCGCGAATTCCTGGAGTGAGAGATATGAAGGCGATCGTCTACGAGGAGTACGGCGGCCCCGAGGTGCTGCGGCTCAAGGAGATGGCGGAGCCGCACCCCGGCCCCGGGCAGGTCCGGCTTAAGGTCATGGCCGCGGCCGTGAACCCCCTCGACTACAAGATCCGCCGTGGCTGGATGCCCCAGATGGGCCCCGCCGAGTTCCCGGTGATCCCCGGCCAGGAGGCGTCCGGGGTCGTCGACGAGATCGGTGCCGGGGTCACCGGACTGTCCGTGGGCGACGAGGTGCTGGGCTGGACCGACAGCGGGGCCTACGCCACATACGCCCTGGCCACCGTCGTCGCCCCCAAACCGGCCGATCTCGACTGGGAGTCGGCCGCCGCGCTGCCCGTGGCCGCCGAGACCTCGGCGCGCGTCCTCGACCTCCTTCAGCTGACGGCCGGCGAGACCCTGCTGCTGCACGGGGCCGCCGGCGCGGTCGGGGCAGTCGGCGTCCAGCTCGCCGTGGCCCGGGGCGCCACGGTCATCGGCACCGCCTCGCCCGCCAACCACGACTATCTGCGCTCGCTCGGCGCCATCCCCGTCGCCTACGGCGAGGGCCTCGCCGACCGGGTCCGCGCCGCCGCCCCGGGCGGCATCGACGCCGTCTACGACGCGGCGGGTCAAGGGGCCCTGCCCGTGTCGATCGAGCTGCGCGGCGGGACGACCGACCGCATCGTCACCATCGCCGACGCCCAGGCCGCGGATCTCGGTGTCACCTTCTCCGGAGGCGGCGACCGCTCCGCCGAGGCCCTCGCCGACCACGCCCGACTCGCCGCCGCCGGCCGGCTGCGGTTGCTCATCGCCCAGAGCTTCCCGCTCGCCGACGCCGCGAAGGCCCACGAGCAGAGCGAGACCGGTCACACCCGGGGCAAGCTCATCCTGCGCCCGTAGGGCGGCGGAGCCCGGCCCCCCCTGGGGGCCCAGGGGCGAAGCCCCCCGCGGCCGCCGTGGACACGGCCTGGCCAGGCCGTGTCCGGCGAATCTGCCCGGGGGTGCCGATGCGCGGCTCCGCCGCGGGGCAGGGGCTTCCGGCCCCTGGGGCCCGGGGCCCGGACCCCGGACCCCGGACCCCGGACCCTGGGGTCCGGGGCGGAGCCCCAGTTGTGGGAAGGGGCGGGGAGGGGAGTCCGCCGCAGGCGTCAAGGCCCCCCGGCCGTGGGCTAGTCGTCGAGCGGGCCGCTCAGCGGGCCGCTCTCCCGGCCCCACCCGTACGCCCGCTGGGCCCGCAGCCGCACCACCAGCCGCCCCTCGGCGACCATCGCCGCGCGGAACTCCTCCCAGTCCGGGTGCTCGCCCGCGACGGCGCGGTAGACCTCGACCAGCTCGTCGGCGGTGGCGTCGTGGGGGTCGGCCGCGACCGGGGTCAGCTCGGCGTCTCCCTCGGCGACCAGGTAGGAGTAGCGGTCACCGCTGGTGACGTAGAAGCTCGCGCGCGGATCACGGCGCAGATTGCGGGTCTTGGCGCGGCCGTCCGTGACCGAGATGCGGATGAGGTGCGCCGCGGGGTCGTAGGCGAAGGCGACATTCGACAGCTGGGGGCGGCCGTCGCGCTTGAGGGTGACGAGCGCGCCGGTGCGCTGCTCCCGCAGCAGGCCGAGCAGGCTGCCGTCACCGGATTCCGTGGGGTTGCCGGGTCGGTCGGTCATGGCGGTGACCTTACGCGGTCGGCCACCGGGCCGGTATGGGCAAGCCATTGCGCGTTATGGGGTTATTGGGGTTTTAGTCCTTTATGGTGAAGAGGGAGAGGTGTCATTTCCGCAGGTCACGCGGGAGGCGCTCCATTTCGCACGAGTGTTCGAGAATTGGTTTAAGGTGGGGTCGGGGGCCGCACTCGTGCGGCTCCGCCGCGTGGTGAGCAGGGACGGCGGGGGGTGCGACACAGCAGTGGGAGGTGTGGATGCCAGGGTTCACGCATCTGCACACCGCCTCCGGGTTCTCCATGCGGTACGGGGCCGCCCACCCGGAGCGGCTGGCTCAGCGTGCCGCCGAGCGCGACATGGACGCGATCGCGCTGACCGACCGCGACGGCCTCGCCGGGGCGGTCCGGTTCGCCAAGGCGAGCGCGGCCGCGGGGGTGCGGCCGCTCTTCGGGGTGGACCTCGCCGTACTGGCGCGGTCCCCGGAGCCGGGGCGTACGGTCCGGCGGCGCACGCCGGTGCGCGGCGGGGCGTTCATCGACGAGTCCGCGCCCCGCGCGGTGTTCCTCGCGCGGGACGGCGCGGCAGGCTGGGCCGCGCTGTGCGGGCTGGTCTCCGCCGCCCACGCGGAAACCCGCGCGGGGGCTCACGCGGAAACCCGCGCCGGAACCCATACCGAAGCCCACGCGGGAGCCCGCCCGGGCGGCGCCGCGCACCCCCTGCTGCACTGGCCGGACCTCGAAAGCGGCGGCGGCGCCACCGCCCTCGCCCCGCTCACCGTGCTCCTCGGCCCGGACTCCGACGTCGGCCGGGCCCTGGCCGCCGGGCGGCCCGACCGGGCCGAGCAGCTGATCGCCCCCTGGCGCGAGCTGTTCGGCGACGCGCTGCGCCTGGAGGCCGCGTGGCACGGCCGTACCGGCACCGGCCCCGGCTCGCTGCGGCTCGCCGCCCGTACCGTCGGCTTCGCCGCCGACCAGGGCGTACGGGCCGTGCTGAGCAACGCCGTACGGTACGCCGACCCGGAGCAGGGCCCGGTCGCCGATGTGCTGGACGCCGCCCGCAGGCTGGTCCCGATCGACCCGCGCGACCCCGCGGCGCTCGACAGCGGCGAGCGCTGGCTCAAGGGCCCGCGGGACATGGCGCGGATCGCCGAGAAGATCGCGGAGGCCGCGGGATGGCGGCGGGACGCCGCGTACCGGCTGCTGGAGGAGACCGAGCGCACCGCCGCCGAGTGCCGCGTCGACCCCGAGGACCACATCGGCCTCGGCAGCATCCACTTCCCCGAGCCGCATCTGGTCGGGGCAGGGCACCGGAGCGCCGAGCGGGTGCTGCGCTCGCGCTGCGACGCCGCCATGGTGCTGCGCGGCTACGACCGCGACCACGAGCGGTGGGGGCGGCTGGAGAACGAGCTGCGCACCATCGAGCGGCTCGGCTTCGCCTCGTACTTCCTCACCGTCGCCCAGGTCGTCGACGACACCCGCACGCTCGGCATCCGGGTGGCCGCCCGCGGCTCGGGCGCGGGCTCGTTCGTCAACCACCTGCTCGGCATCGCGCACGCCGACCCCGTCGCGAACGGGCTGCTGATGGAGCGCTTCCTGTCGGTGCGGCGGGCCGCGCTGCCCGACATCGACATCGACGTCGAGTCCGCGCGCCGCCTGGAGGTCTACCGCGCGATCTTCGACCGCTTCGGGGCGGAGCGGGTCGCGACCGTCTCGATGCCCGAGACCTACCGGGTGCGCCACGCCGTACGGGACGTGGGCGCGGCCCTCGGCATGGACCCGGCCGAGGTGGACCGGCTCGCCAAGTCCTTCCCGCACATCCGCGCCCGCGACGCGCGCGCGGCACTCGCCGAACTGCCCGAGCTGCGCGCGGTGGCCGCCGAGCAGGAACGTTACGGCAGGCTCTGGGAGCTGGTCGAGGCGCTGGACGGGCTGCCCCGCGGCATCGCCATGCACCCCTGCGGGGTGCTGCTCTCCGACGCCGGGCTGCGGGCCCGTACGCCCGTCGTGCCCACCAGCGGCGAGGGCTTCCCCATGTCGCAGTTCGACAAGGACGACGTCGAGGATCTCGGGCTGCTCAAGCTCGATGTCCTCGGGGTGCGGATGCAGTCCTCGATGGCGCACGCGGCCGCGGAGGTGGCGCGGGCCACGGGCCGGCCGCTGGACCTGGACGACCCCGAGGTGGTGCGGCCGAACGACCCGGCGACCTACGACCTGATCCGCTCCACCGAGACGCTCGGCTGCTTCCAGATCGAGTCGCCCGGCCAGCGCGATCTCCTCGGCCGGCTTCAGCCCACCTCCTTCCACGACCTCGTGGTCGACATCTCGCTGTTCCGCCCCGGCCCGGTCGCGGCCGACATGGTGCGCCCCTTCATCGAGGCGCGGCACGGCCGCAAGCCGCCCCGCTATCCGCATCCGGACCTGGAGGACGCGCTGCGCGAGACCTATGGCGTGGTCGTCTTCCACGAGCAGATCATCAAGATCCTGTCGATCATGACCGGCTGCGAGCGGGACCTCGCCGACGAGGCGCGGCGCGCGCTGTCCAACCCCGAGCGGCAGGGGCGGGTGCGGGCCTGGTTCCACGCGGAGGCGGCGAACCGCGGCTACCGGCCGGAGGTGCTGGAGCGCACCTGGGAGATCGTGGAGGCGTTCGGGTCGTACGGCTTCTGCAAGGCGCACGCCGTGGCCTTCGCGGTGCCGACCTACCAGTCCGCCTGGCTCAAGGCGCACCACCCGGCGGCCTTCTACGCGGGGGTGCTCACCCACGACCCCGGGATGTACCCGAAGCGGCTGCTGCTGGCGGACGCGCGGCGGCGCGGGGTGCCGATTCTGCCGCTGGATGTGAACCGGTCGGGCGCGGATTATCGAATCGAACTGATGTCTGGTAATGGAGGGTCAGGCGGGGATCCGGCCAGGGGGTCGGGCGGAGATCCGGCCGGGCGGTCGGCCGGGGCGACGGGCGCGGACTTCGGGATCCGGCTCGCGCTGAGCGATGTTCACGGCATCAGCGAGGCCGAGACCGCGCGGATCGCGGCCGGACAGCCGTACTCCTCGCTCCAGGACCTGTGGCGGCGCGCCCACCCCGGGCGGCCGGTCGCCGAACGGCTCGCCCAGGTCGGCGCGTTGGACGCGTTCGGCACCGGCCGCCGCGACCTGCTGCTCCAGATCGCCGAACTGCACCGGCAGCAGCGGGGCGCCCGGCGCGACGGCACCGGTGAGGGCCAGCTCCCGCTGGCCGAGACCGCGCCGCCCGCCCCCGCCGGACTGCCCGACCTCGACGCGGACGAACGCCTCGGCGCCGAGCTCGGCATCCTCGGCATGGACGTCTCGCGCCATCTGATGGGCGACCACGGGGCCTTCCTGGAGGAGCTGGGCGCGGTCCCGGCCAAACGGCTGCGCGAGGCGCGGCACGGCGAGACCGTGCTGGTCGCCGGGGCCAAGGCCGCCACCCAGACCCCGCCGATCCGCTCGGGGCGGCGCGTCATCTTCACCACGCTCGACGACGGCACGGGGCTGGTCGACTGCGCCTTCTTCGACGACAGCCACGCCGCGTGCGCGCACACCGTCTTCCACTCCTGGCTGCTGCTGGTGCGCGGCGTGGTCCAGCGGCGCGGGCCGCGCAGCCTCAGCGTCGTGGGCTCGGCGGTCTGGAACCTCGCCGAGCTGGCCGAACTCCGGCGCGAGGGCGGCCTGGAGGCGGTCGCCGCCGAACTCGCGGGCGCGGGCCGGGCGGAGCCGGAACCCGGTGCCCCCGCCGGTGCCCCCGCCGGCGCGGACGCCGAAGCCGGGAGCGAGCCCGGCGGTGACTCCGGGCGCCGCATCCACCTGCCCACCGGCTACGCCATGCACCCGTGGGCCGACCTCCGGCCCGCGGGCGAACAGGCCGCCACCGGCCGCAAGCTGTGGCACTCCAGCCCAGGGAGCGCGGGATGACTCCGCGACCGAGCAATGAGCAACCGCATGTGCTGTATGTGCGCTTCCACCCCGCCGAGCGAGCGGCGGAGGCCTTCGGCGCGGACACCTACGAGGGCCTGCTCGCCCTGCTCGCCGAGGTGACCCCCGTCGTCGAGGCGGTGCCGCCCGACGCGGCGCTCGCCGATGTCGCCGGCGCGCTGCGCTACTTCGACCGGGACGCGGCCGGGCTGGCGGAGATCGTACGGGTCCGGGCGCTGGCGCGGTACGGCGTCGACTGCACCGTCGGCGTCGCCGCCAACCCGCTGCTCGCCCGCATGGCCGCGCAGGACGTCCGGCCCGGCGGGCCCGCCGGGTCTGCCTGGTCCGGCCGATCCGGCCGATCCGGCCGGTCGTCCGGCGGTGCGCCCGGCCCCTCCGGTGCGCACGGCGCCGGGCCCGGGAGCTCCTCGGGCGCGGTCCGTACCGTCCCCGACGACCCGGACGCGGTCGCCGCCTTCCTCGCCGACAAGCCCCCCACCGCCCTGCCCGGCGTCGGCCAGGCGACCGCCCGCACCCTGTGCTCGTACGGCCTCGACAGCGCCGCCCGGATCGCCGCCGTGCCGCTGCCCACCCTGCGCCGGATCCTCGGCGCGGCCACCGCGCGCCGGGTGCACGACTGGGCGCGCGGGATCGACCCCGTCCCCGTCACCCCGAACGCCCCGGCCCGCTCCATGGCCGCCGAACACCGCTTCGGCCACGACGAGCTGAACCCGGAGCGCAGACGCCGCGCGCTGCTCACCCTCGCGGACCGGCTCGGCACCCGGCTGCGCACCAGCGGACAGGTCGCCCGCACCCTCACGCTCACCGTCCGCTACGCCGACCGCTCCACGACCACCCGCAGCCGGACCCTGGCCGAGCCGACCGCCCACACCCCGGCGCTGACCGCCACCGCGTACGCCCTGCACGCCGCGCTCGGGCTACAGCGGGCCCGGGTGCGTTCCCTGGCGCTGCGCGCCGAGGGGCTGACCGCCGCCGAACTGGCCTCCCACCAGCTGACATTCGACCCCACCGACGACAAGGCCCGCCGTATCGAGGCCGCCGTCGACCGGGCGCGGGCCCGCTTCGGCGAGCGCGCGATACGTCCGGCCGGGGGATTCGACCCCTGGTGAGAACGAGGGCCACCCTCGCGCTCGAAGGGCTGACGGGCGAGGCCCGGCAGACTAGGCCGGTCCCGGTCCGGGGGCCCGGACCCTAGCTGTAGAGCCGCTCCGCGTATCGCGGGCCGTAGTACTCCTCCAGCGACTCCAAGGGGGCGTCCGGCCTTTCGAGCGCCTTGCAGATCTGGGGCCTCGACGGCATCTCGTCCGGGCGCCAGGTCTCCGGCTTCCAGAGCTCCGAGCGCAGAAACGCCTTGGTGCAGTGGTGGAAGACCTCCTCGATCTCGACGAGAAGGGCGAGCCGCGGGCGGTTGCCCTTGACCACCATGTCGTCGAAGAACGGGGCGTCGCGGAGCAGCCGCGCCCGGCCGTTGATCCGGAGCGTGTCTCCGCGCCCGGGCAGCACATAGATCAGCCCGACATGCGGATTGGCGAGCACATTCCGAAAGCCGTCCATCCGCTTGTTGCCCGGGCGGTCCGGGATCGCGATGGTCGTGTCGTCGAGCACGAGCGTGAAGCCCGCGGGGTCGCCCTTGGGGGAGACGTCGCACCGCCCCTCGGCGTCCGAGGTGGCGATCAGACAGAACGGCGACCGGGCCAGCCACCGCCGGTCCAGCTCGTGCAGCGCGGGGCGGGACTTGTTGGCCGCCTGCTCGTTGGGCTCGCCGACCAGCTCCCGCAGCTCGGCCTCGGACGAGACCTCCACCAGGTCCTCCGGACTCATCAGTGTCCCCCTGTCGCGCCGCTTGATCACGTGCCTTCGACTGTACGCCAGCCCTCCGACGCAGCCTCCGACACGGGCCTCCGACGCGGCCGCTGACACCGCCGGGTTCCTGGGCGTTCCGTAGGGAAAGGGTGAGGGTTTCTTTACCGGCGGACGGCTGGATGTGTTTGCTACTCGCGCGTAATTTAGGCGGACGCGACACCCCTGTGATCCGGATCGCAGAGCGCACGGTCAGCGCAACTCTCCCCCACCTGCGAGGAGTTCATGTGATGTTGCACTGGAGGCGTATCCGCTCGCTCCGTAGGTCACTGCCCGCCCTGGCCCTGGCGGTCGCGGCGACGATGGCACCCGCCGCCGCGAGCGCCGCGCCCGGCGACACCACCGCCGCGCAGAGCGCGACGAGCAGTGGCTGGAACGACTACTCGTGCAAGCCGTCCGCCCAGCACCCCCGCCCGGTCGTCCTCGTGCACGGCACCCTCGGCAACTCGGTCGACAACTGGCTCGGCTTCGCCCCGTACCTGGTCGACCGCGGCTACTGCGTCTTCTCCCTCGACTACGGCAAGCTGCCCGGCGTGCCCGTCTTCTACGGCCTCGGCCCGATCGACGAGTCGGCGCAGCAGCTGTCCGCCTACGTCGACCGGGTGCGCACCGCCACCGGCACGGCCAAGGTCGATATCGTCGGCCACTCCCAGGGCGGGATGATGCCCCGCTACTACCTCAAGTTCCTCGGCGGCGCGGCCAAGGTGAACGCGCTGGTCGGGATCGCGCCCACCAACCACGGGACCACCCTGTCCGGGCTCGCCAGGCTGCTCGACTACTTCCCGGGCGCGGCGGACGTCCTCGCCAGGCACACGCCCGGGCTGACGGACCAGGTGGTCGGGTCGGACTTCCTCACGCGTCTCAACGAGGGCGGCGACACCGTCCCCGGAGTGCGCTACGCCGTCATCTCCACCAAGTACGACGAGGTGGCCACGCCCTACCGCGCCCAGTTCCTGACCGGGTCCGACGTCAAGAACGTCGTGGTCCAGGACCTGTGTCCGAGTGATCTGTCCGAGCACGTCACCATCGCCATGACCGACCGGGTCGCCTTCCACGAGGCGGCCAACGCCCTCGACCCGGAACACGCCACGCCCACGACCTGCTGACGCCCGGCTTTCCTCCGTTCTCCGCTCTCCGCTCAGCGCCGCCTGTCGAGCGCGCTGACGAAGTCCGTGAGCAGCCGCGCGAACTCGGTCCGGTCCGCCTCCGGCCATTCGGCCATCGCCTCCGCGAACACGGACCGCCGGAACCGCCGGACCTCGTCCGTCATGGCGCGCCCCGCCTCGGTCGTGACCAGCAGGGCGCGCCGCCCGTCGGCCTGGTCGGCCTCCCGCCGCACCAGCCCGGCCTCGACCGCCCCCGCGACCAGCTTGCTGGCGCGGGGCTGGTCGACGGCCAGGGCGGCGGCGACATCGGAGACCGTGGCCGGCGCGCCGCTCTGCTCCGCCGCCTCGATCGCGTCCAGTACGTCGAAGGCGGCGCCCTTGGTCATCGCGCCCTTGAGGGAGTCCCGGTCTCTCCCCTCGGCGAGCCGCGCCAGCGAACGCCTGCTCTGGCTGCGCCGGATGGCGACCATGGCCCGCTCGATGTCGTCAACGGGTTCTCGGTTGTCGGCCACCACACCCCCATGCATAATTAAGAACATCTAGTTGCTATTTTACATGCATCTGTGGAGGGGAAGGCCATGAAGCCGATCGGATACTGGCTCAAGCGCCTGGACGGCCTGATCGAGGCCGACTTCGAGCGCACCCTGAGCGACAGCGGCCTCGTCCGGCGCCACTGGCAGGTGCTGAACACGCTGGCGGAAGGCGCCAGGTCCACGGCGGAACTCACCGCGGCGCTGCGCCCCTTCTGGGGTGAGGGCGCGGTCACGCTCGACGAGGTCCTGGGCGATCTCGAGCGCCGGGGCTGGGTTGTCCAGGAGGGCGCCGGGGGCCCGTACGCGCTCACCTCGCCCGGCGTCGAAGGCCATGCCGTGGTGGCGGAACGGATCGGAGCCGCCCGGCGGCGGATCACCGACGGGGTGACGGGCGAGGAGTACCTCGCCACCGTGGGCGTGCTCCGCCGCATGGCGGAGAACCTTGAGGGTGCCGAGGGCGTGGTGCCGGCCGCGTAGGCGCTGTTGCCGTGGCCGCGGCCGGCCGCCGGGTGACTACTCGGCGATCAGCTCGACGGCGATGTTGCCCCGGGTCGCCTTCGAGTACGGGCACACCTGGTGCGCCTGCTCGACCAGGCCGCGGCCCGTCTCGTTCTCCAGCTCCTCGGGCAGCTCGACGCGGAGCGTGACCTTCAGCCCGAAGCCGCCGTCCGACTCGTCCTTGCCGATGCCGACCTCGGCGGTGACCGAGATGTCCTTGGTGTCGACCTTGGCCTGGCGGCCGACGAGCCCGAGCGCGCTGGCGAAGCAGGCCGCGTAGCCCGCGGCGAACAGCTGCTCGGGGTTGGTGCCCTTGCCGCTGCCGCCCAGCTCCGGCGGCATGGCCAGCGCCAGGTCCAGCTGCCCGTCGGAGCTCACCGCCCGGCCGTCGCGTCCGTTGGCGGTGGCCACAGCGGTGTAGAGCGCGTCCATGGAGACCATCCCTTTCGAGGTCCTGCGGTGCGCGGTCGTGCGCTCCGTCATGCCAGAAGTAGAGCACACAATTAAGTTGTGCACAACTAAGGGGTACCCTAGATACATGTCACAACAGACCGGCCCGGCCCCAGCCCCGGCCCCCGAACCGGCCCCTGAACCGGCCCCGAGTGAAGCCGCCGACGACCTGCTCCGCCTCGACCTCCAGCTCTGCTTCGCCCTGCACGCCGCCTCGCGCGCCTTCGGCACCGTCTACCGGCGCGTGCTGCGCGACACCGAGCTGACCTATCCGCAGTACCTGGTGATGCTGGTGCTGTGGGAGCACGGCGAGATGGCGGTCAAGAAGCTCGGGGAGTTTCTGCGCCTGGACTCGGGTACCCTCTCGCCGCTCCTCAAGCGGCTCCAGTCGGCCGGCCTCGTCCAGCGCGAGCGCAGCCTCCACGACGAGCGCTCGGTGACGGTCCGGCTGACGGCCGAGGGCGAGGCCCTGCGGGAGGCCGCCCGGACCGTGCCGCTTCAGATCATCCAGGCCAGCGGCCTGGACCCGAAGGAAGCGGTCGATCTCCGCGCCCGCCTGGAGCGGCTGACGGCGGCGCTCGACGCCGCGCAGGCGGACGCGGAGAACCGGATCAGCTGAGCTGTCGGGGGCGTGCCGCGACGACGTCCGCGGCTTGATCGCGCGCAGCTTGATCGCGCGCGGCGTGATCGGGCCCCTGGCGTCGCCCCTGGAACGCCCGCTGCCCGAGCAGGGCGATCGCGGCGGGCAGCAGCACCCCGCGCACCAGCGTCGCGTCGATGAGGATGGCCACCGCCAGCCCGACGCCCATCATCTTGTACTCGATCGCGGACAGCACGACGAAGACGCTGAAGGCGGCGGTCATGATGACGGCCGCGCTGGTGACCACGCCCGCACCGGACGCGATGCCCCCCACCACCGCCTCCCGCACGTCCGCCCCGGCCAGTCGGCGCTCGCGGATCCGGCTGAGGACGAAGATGTGGTAGTCCATGCTCAGCCCGAAGAGGATGACGAACATGAACAGCGGCAGCCAGCCGATCACTCCGCCGTACGGGGCGAAGCCGAGCGCCGAACTGAGGTGGCCGTCCTGGAACACCCAGGTCAGCGCCCCGTAAGCGGCCCCGATCGACAGCAGGTTCAGCACGATCGACACCAGCGCGACGGCCGGTGAGCGGAACGCGACGACCAGCAGGACGAAGGCCAGCAGAAGCACGAAGGCGAAGACGTACGGCGTGCGGTCGGTGATGCGCTGGGTGAAGTCGTACGCGAAGGCCGTCTTGCCGGCGACCGCGTAGTCGATCCCGCCGGTCCCGCTGGTCCCGCCGATCCCCCCGGTCCCGCCGTCGGCCTTGGCCACCTCGCCCAGCGCGTCGGGCAGCGTCCGCTTCCGCAGCGTCTCCAGCGCCCGGTTCGCCGCATCGTCCGTGCCGAAGCTCGCCAGCGGCACCCGCACCACCAGCGCCCGGCCGACCTTGGTGGCTGAAATGGGCTCGTTCAGCGCCCCGTCGCTCGCCGCGGCCCGCTCGTGCAGGCTCTCCACCGCCCTCCGAACCGCCGGGTCGTCCACGGCGTCGGGGTTCTTCTTCCCCCAGATCACCACCTGCGCCGGGGCCGGGGCGCCCGGGAACGCCTCCTGCATACGGGCCGCCGCGTCCACCGTCGGCACCTTCCGCGACAGGCTGTCGGTCACCGCGGCGTCCTGGAGCCGCATCTCCAGCGCGGGCAGCGCGAGCACCAGCAGCGCCAGCGCCGCCGCGCCGCCCCACACCAGCGGGCGCCGCACCACCGCGCGGGCCACCGCCGCCCAGGCCCGGGACCGGTCCGCCGTGGTCCGGCGGCGGCCCACCCACGGGATGCGCGCCTTGTCCACCCGGTGTCCCAGCGCGGCCAGCAGCGCGGGCAGCACGGTCACCGAGCCGACCATCGCCACCCCGACCACCAGCACCGCGCCGGTCGTCAGCCCCTTGAAGTTGTCGAGACCCGTGAACAGCAGCCCGCCCAGACACAGCATCACCGTCAGGCCCGAGACCACCACCACCCGCCCCGAGGTGCGCGCCGTGATCCGCAGCGCGTCCTCGACGCCGTGCCCGGCCGCGCGCTCCTCGCGCGCCCGGCGCAGATAGAACAGCGAGTAGTCGACACCCACCGCCACGCCGATCAGCAGCACCATGGAGGACGTGGCGCTGTTCACCGGCACCCAGTGGGCGAGCACTTGGAGGAAGCCGAAGGTCGCGACGACGGTGGTGGCCGCCAGCAGCAGCGGGATCGCGGCGGCGATCAGCGAGCCGAACACCACGAGCAGGATCACCACGGTGAGCGGCAGCGAGAAGAACTCGGCCCGCTTGAAGTCGTCCTTGATGCCCTCGTCCACCACGCGCGACAGGCTCCGGTCGCCCGCCTGCGCCAGCCGCACCCGCGGATGGCGGGCCTGCACCGTCTGCACGGCCTCGGTCGCGGCGTCGTAGTGCTCGGCCGTCTGCTCGACGGGCCCCGCCACCTCGAAGGTGACCAGGCCGGAGCGGCCGTCCTTCGACACCAGCCGGCCGCCGTCCCGCTCCAGCGGGGAGCGCACCGCGGCCACCGCGCCCGGCGTGCGGCGCAGCGCCGCGACCAGGTCCTGGGTGGCCCGCCGCAGCTCCGGGTCCGCGGCGAAGGGCCGCGCCGCGTCCGGCGTACGGGCCTGGACGAGGACGTTCTCCTGGGGCCGCGGATACACCTGCTGGGCGTCCAGCACCCGGCCCGCGCGGCCCGTATCTCCGGGGTCGGTGCTGTCCGCCGTATCGCCGGGCATGACCGCGCTCGCCAGGAGCGCCACGACCACCAGCGCGAACCAGCCCGCGATCGCCAGGGCGCGATGGCGGACGGACCAGCCGGCGACGCGCTCCACCAGCGCGCCCCGGTCCGGTCCGGCCACCCTCTGCCGCGACTTGCTTTTGCGCAGCATGAGCTGCTGTCCTTTCCACGAAGGGACGTATCTGTGAGAACTCGCCCTCGGGCGAGGTGATGCTTCTTCCTTCACCTGGGCCGTCGAGTTGCCGCTCGACGGCCCAGGGCCTGTTGGTACCCGGCCGGCTATTCGACGGTCTGGAGGATCCGCTCCAGCGAATCCATCCGGTTCTGCATCTCGGCCAGGCGCTCGCTGATCTCCTTCAGCCGCTCCTCCGTGCCCTGCTGCACGGCGGTCGCGCTCTCGGCGAGCTTGCGGTACTCCAGCTCCCGCACCACCTGGGCCTTCGCGCGCCGGGTCGCCGCGAACTGCCAGATGACCGTGGTGAGCACCGTGGTCACCAGGGCGAAGAGGCCGAAGGCCCCCACGACCTCGGTCCAGTCGTGTCCGTCCATCACTTCGATCCCTTCGTCTCCTCGCCCCGGCCGTCGCCCGGCGGGGTCAGCGTCCGCTCCGCGGCCTCGACGGTCTCCGGCGTCAGCTCGATCGCGAACGGGCTGACCTCGTAGAACTTCATGGCCTTGCCGTCCTCCGACACCTCGACCCGGGCCGTCACCAGCCCGGCCGCCTCCAGCTTGCGCAGATGGACCTGGAGCAGCGCCCGGCTGATGCCCAGCGCGCGGGCCAGCTCACTCACATACCTGCGCTCCCGCGCGAGCGTGGCGACGACCCGCAGGCGGTGCGGGTTGGCCAGCGTGGCCAGCACGCGCACCAACTCGTCGCCGCTGAGGTCGCGGGGCTCGCTGCCGGGCGCCGGGGCGCTCATGGCGAAACCCCGCGGATGTTGCCGCACATGCTGCACATGCCAAAAAAAGTTAGCACATGCCGAGAATGATTGAGAGCGCTGCCGCCCGTGGCAGGGTGTGAACATGACCGGAACGAGCCCCCGCACGTCAGGCCCGACGTCTGCCCTCCAGCTGATCGAGACCGTCGTCGACCCCGGCAGCTGGCACCGCTGGGACGAGCCGGTCGACATCACCACGGACGACCCCGCCTACCGGGCCGACCTGGAGCGGGCACGCGAGCGCACCGGCCTCGACGAGTCCGTCATCACGGGCGAGGGCCGCATCGAGGGGCGCAGGGTGGCCGTCGTGGCCTGCGAGTTCCGCTTCCTCGCCGGGTCGATCGGCGTCGCGTCGGGGGAGCGGCTGGCGCGCGCCATCGAGCGGGCGACGGCGGAGCGCCTGCCGCTCCTCGCGGCGCCCGCGTCCGGCGGGACACGGATGCAGGAGGGCACGGTCGCGTTTCTCCAGATGGTGAAGGTGGCCGCGGCGATCACCGACCACAAGGCGGCCGGCCTGCCCTACCTCGTCCATCTGCGCCACCCGACGACGGGCGGAGTGCTCGCCTCCTGGGGCTCGCTGGGCCACGCCACCGCCGCCGAGCCCGGCGCGCTCATCGGCTTCATGGGCCCGCGGGTGCACGAGGCGCTGTACGGGGAGGAGTTCCCGGCGGGCGTTCAGGTCGCGGAGAACCTGATGGCCCACGGCCTGGTGGACGCGGTCCTGCCGCCCGAGCGGCTGTCGGAGGTGGCGGCGCGGGTGCTGAGGGTGCTGTGCGGGGACGCTGCCGCTGTGGCGAACGGGGACGGGGTCGTTCCGGCGGCGGAGGCGGTCCCGGGCGTGTCCCCGGCGGCTGCGGGCGCCGCCGAGGAGTCGCCCGCGGGGCCCGCCGTCGCGGGACCTGCCGTCGCGGGACCTGCCGTCGGCCGCGAGCAGGAGGCTGCCGCTGGTCGCCCCGCGGACGAGGGTGACGCCCCAACGGCCCAGGCGACCGCGTCAACGGGACGCGGGGAGTCGCCGACGGGCCCCGGGCCTGGTGGGCCCAGCGCCGAGGAGTCGATCCGGCGGTCCCGGCGGGCCGAGCGGCCCGGCGTGCGGGACTTGCTGCGCGCCGCCGCCGAGGACGCGAGCCCCCTCAGCGGTACGGGCGCGGGGGAGCACGACCCCGGGCTGCTGCTCGCGCTCGCGCGCGTCGGCGGGACGCCATGCGTCGTCCTCGGGCACGACCGGGCCGCGCGCCACGGGGACGCCGCGGCCGACGGGCCCGGCGACGGGCAGCCGCTCGGCCCCGCCGGGCTGCGCACCGCCCGGCGCGGCATGCGCATCGCCGCCGAACTCGGGCTTCCGCTGCTCACGGTCGTCGACACCGCGGGCGCCGCGCTGAACCGGGAGGCCGAGGAGGGCGGGCTGGCCGGGGAGATCGCCCGCTGCCTGGCCGACATGGTGACCCTTCCCGCGCCCACCCTCTGTCTGCTGCTCGGCCAGGGCGCGGGCGGCGCCGCGCTCGCGCTGCTCCCCGCCGACCGGGTCCTCGCGGCGCGCCACGCCTGGCTGTCCCCGCTGCCGCCCGAGGGCGCCTCCGCGATCCTCTACCGGACCACCGAGCGGGCGTACGAGATAGCGGACCGGCAGGGTGTGCGCTCCGCCGACCTGCTCGCTCACGGCATCGTCGACCGAATCGTCGAAGAGGCGGCGGAAGAGGCGGCGGAAGGGGCGGAGGGGGTGGAACCGTCCGGGTACGAGGGTTTCCTCGCCCGTCTCGGCGACACCCTCGGCGCCGAGCTCGCCGCGCTGCGCGCCCAGGACCAGGGCGAGCGGCTGGCCGCGCGCCGGGCCCGGCACCGGCGCATCGGGCTGCCGGGCTGACCCGGGCCGCCCGCCCCCGGCTGATCGCGGAGTTGATGGCGCATCGGGCTCAAAACGGAGCAGACGGGTGAGACGAATTGGCGGTCTTAGGCATGCCTAACCTAATCTCGGTTCGTGAACGAGAATGATCTAGACGGGGCATTCGGCCTGCCCGCAGAGACCGCCACGCGCCTCCATCTCCTCGCCCTCAACCCCACCGACTCCGTCACCGAGGGCTTCCTCCCCGCCGCGGCCCGGCTCGGCCTCGCCGTCACCCTCCTCACCGACCAGCCGGACGCACACCGGAGCGCCTACGAGCGCCACGCCCCGCCCGGCGGCGCGCTGCCCGAACTCGACATCGCGTACTGCGATGTACGGGACTTCCGCGAGGTCATCGGCTGTATCTCCGCTCAGGCCCCGGCGGGCCGCCCCGCCGCGATCTTCACCAACAGCGACCACCTCCAGGTCCAAGCCGCCCTCGCCGCCGACTACTTCGGCCTGCCCGGCAAGGACTGGCGCGCCGCGCTGCGCACCAAGAACAAGGCCGAGCTGCGCCGCAGCCTCGCCGCCGCAGGCGTCGACACCCTCTGGTGCGCCGAACTCGCCCCCGGCCAGGACCCCGCCGACCACCCCCGCCTCGCCGCGCCCGGCGTGCCCTACCCCTGCGTCCTCAAGCCGCGCGAGGGCGTGGCCAGCGAGGACGTCGTGCTCGTCGCCGACGCGGACGAACTGGCCGAGCGCTGCCGCGAGATACGGGCCCGGCGGCCCGAGGCGTATCTGGTGGTCGAGGAGTTCCTGGAGGGCACACTCCAGACCCTGGAGACCATCGGGGACGGCCACACGCTGCACACCCTCGCCGCCTTCCGCACCGACATCTCCCCGCCCCCGTACTTCATCGAGGAACGCCTCGAACTGCTCCCCGCCCCGCCCGAGCCGCACACCGGCCAGGTGCTGGACCAACTGCGCGCGCTGGGCGTGGGCTTCGGCGCCTGCCACACCGAGTACGTGGTCCAGGGCGACCGGGCCCGCCTCATCGAGGTCAACTACCGCGCCATAGGCGACCAGTGCGACCTCGTACTCGCCGAACTCCTCGCCATCCCGCTCTTCGAGCACATCCTCCGCACCCACCTCGGCGAGCCCCTCCCCGCCGACCTCGGCGCCCGCACCGACGGCAGGGTGCGCATGGAATACGTCATGGCGGACCGCGCCGGCCGCCTGACCGGCGCCCCCGCCGCGAGCGTCGGCGAGCGCGACGGCGTACGGCTGGACTACCGCCCGCTGCGTGCGATCGGCGAGGAACACCCGCTCTACGGCACCAACCGCGACATCCTCGGTGTGCTCCGCGCCACCGGGACCGACCAGCGGCGGATCGACCAGGCGGTGGCCGGGTTCCTGGCGGCCAACCAGTGGGTGATCGCGCCATGATCCGCGCCGATGAGGCAGCGGCGGACACCACGGACACCATGGATGCCACGGACACCACGGATGCCTTCGAGGCGGAGCTGCTGGCGCGCGTGCTCGACACGCTGCTGAGGGAAGACGCGTACGGCCTGCGCAGCCGCGCCCAGGCCGTACGGCGCGCCGACGGCGACTGGCTGCGGGTCGTCCTCACGGACGGCGGGGGAGTGCTGCTGCCGGTCGAGCCGGACGGCTTCCAGTGCGAGATCCGGGTCCGGCGGCCGGCACACCTGTTGGTGGAGGGGGCGCCCGGCGGAGGGGCCGCGCCCGCCCTCCACGGCGGCGGGCCGTTGTCGACCGACGACGCGGGCGGCGCGGCGCCCCGCGCCGCCGCGGGGTCCGCCGCCGGGCCCGCCCCCCGGCCTGACACTCCGTCTGCCGCCCGGCCCGGCGCCGGGAACGGCGCCTCGCCCGGCGCCCAACCCGCCGTCGCGCCGCCACTGGCGGCCGAGGCCGCGTCATACTCCCCGCCGCGCGGCGCCGCCCTCACCGCCCTCACCACCCTCGACGCGGTCCTCGACCGCCTCCGCCACGCCGCCGACCCCGACGACCGGGGCCGCTACAACGCCTTCGTCGTCGAGTGCCGCCGCACGCTGGACGCCATGCGGCTGCACGCCCGCCTCCGCCCCGGCGTCGTCGCGCGGCTCGCCGCCGCATACGGCGACAGGCCCGCCGAGCAGTGGGCGGGGGTGCGCGGCTCGCTCGCGTACGACACCCTGTCCGCCTTCCGTGACCACCCCGTCTATCCCACCGGCCGCACCCGCCTCGCCCTGAGCGACGCCGAACAGCGCGCCCACGCCCCCGAGTTCCACCCCTCCTTCCGGCTGCGCTGGGCCGCCCTCCCGCGCGAGGCCGTCACCGGGGACCCGTCCCGGCTGCCCGCGTGGTGGCCAACCCCCAGGGCGCTGGGCCTGCCGGACGGCCTGGACGACAGCCACCTCGCCTTCCCCGTCCATCCGCTGAGCGCATCCCGCATCCTGGCCATCGCCCTGCGCGCCACCGGCCTCACGGACCGCGCCCACCTCGCCGACGCCCCCTGGCTCGACGTACGGCCGACCCTCTCCATGCGGACCGTCGCCGTCACCGACGAGCCGCTCACCCACCTCAAACTGCCACTCGCCACCGCCACCCTGGGCGCGCGCAACCGCCGCACCATCAAGCCCGGCACGCTCGCCGACGGCGAGGCGGGGCAGCGGCTCACGGAGGCGGTGCTCGCGCGCGAGCCTCGGGTGTCGGGCGGCGTGCTGCTGGCCGACGAGGGCACCTATCTGCACGCCGGACACGAGTTCCTGGCCACGCTCGTCCGGCGCTACCCGCCCGGTCTCGACGGCTGCCAGGTCGTGCCACTGGCGGCGCTGCTCGCCCCCGCCCCCGCGCCCGGGACCGGCACCGGGCTCGTCGTCGACGCCCTCGCGGCCCGCTACTACGGCGGTGACCTGCTCGCCCTCCTCGACGCCTACCTCACCCTGCTGTTCGACGTGCACACCACCCTCTTCGCGTACGGCGTCGCGCTGGAGTCCCACCAGCAGAACACCTCCCTCGTCCTCGACGAGATCCACGGCCGCCCCCGGCTGCGGCTGCTGCTCAAGGACCACGACGGACCGCGCGTCCACCCCGCCCGGCTGGCCGACGCCCTCCGCGACGGCGACGAGGCCGCCCGCCTCCTGAGCGGCTTCGACGACGACCGGATCCTGACCGACGGCGACGGCCCGGTCGCCGATGTCTTCGCCACCATCACCGTGCATCTGTGCGCGGGCGCCCTCGCCTTCGAGCTCGCCCGGCTCGGCCGGGCCCCGCTCGACGCGCTGCTGCGGCTGATCCGCGACCGGCTCGCCGAGGCCGCCGACCGGCTGGGGGAGCGGGGCCCCGGCGCGCCCGGCGCCGTGCTGCGCGCCCTCGTCCTGGACGCGGAGCGGCTGCCGGTCAAGGCCATGGTGACCGCGGGCAGCCTGTTCACCAAGCAGCGCTCCGGCGCCGCCGACATCAACAAGCACTACGTCACCGGGCCCAACTACCTCCTCCCGGGCCTCCCAGGCATCCTTGCCCGCGGCCGATGAGCGCCGCGCCCTCCTCCACCCCCGCCGGAGTCGCCTCATGACCACATCCATCTCCCCATCCGACACGGACACCGGTACAGGTGCCCGCGCCGACCACGTCGTCGCCCACACCCTCCTCAACTGCCTCCTCCGCGAGGTGTCCGGCCCGGAACACCAGACCGTCGTGGCCGACGGCCGGCTGCGGCTGCGGCTGCCCCGCTGCGGGGTGCTGCTGCGCGTCGCGCTGCGCCGCACCTCCCTCATCGGCGCACACCGGTTCACCGGCCCGGTCACCGAGGAGCGGGACGGCGCGTGGGCCGAGGTGCCCTGGCGCACCCTCGCCGAGTACATCCACCGGGAGCTGCGGCTGCGCACCGGTGTGCGCAACGACGAGTTCCTGGAGCAGGTGGCGTCCAGCCACGCGGGCGTCACGGCGGCCCTGGAGAGCCGCGCGCGCACGGGCCCGCCGAACACCGACGACGGCGACCCGCACCTGACGTACCTGGCCTCCGAACAGTCGCTGCTGTTCGGCCACCGCTTCCACCCCACCCCCAAGGCGCGCTCCGGCAACGCCGACTCCTGGGCCCGCTTCGCGCCCGAGACCGGCGCCCGCTTCCCCCTGCACCACCTCGCCGTACGGCAGGCCCACGTACGCGAGGAGGCGGCGTCCGCCGGGGCCCTCGCGCCCCTCGACCGGCAGCGCCCCGTGCCCGACGGCTACCGCCTGCTGCCCGTGCACCCCTGGCAGTACGCGATGCTCCGCGACCACCCCGCGCTGCGGGCGGCGGTCTCCCGCGGCGATGTACTGGACCTCGGCCCCGGCGGGCCGGACTTCGCGCCCACCGCGTCCGTCCGCACCCTCTACGACGGACGGGACTTCCTGAAGTTCAGCCTGAACGTCCGGATCACCAACTGCCTCCGCAAGAACGCCGAGTACGAGCTGTCCGGGGCGGTCGCCCTGACCCGGCTGCTGGAGCCGGTCGCCGCCGACCTGGCCGCCCGCTTCCCGGGCGCCGCGCTGCTGCGCGAGCCCGCGTACCGGACGCTGGACCTCGGCGGCGAGCGGGAGTTGATCGAGGGCTTCGGGGTGATCGTGCGCGAAGGGCTCGCCGCCCGGCTGCGCCCCGGGCTCACCGGGCTGCTCGCGGGGGCCGTCGCCGACGAGTACCCCGCCCCCGGCGGGGCGCGGGTCGCCCAGCTCCTCGGCGACACCGGGCCCGGACACGCGCTCGCCTGGTGGGAGGCGTATCTGGCGCTGCTCGTGCCGCCCGTCCTGGCCGCCTACTTCGACCACGGCGTCGTCCTCGAACCCCACCTCCAGAACGTCGTGGTCGGCGTCGACCCCTCCGGCCTGCCGCGCCAGGTCCTCTTCCGCGACCTCGAAGGCACCAAGCTGCTGCCGGAACACCACGCGGCGGCCCTCGCCGCGCTGCCGCCCGCCCTGGCCGGCCCCATGACGTACGACCGCGAGCGCGGCTGGGACCGCGTCGTGTACTGCCTGCTGGTCAACCACCTCGCCGAGATGCTGGCCGCCCTCGCCGACCGCCATCCGCACCTGGAGCCCGAGCTGTGGTCGGCGGTCCGCCGGGTCCTGGAGGAGCGCGGCGCGGCACACGGCGGCCCGCCCGGCCTCCGCGCCCTGATCGCGGGCGTCCCGCTGCCCGCCAAGGCCAACCTCCTGACCCGCTGGGCCCGCAAGGCCGACCGTCACGCGGGCTATGTCCGCATCGCCAGCCCGCTCGCCTCGGACCTGCTGTCGGAGGCGGCCTGCGTCGTAGCCCCCGGGAGCCCCCGTTGACCACCACGGCCCCGACCACACCCGTCGCCGCCCTCGCCGACACCCTGACCGACGACGACCTCCCCGCGTACGTCTACGACCTCACCGCCCTCGCCGAACACGCCCAGGCCGTACGGGCCGCGCTGCCGCCCGCCGTCGAGCTGTACTACGCGGCGAAGGCCAACCCGGCCCCCGAGATCCTGCGCACCCTCGCCCCCCACGTCAGCGGCTACGAGGTCTCCTCCGGCGGCGAGTCGGCCCACGTACGCGAGGCCGTCCCCGCCCACCCGCTGGCCTTCGGCGGGCCGGGCAAGACCGAGACCGAGCTGCGCCGTGCGCTGAAGCTGGGCGTGGAGCGCTTCCATGTCGAGAGCGAGCACGAGCTGCGCCAACTGGCCGCCCTCGCAGGCGAGGAGGGCCGCACGGTCGACATCCTGCTGCGCGTCAACCTCCCCGTCGCCGACGGCGCGCTGGGCGCCGCCGCCCTCGCCATGGGCGGCCGCCCCAGCCCCTTCGGCCTCGACCCCGACCACATCGTCGAACGCTGCCTCCCCCTGCTGACGCCGGGCGGCCCCCTCCGCCTGCGCGGCATCCACGCCCACCTCGCCAGCGGCCTCGACGCCCCCGCCCTCCTCGCGGTCGCCACCCGCGTCACCGACTGGACCCGCGCCCTCTCCGCCCGCCACGGCCTGCGGCTCACCGAGGTGAACGTGGGCGGTGGCATGAACGTCGACTACGCCCGCCCCGACAGCCGCTTCGACTGGGCCGCGTACGGCAGCGGACTGGCCGGAATCGCCGAGCGGAACCCGGAACTCACCCTGCGGATCGAGCCGGGCCGGGCGCTGACCGTCTACTGCGGCTGGTATGTCACCGAGGTCCTCGACCTCAAGCACAGCGGCGGCGAACCCTTCGCCGTCCTGCGCGGCGGCACCCACCACATGCGCACCCCCGCCGCCAAGGGCCACGACCACCCCTTCGCCGTACTGCCCGCCGACACCTGGACCCGCCCCTGGCCACGCCCCGGAGTACGGGACGAGCCGGTGACCCTGGTCGGGCAACTGTGCACACCGAAGGACGTCCTGGCGCGCCGGGCGCCGACCGGGGAGCTACGGGTCGGCGACCGGGTGGCGTTCGCGCTGGCGGGCGCGTACGCGTGGAACATCTCGCACCACGACTTCCTGATGCACCCGCGACCCGGCTTTCATTACGTGGGCGGCGGCGCTGCGGACGGCGGCTCCAGCGGGTCGTAGCACTCTTCGCTCAGGCCTCCCGCCGCGAGCGCATCATGTCCCGCAGCGCCCGCGTGTGCTGCTCGATGATGCGCATGCGCGCCTCCCACTCCGATCCCTTGGAGTGGAACGGATGTTGCGTGATCTGGTCGGGGTGCTTGCGGTAGAGAAGGCCGACCTCGTCGTGGAACCATCCGTCGGCCAAGGTGTCGAGCCCGAGCAGCAGGCCCGTGTCGCCCGACGCGGGCAACGCCATCCATCCGCCGAGGGCCAGGATGAGATCGCGGCGGGCGCAGAGTGTCGCGGGGTGGACCTGCGCCCGCTTGTTGGCCTGCCAGTACTGCCAGACACTTCCCGCCGGCAGCACGCCGTTTTCGGGGTCTCCCTCGAAACCCACGGTCGTTCCGTCCGGGAGGAGGTCCAGCGCGCGCGACGTGGTCCAGCCCACCTTCGGATTGCTGGTCAGGACGTCAATGTCGCGAGCGAGCGCGCCCGGTGCGAGGCGGTCATCCGCGTCCAGAACCTTGACGAACTCGCTTTCCCCGGACACGCCGCTACGGGCGAGCGCCATGGTGCGTGCGACCTGTGGGCCGCCGCGACGCGAAAAGTCGATGGATATGCGGGGGTCGTCGCCAGGAAGGTGTGCGGCGGCGCCGACACCTTCGCCGTCTTCCTGTATCAACCACTCCCAGTCCCAGCCTTCGGGAAGCTTCTGCTGAACGAGCGATGCGTAGGCTTCCGGCAAAAGGTACACGGCGGGTCCGTGTACCGGAGTGACGAGGGAAACGAGGCGGCGGCTCACTGCAACTCCTCAAGGCTGGCCACGTGAAACGCCAAGGTTAGGCGCGGCCGATTCGCGGAGCGAGCCAGGCCCCGAACCGTTCTCCCCGCTACCACCCGGGCCGGTTTGACGCCCGTTTAGCTAACCGCTATCTATTGAGGCATCGCAGAGGAGGGTGGTCCGTGCAGGACGTGGTGCTGGCGCTGCTGGCCAAGGAGCCATCGCATGGGTACGACCTGCGCAGGCGGCTGGCGGCGGCGCTCGGACCGCTGGGCGAGACGCTGAACGCGGGGCAGATCTATGTGACGCTCACCCGGCTCGAAAAGGCGGGGCTGGCCGTCCAGGAGCGTGAGGACGAGTCGCAGCGCGGCCCGCGGCGCAAGGTGTACGCGCTGACCGCGGCCGGGCAGGAGCGGGTGGCCGCGTGGATGGCCGAGGACCCCGGGCCCAGAGCCGACGTGGCGGAGTTCCACCTGAAGTTGGTGGCCGCCGCCGAGTCGGGCCTGGGTGATCCGCTCGCGCTCGTGGGCGCGCGGCGGCGGGAGCTGATGCGCAGCCTCGCCGAAGCCCAGCACGCCGCTCTCGCTCACGACACGTGCTCGGAGGCCGGGCTGCTTCTGGAGGGCATCGCGCTCCGATTGCAGGCCGATCTGCGCTGGTTGGAGGCGTGCGAGCGGACCTGGTCCGCCCGCACACCGCGTGGGAAAGGCGGAGGAAACGGATGACGAGAAACCGTCAGCGGGCCAGGGGCCGATCGCAGCGGAGGGGCGCGGACGACGGCCCGGGAGCGGGATGGGCCGGCGGCCGACCCGGTGCGGCGGCCGGGCCGGTGCTGCGCGCGGTCGGCCTGGCGCGGGTGTACGGGGAGGACGAGAGCGCGGTGTGGGCCGTCGACGGGGTCGACCTCGATGTTCCCGCCGGGCAGACGCTCGCCGTGACCGGGCCCAGCGGCTGTGGCAAGTCCACGCTGCTCCAGCTTCTCGGCGGTCTTGACCTGCCCACCGAGGGCGAGGTGTGGCTCGGTGGGCGGCGCGTCGACGACCTCGGCGAGCGGGCGCTGGCCCGGCTGCGGCGCCGCGCCGTCGGGTTCGTCTTCCAGGCCTACCACCTGATGGACGAGTTGACCGCGGCGGAGAACGTCGAGCTGCCCGCGCTGCTCGCGGGCGCCTCACCGCGCACCGCCCGCCGCCGTGCCGCCGAACTCCTCGATCAGGTCGGGCTCGCCGACCGGGCCCGGCATCTGCCCTCGGAGCTGTCCGGCGGGCAGCGGCAGCGGGTCGCCATCGCCCGCGCCCTGGTCAACAAGCCACTGGTGGTCCTCGCCGACGAGCCCACCGGAAACCTCGACAGCGCCGCGACCCAGGACATCCTCCGGCTCTTCGACGAGTTGCGCGCTGCCGGCCAGACCCTGGTCATGGTCACCCACGACGAACGCGTCGCCGCCACCGCCGACCGCATCGTCTCCCTGCGCGACGGCACGCTGGCCGACGACACCCTCCTGAACACCGACAGCGGCACCGACAGCGGCACCGACAGCGGCACCACACGGCTCGGCACGCTCTTGAGCTGGGAGGACTGACCGTGGGACATCTGCTGCTGATGTGGCGCCTGGTCCTGCGCGACATGCGCCGCCGGCCCGGCGAGGCCGTCATGTTCCTGCTCGCCGTCACCGTCGCCGGCGCCAGCCTGACCCTCGGCCTTGCGACCAACGACGCGGTGGTCAACGGGTACGCGAAGACCCGCGCGGCCACCGCGGGACCCGACATCATCGCCACCACGACGGCCACGGACCCGTCCGGCGTGGCCGAACGCCTCGCGGACGCGCCCGGTGTGGCCGCGCACGCCGACCCGGTCTTCGCGTTCGACACCTACATCAAGGCACACGGCAAGAGCGCGCACTCCTCGGTCGAGGGGCGCGACACCTCACCGTCCGCCGTGGACCGGCCGCTGGTGACCTCCGGCACCTGGGTGCGTCCCGGCGGCGCGGTGCTCGAACGCGGCTTCGCGCAAGCACTCGGCGTACGCGTCGGCGACCGCGTCACCATCAGCGGACGCGGCTATCCGGTCGTCGGGACCGCGATCAGCGCGGCCACCGCGGTGTATCCGTGGAGCGACACCGCGCAGGGGGGCGGGCCGTCCGACTTCGGTGGCAGGATCTGGCTCACCTCCGCCGACACCCGCGCGGCAGCGGGCGACGAGCTCAGCGTCCACCTGATCCACCTGAAGCTGACCGATCCCACCGCGACGAAACGATGGCAGGACACCGTGTTCGGCCACGACCGCGAAGTCGACTCCACGGTCAGCGTCCACTACTGGCAGGACGTTCTCCAGACGGACCTGGCCATGATCAAGGACACCCAGCCCGCCCTGGTCGTCGGCGGCTGGCTGCTCGCCATCGCCGCGATCGTCACTCTCGCCGCGCTCGCCACCACACGCGCCGCCCGCGACCACCGGCGTGCCGCACTGCTCAAGGCCGTCGGCGCCGGGCCCGCCACCGTCACCGCCGCCCTGCTGGCGCAGTACCTGCTGCTGACCCTCCTGGCCTCCGCGCTCGGACTGACCGCCGGGACACTGGCCGCGCCCCGCCTGGTCGACCCCAGCGCCGGACTGCTCAACACCGTCAGCCCTCCGGACTCCGACACCGTCACCGCCGCGATCTTCCTCGCCGTCATGGTCGCTCTGATCGGTGCGCTCGGCCCCGCCCTGCGCGCCGCCCGCACCAGCACCGTCCACGCCCTGGCCGACCCGGCGCACCTGCTCACGCGCCACCCGCGCCTGAACGCCATGACGGCGCATCTGCCCACCTCGCTCCTGCTCGGCATCCGGCTGCTCGCCCGCCGGCCCGGCCGCGCCGTCCTGGCCTCCGCCGGGACGGCCGCCACCACCCTCATGGTCACCGCCCTGCTCACCTGGCACACCGAACTCGGTGCGAGGCCCGACTTCAAGCGGTTCGGCCCCATCGAAGTGCGGGCCGACCAGACCGGCCAGGTGCTGCTCGCCATCACGCTCGCGCTGGTGGCGCTGTCCACGCTGAACACCGTGCTCCTCGGCTGGAGCACCGCCGTGCAGGCCCGGCGCGCCCTGTCCATCGCCCGTACCCTCGGCGCCACACCCGGCCAGGTCGTCACGGCGCTCTGCGTCGCGCAACTCCTGCCCGCCGTGCCCGGAGTGGCGGTGGGTATTCCGACCGGGCTCGGCCTGTACTGGCTCTTCGGCACACAGGTCACGCCCCCGGGATCGTGGCTGCTCACCGCCGCGCTCGCCGTACTGCTGGCCATCGCGGTGTTGACCGCGCTGCCCGCGTGGGTGCACACCCGCAGCCCCGCCGGGCGCGTCCTCAACACCGAACCCGCCTGACAGCTCTCCACGGGTGCCGGCGCCACCCGGCGTTCGCCGCGGCCCTCTTGGCCGTGGCGGCCGCGCTGCTCGGGGCCTGGGTGTACCGCGAACGCCGATCGTCCGCCCCGCTGGTGGACCTGGCCCTGCTGCGGAATCCCGCGGTGGCGGGGGCCAACGTGGTCATGCTGCTCGGCGGCGTCGGCATGTATCTGCTGCTGACACTCGTCACCCGCTATGTGCAGACGCCGCGGTCGGCGGGCTACGGGCTCGGCGTCGACGTGTTCGTCGCGGGCCTGGTGCTGGTGCCCTTCTCCGCCCTGGGGTTCGCCGGCGGAAAGCTGGTGTCGCCGCTGCGCAAGCGGCACGCTCCGGCGACGGTTTGCGACGTTTCCCACCGATACCGGATACACGACAGCGGCGTGGGTCGGCGCGGGGGCGACGGCGGTCACCGTCGTCACCGCGCTCTCTCCCCGGCAGGCATCTCGTCAGTAACTCGCGGCGCGTTCAAGTCTTTTGGGGTGAACCGCGAAGGAAACCCTTTGCTTGCTTCACCTCTTGACGTCTTTGGTGCAGACCTTTAGGTTCACCCATCGCCGCCGGCCATCCGCCGACTGCCCCCACGGCGACAGGAGGACCTGTGCTCCGAATCTTGCGTCAGGTCAGAGAGGGCAGCGGCAGTCGCAGCCGCCGCCTCAGATATGTCCGCGCCACACGTGCCTCGATGGCGGCCACCCTGGTCGCGTTCTCGGCCGCGTCGCTGCTGACCGCCACCCCTTCCCAGGCAGCTGCGACCGCGGCCGCCGCCCTGCCCACCGAGTGGGCCACCGTCGTGAACAGCGGCAGTGGCAAGTGCCTGGACGCCCGGTCCGCCGCGACCGCGAACGGCACCGCCGTGCAGCAGTACGGCTGCAACACCTCCACAGCCCAGCAGTGGAGTTTCACCGCCACGAGCGACGGCTACGTGCGGATCAACAACCGCAACGACGCCAACCAGGTCGTCGACGTGACCGACGTGTCCACCGCCGACAACGCCCCCCTCCAGCTGTGGGCGTACGGAGGCGGCGAGAACCAGCAGTGGCAGGCCGTGGACGAGGGCGGCGGCGCCTACCACTTCGTCAACCGGCACAGCGGCAAGTGCCTGGACGTGCCCTCCGCGTCGAACGCCGACAGCGTGCAGCTGGTGCAGTACACCTGCAACGGCACCGCGGCCCAGCGCTTCCAGGTGGCGCCCGTGTCCACCCCGCCCGGCGGCGATGTGGACCTCGGCCCGAACGTGGTCGTCTTCGACCCGTCCATGCCGTCGGCCACCATCCAGAGCCGACTGAACTCCATCTTCCAGCAGCAGGAGACCAACCAGTTCGGCTCCCAGCGCTACGCGGTGATGTTCAAGCCGGGCACCTACAGCAACGACGTCAACGTCGGCTTCTACACCCAGGTCCTGGGGCTCGGCCAGTCACCCGACGCCGTGACGATCAACGGCGCGGTCCACGCCGAGGCCGACTGGTTCCAGGGCAACGCCACCCAGAACTTCTGGCGCGGCGCCGAGAACCTGTCGGTCACCCCCAACGGCGGCACGGACCGGTGGGCCGTCTCCCAGGCCGCCCCGTACCGGCGGATGCATCTGCGCGGCAACCTCGCCCTGGACGACGGCGGCTGGTCCAGCGGCGGCTACCTGGCCGACAGCAAGATCGACGGGCAGGTGCGGTCCGGCAGCCAGCAGCAGTGGCTGACCCGCAACGCACAGCTCGGCAGCTGGACCGGGTCCAACTGGAACATGGTCTTCGTCGGCAGCCAGGGCGTACCGGGCAACAGCTTCCCCAACCCCCCGTACACCACGGTGGACCGGACCCCGGTGTCCCGCGAGAAGCCGTTCCTGTACGTGGACGGCTCCGGGGCCTACAAGGTGTTCGTGCCCTCCACGCGCACCGACTCCACGGCCACCAGCTGGGCCGCGGGCAACGCCCCCGGCACCTCCCTCCCGCTGGACGACTTCTACGTCGTGAAGCCCGGGGCGACCGCGGCGCAGATCAACACGGCGCTGGCCGCGGGGAAGAACCTGCTGGTCACCCCCGGCGTCTACCACCTCAACGAGACGCTGAAGGTGACCCGCGCGGACACCGTGGTGCTGGGTCTCGGCCTCGCCACCTTCATCCCGGACAACGGCATCACCGCCATGACCGTTGCGGACGTCGACGGGGTCAAGGTCGCGGGCGTTCTCTTCGACGCCGGAACGACCAACTCGCGCACCCTGATGGAAGTCGGGCCCACCGGAGCCTCCGCGTCCCACGCGGCCAACCCGACCTCCCTGCACGACGTGTACTTCCGCATCGGCGGCAGCGGCGTCGGCAAGGCCACCACCAGCCTCGTGGTCAACAGCGACAACGTCATCGGCGACCACATGTGGATCTGGCGCGCCGACCACGGCAGCGGCGTCGGCTGGACCAGCAACACCGCGGACACCGGGCTCGTCGTGAACGGTGACGACGTCACCATGTACGGCCTGTTCGTCGAGCACTACCAGAAACACCAGACGATCTGGAACGGCAACGGCGGCCGCACGTACTTCTACCAGAACGAGATGCCCTACGACCCGCCCAACCAGGCGGCCTGGATGAACGGCTCCACCCAGGGCTACGCCGCCTACAAGGTCGCCGACTCCGTCACCAGCCACCAGGGCTACGGCTTCGGCAGCTACTGCTACTTCAACGTCAACCCGGGCGTCACCGCCGAGCACGCCATCGAGGCGCCGAACAACGCCAACGTCCGCTTCAGGAACATGGTCACCGTCTCGCTGGGCGGCACCGGCACCATCCGCCACGTCGTCAACGACCGCGGCGGCCCGTCCAACTCGGCCACCAACGTGGCCAACCTGGTCGCCTACCCGTGACGAAGGAGCCCGCATGCCCGACATCCGACGCACCACACCGTCCCGGACGGTGTCCGCGGCCCTGCGGCTGCTGGCCCTGCTGGCCGTACTTCTCGGCCTGACGGCAGCCCCCGCCGCCCACGCGACGACGCACTCCCCGAACACCCCGAGGGCGCCGTTCAAGGTGCTGGCCCTCTACAGCGGCACCTGGGACGCCGCGCACATCAACTTCGTCCACGAGGCGAACGACTGGTTCCCCAAGCAGGCGGCCCAGAACGGTTTCACCTACACCGCCAGCAACAACTGGAACCTGCTCGCGGACGGCGGCGTCAACGGCTACCAGGTCGTCCTCTTCCTCGACGATCTGCCGCAGACCGCGGCCCAGCGCACCGGCTTCGAGCGGTACATGCGGGCCGGTGGCGGCTGGATGGGGTTCCATGTGTCGGCCTTCACCACCGAGGCCCAGAACTGGTCCTGGTACCACAACCAGTTCCTCGGCAGCGGCAACTTCAAGTCCAACACCTGGGGCCCGACCACGGCCAAACTGAAGGTCGAGGACCGCACCCACCCCGCCACCAAGAACCTGCCCGCCCTGTTCACCTCGTCGGTCAGCGAGTGGTACAGCTGGTCGAAGGACCTCCGGCAGAGCCCCAACATCAAGATCCTGGCCTCGGTCGACCCGAGCAGCTTCCCGCTCGGCACCGACCCCGACCAGAGCTGGTACAGCGGCTACTACCCGATCCTGTGGACGAACACCACGTACAAGATGCTGTACGCGAACTTCGGCCACAACGCGATGGACTACGCGAACAACACGCCCCTGTCGTCCACCTTCGCGAGCGAGACCCAGAACCGGTTCCTGCTCGACGGCCTGAAGTGGCTGGGCGGCGCGGCCACCACCCAGCCGTCGGCCGCGTGATCCTGACACCGCCGTGCCCGGACACCGAGCTGACCACGGAAGCGTGCTTCAGCTTCCGTACTGCTTGGTGTCCGGGTGCTCGATGAGCAGGATGTGGGCGGTCTCCTCGGCAACGGGGCGGTGCCGCACCCCCCTGGGCACCACGAACAACTCACCGGCCTGCAACACCACCGGCTCCCGCCCCTCCAGCTGAATCTGAACGCTGCCGTCCCAGCACAGGAACAGCTCGTCCTCGTCGTGGTGGTGCCAGGGAAACTCGCCCTCCACCCGGGCCACGCGAACGACGGTGGTGTCGTTCACCATGGCCAGATTGCGCTGCTGGAACGGCCCGGGGAGCGTGGTGATGGCCTCGGCCACCGATACCGCGGCAAGGTCACGCAGGTTCTCACGTCGTGTGGTCATGCCATGATCCTCGCCGCCGCCATGCCCGGCTCACAGAGCCAATGCGCCACAATTGGTTCACTCAGAGGACCAATGTCCTCGGGTGTTCCGAGGCGAAAGAAACACGCTCATGCCCATGGACCCGGCCGACCTGGCCGACCGCCTGGGCCGGTGGTCGGCCGGCCGCGGCCCGCTGTACCTCCTGCTCGCCGCGCGGCTGCGGCGCCTTGTCGACGAGGGCGAGCTGCGCCCCGGCACCGGGCTGCCACCCGACCGGGCCCTCGCCTCCGCGCTCGCGGTAGGTCGCGGGACCGTGGTCGCCGCGTACGAGCAGCTGCGTACGGAGGGCCGGATCGTCCGGCGCCAGGGAAGCGGCACCCGCGTGGCCGGCCCCTCCCGCCCCGGACCTCAGGAGACCACCGGGGCGCCGGTCTTCCTCCACCTGCTGGAGCCCCAGGCCGACGACGTGATCCTGCTGGCGTGCGCCGCCCCCGGAGAGCCTCCGCCGATCCTGCTGACGGCGTACGAGCGGGCCCTGTCCCAGCTGGCCACGGTCACGGGCGACATCGGGTACCACCCGTCGGGCCACCCGCACCTGCGCCGCGCCGTCGCCGACCACTACACCCGCCGCGGCGTACCGACCGACCCCGAACAGGTCCTGGTCACCAACGGTGGCCAGCAGGCCCTCTCCCTGCTCGCCCGCGCCTTCGTCGAGCCCGGCGGTACGGTGCTGGTCGAGGCGCCCACCTACCCCGGCGCGCTGGAGGCGTTCCACGAACGGGCCGCGGCACTGCGGACGCTCCCCACCGGCCTCGACGGCTTCGAAGCGGCCGTCCGGACCCCTTCCCGCCGCCCGGAACTCGCCTACCTCGTGGCCACCCACCACAACCCCACCGGATCCGTACTGCCACCGCTGGCGCGCCGGAGACTCGCGGTGGCGGCGGCCACCGCCGACGTACCGCTCATCGACGACGAAGTCCTCGCCCACCTGGGCTTCCCCGGGCAGCGGACACCTCCTCCGCTCGCCGCGTACAGCGACCGGGTCATCACGGTGGGCTCCCTCAGCAAGAGCGTCTGGGGCGGGCTGCGCGTCGGCTGGATACGAGCCACCAGGCCCGTCATCGACCGCCTCGCCCGGCTCCGGGCGGTTCATGACCTCGGCGGAAACCTCCCCGCGCAGCTCGCCGCGGCCGAACTGCTGCCCCGCCTGGAAACCCTGTGCCAGGACATGGCGGCAGCCCGCCAGGCCCGCCATGACCACCTGCGCGCGGAACTGGCGCGACAACTGCCGCAGTGGCAGGCCCCAGCGGTCACCGGCGGGCAGACCCTATGGGTGCGCCTCCCTCACGGCGACGGCGACTCCTTCGCCCAGACGGCCCTCCGCCACGGTGTCGCCGTCATTCCCGGCAGCGGACTGGACGCCTCCGGGGGCAGCAAGGAGTTCATCCGCATCCACTCCTTCGCCGCCCCCGACACCCTGACCGAGGCGGTACGTCGCCTGGCGACGGCCTGGCAGGCGTACGGCGGCGGCCACGGCCGAGGCGACCCGGCACCGGCGCCGCGGTCGATGGCGGTGTGACGTCGGCACACCGTGTCAGGAGGAAGGGAGGGCGGCGATCCGGCGGTAGCGAAATGGAGCGTGTCTCAGTTGGCGGAGCGAGCGTCAGGCCCGTGCCTCCGTGCCTTCGTGCCTCTGTGGCTTCCCGGGCTCCCCGGGCTTCTGCGCGACCAGGCCGGAGATCCCCAGGCCCGGGGCGTCGGGCAGCACGACCGCAGCGCCTTGGTACCGCATGCCGCCGACGACGGCGGGGCGCTGGAGCCACCACACCGCGTCGAGGTCGCTCACCATCGTGGTCCCGTAGGCGGCTACCAGGCTGGCCGCGGCGCCGGTGCCGATCTCGCTCTCCAGCATGCAGCCGAGGATGGTGCCCATGCCCTGGGCCCGCGCCAGTTCGAGGAGGGTACGGGCGGCGCTGAGTCCGCCGCTCTTCGCCAGCTTGACGTTGACCAGGTCCGCCGCGCGCCGCCGGATCACCTCCACCAGGTCGCGCACGTCGAAGACGGACTCGTCCGCCATGATCGGGGTCTCGACGCGGTCGCTCACCCAGGCCAGGCCCTCCACATCCCGGTAGGCCACCGGCTGTTCGACGAACTCCACCTCCATGCCGGCGTCCTCCAGTGAGCGGATGACCCGTACCGCCTCGCGGGGCGTCCACCCCTGGTTGGCGTCGAGACGGATCCTCACCTCGGGGCCGACCGCCTGGCGGACCGCCGTCACGCGGTTGATGTCCGTGGCCGCGTCCGTGCCGACCTTGACTTTCAGCACGTCGAATCCCTCCGCGACCCGGCTCTTCGCCGCCGTGGCCATGCTGCCCACCGTGCCGACCGCAAGGCTCACGTCGGTGGGCACCACCAGCCCGGAGCCGCCGAGCAGTCGGACCAGCGGGATCCCGAGGCGGACCGCGGCGAGATCGTGGAGCGCGATGTCCACCGCGGCCTTGGCCGGCTCGTTGCCGACCACGGCGCGGCTGACCCTGCGACAGTTCTCCACCAGATCATCGGCGTCGCGACCGATGAGAAGCGGGGTGAAGACCTCGGTGACGCAGGCCTCGCTGGAGGCGAGTGAGGATCCGGTGACAGTCCACACCTCCGGCGCCTCACCGAAGCCGGAGCGCCCGTCGCGGTCCACGATCTCGACGACGACGGTCGAGACGTGGGTCAGGTGCGCCAGGGCGGTGACGAACGGGGTGTGGAGGGGAGCCACCAGACGGTGGACATGGACAGCGGCGATGGTCATCGATCAGGCCTCGTTGAACTCAGGGGTCGCGCGGACCGTCACGCGGTAGCCCGCCGCCGGGCGTACGCCTCGATCTCGATCTTCATACGGGGGTCGGAGAGGCCGCACACCAGCATGGTCGCGGCCGGGCGGATCCCGCCGAAGGCGCTGCGCAGGGTCGGCCAGCACGGCTCGAAATCCTCGCGGTCGGGGAGCATGTACCGCACCCTGACCACGTCGGCGAGGGTGCAGCCCGCCTCGGCCAGCGCCGCCTCGATGTTGCGCAGGCACTGCTCGGCCTGCTCCACCACGTCGTCGGAGATCGTCATGGCGGTGTAGTCGAAACCGGTCGTCCCGGAGACGTGCACCCAGTCGCCGTCCACCACGGCCCGGGCGTAGCCGATCCGCTCCTCGAACGTCGAACCGCTGAGGATCGCGCGCCGCTCCCTCGGCCGCTCCGCCGGTTGCTCCGTCAGTCGCTCTGTCATGCGCCGAACGCTAGGTGACCTGCACCGATACGTCCAATACTCGCCCAGGACCGGTCTGATATGCATCGGCGTATGGAACGTCCCGAACTCCCCCTCCAGCAACTGCACGCCTTCGTCGTCCTCGCCGAGGAACTCCACTTCGGCCACGCGGCCGCCCGCCTGGGCATCACGCAGCCCCCGCTCAGCCAGCAGATCCGCCGCCTGGAGGACACGGTGGGCCACACGCTGTTCACCCGCGCCTCCAGGGGCGTCGGGCTCACCCCGGCGGGCCGGGAGCTGCTGCCCGCCGCCCGGCAGGCCCTCACCGGCCTCGCGGACGGCCTGGCCGCGGCCCGGGCGGTCGGCGGCGGGCTCGCCGGGCGGCTGCGGATCGGCTTCGCCGCCTCCCTCGCCCTCACCGTCCTGCCCGGTCTGCTGCGCACCTTCCGGGAGCGGTTCCCCGACGTGCGCCTGGACATCCACGAGATGACCACCGCGCCGCAGCTCGCCGCCCTGCACGACCGGGCCATCGACGTCGGCCTGCTGCGCGAGCCGCCCGCCGACGAGCCTGGGCTGGCCTTCAGGACCGTCCTGACCGAGCCCTTCGTGGCCGTCCTGCCGTCCGGGCACCCGCTCGCGGCGCAGCGTGCGGTCCGCGTCGGGCAGTTGGCGGACTCGCCCTTCGTGCTCCTGCCCCGCGAGGCCGGACCGGGGCTGTACGACCGGATCACCGGCCTGTGCGCCGAAGCGGGCTTCACGCCCCGGCTCGCCCAGCACGCGGTGGAGTGGCAGACCGTCTGCGCCCTGGTCGAGACCGGTCTCGGCGTCTCCCTGGCCCCGGCCGGTATCCGCCGGCTGCGCCTCAAGGGGGTCGCCTTCCGCGGGATCGGACCCGGCGCCGCCCGCACCCGGGTCGCCGTCGCCTGGCGTCGGGACGACCCGAACCCCCTGGTCGCCCGCCTCCTGGCGGCCATGGGGTGATCGTGAGCCGCTGAGCGGCAGCAGGAACAGCGCATCCGCCCCGGCCGGCCCGAGCGGGCCGCCGGGAGTTCGGCGAGCATGGGTGGCAGGCCGGCGAGCCCGACGTGGAGGTGGCGATGAGAGTCGTGTTCGTGCACGGGGCGTGCGTGCGGGACGGATCGTGGTGGTGGCACCGCACCGCCGAGCTGCTTCAGGAGCGGGGGGTGCCGAGCGTGGCCCCGGCGCTGCCGAGCTGCGGCGAGACGGGCCTGCGGGGCGGTGTCGGCGGTCCGGGGCTGCCCGAGGATGTTGCCGCCGTGCGGCAGGTGCTGCGAGCCGGCGACGAGCCGACCGTCGTGGTCGCCCACAGCTACGGCGGTATCGTCACCGCGGAAGCCGCCGCGGGCATCGGGTCGGTGCGCCACCTGCTGCTGATCTCCAGCTACCTGCCCGAGGTCGGGCAGAGCCTGTCGGAGTTCGGGGACGGCAGCCCCGCCCCGTTCCTCGACGTCGACCCCGACGCCGGCACGTTCGGGGTCCGCCCCGAGCTGGTCGCGGACACGTTCCTCCAGGACTGCGACCCCGAGGTTCAGGCGGAGGCGGCCGACCACCTTGCCCGGCAGAGCGTGCAGGTGACCGGGCAGCCGGTCGGGGCGGCCGCATGGCAGCGGTTGCCCTCGACGTACCTCGTCTGCGCTCAGGACCGGGGCACCCCGCCGCGGCTCCAGCGCGAGTTCGCCCGCCGGGCCGGCAGCGTCGTCGAGCTCGACGCCGGCCACCACCCGTTCCTGTCCCGGCCCGCAGCGGTCCGTGACCTGCTGCTCAGCCTGTGACGGCAGCCGCGGCCAGCGAGGTGCAGAGCTGGCCCGGCCCGTCGTAGCCGCATCCGTTGCGGGCGGTTGTCGTACCCCCGTGCTGTGCTTGTCCTGTCGCAGTGGCCTCGGGATGAGGGAGCACATCGGTGAACCGCGAGCAGTGGCGTCCGTTCCTCCAGCAGTGGAGCGAGGAGTGGGTCGACAGTCATGACCCCGAGAAGGACGGCGAGCTGGACGAGGCCGTGGTCCGTGACCGCTGGCTCGGCCACGCCCCGGCGAGCGAGGAGGAGATCGCGGCGGCCGAGGCCCGCCTGGGCTGCACTCTGCCGGTGTCACTGCGCGAATTCCTGGCGGTTACCAACGGATGGCGGGACGCGGGCTGCTTCATCTACCGGCTGGCCGGAACGGCTGAGTTGCAGTGGCTGGCCGACTCCGACCGGGATTACCTGATCGAGATCTATGACGAACTGACGGAGGACGAGGGTGAAGAAGAGGAGGATGAAGACTCTGACGTGATCAACGAGGGAGCGGTGCTGAGGCGTTCTCTGCTCGTATCGCTCGATGGTGACGCGGCGGATATCTTCCTCGACCCCGGGGACGTGAATGAGCGCGGGGAGTGGACCGCTTACTGGCTCGCTTCGTGGTCGGGGAACGGGCTGGAGCCTTTCGACTCGTTCTACGAGTTGATGTATGAGCAGTACAAGTCGTTCCATGCCCTGCGGAAGCCGGAGGGGGAGACCAAGGACGGCTGGGACACCCGGGTGGAAGAGGCCCGGCTCGCTGCCCTCAAAGGTGAAGTCGACGGCCCGTTGAAGGTGCTGACCGAGGCCGAAGAATTCGGCAACGAGCGGGCGCTGCTTCTGCGGTTCCAGATGCTGACCATGCTCGGTGCCGGTGCGCACGAGGCCGGGATCAGCCATGTCGTGAACTACGCACACCATCCCGATATCCTGCGACATCCCCTGTTCGAAGGCGAACTGCTGCCCCTTGTCTTCGAAGAAGACCGCACGCGCGATCTGCCACACGGATGGTCGACGCTGCGATTTTCCAAGGAGAACGGACCGGAATGGCTGCGGTCGCTCCTCACCGACCATGAGGCCCGCCGCGCCGCCCCTGATTTCCAGCTCTCCTTCGGCAACCCGGAATTCAACGCCGCTGTCCGCCACATCACGGACCGACTGGACGCCGACCCCGCGTTCCAGGTCCGGGACCCGTATGAGGAGCAGCGACGGAACGCCACCTACGAACAGACGTGGGTGGACGGCCAGCCCGTCATCACGGTCCTCGTCAGCGAGGAATCGGAGGACGGCGTACCGGCCAACCTCGAAGCGCATGACCCCTTCGGCGCATACGACCGGGCACGGGAGCGTCAGCGACAGCTCATTGACGCGGCCTGGCCCGAACTGAGGGAGGCGATACGGCTATGGCGTCCGCTGCATGCTGACCACATCGCCCCCGTGGCGCTGTTCGCCGACCCCGTGCTCGCCGAGATGATCACTGGCGAGCGGGGGCGGGAAATCCTTTCGATGTGTCGGGCGGTCCGGCCGGCGGACTAGGTGTCGTGTCTCATGGGGTTGGTTACGCGAAGTCTTCGAACGACAGCTGCTGCGGGATCCTGGCCGGCGCGATCGTGCTCGTAGCGGATGATTTCCCGCAGATGCTCGCCGGTCGGCGGGTCCAGGTCGCGGAGCCTGTTGATGCCCCGGCGGACGAGGATGCGGTGCACCGTCGCCGGCGCGGCCGTGACGCCGTGCAGCCGATGGAGGTCGGCGGCAAGCCGGGCAGGTCCGCGATTGGTCTCCCGTCGAAGCGCCTTCACCAGGTCGGCGAGCGGCTCGCTGGTGCGGGCAGGGCTGCGGCGGGATCAGCCGCAGGGTGAAGCAGGGTCCCGGCTCGTGGCGGCTGGTCGATGTCCTCAAGCGGGGACGGAGACGCCGGTGAGGCGTTCCGCCTCGGCCCACAGACGTGCCGCGGCGCTCTTGTCTCGGCCTGGTCGCGGCAGTGCGACCTGCTTCGCCGGACCGACCATGCCCCAACGCGGCCCGTAGTAGCCGCCGGCGGTGGCGGCGGGACTGGTTGCCGCGAACAGCAGGGGTTCCGCCCCTTGCTCGGGCCCCTGCGAGGGCACGATCTTGTACAGGATCGTCTCCATCAGGCCGGGCTTGCCGCCGTTGAGGGTGGGCCCGGAGGTCATCAGGTTGGTGCGGGTGTATCCGGGATGCGCGCCTGCCGACAGAAGGGACCAGCCGCGCTGGGTCGCGAGCTCGGCCAGGTGCACCATCATCAGCATGTCGGCCAGCTTGGACTGAGCGTAGGCCCGGGTCGGGCTGTAGGCGCGGGTGGACTGCAGGTCGTCGAAATCGACGCGCGCCCGGTTGGCGGTGCCGCTGCTCATCGTGGCCACCCGTGGCGCAGGGGCGGCGAGCAGCAAGGGCAGAAGCCGGTTGGTGAGGGCGAACGGCCCGAGGAAGTTGCTGCCCAGCTGGAGTTCGAAGCCGTCGGCGGTCTCGGTGCGCTGGGGCACGTTCATCACTCCGGCGTTGTTGAGCAGCAGGTCCAGCGGCTTCCCCTCGGCGAGAGTGCTGTCCGCGAAGTCCTGCACCGAGGACAGGTCTGCCAGGTCGAGGCGGCGGACCTGCACGCGGGCGCGGGGGTGCGCGGCGAGGATCTCGGCCTTCGCCTGTTCGCCCTTGGCCGGAGTGCGCACCGCGAGGATGACCTCTGCTCCGCCGCTGGCAAGACGCTTGGCCGCCTCCTTGCCCGTGCCGCTGTTGGCGCCGGTCACTACGGCGAGCTTTCCCTGCTGGTCGGGAACCTGATACATCACGAACCTCTTTACGTACCGTCGGTCTCTTGTCTCCGGTCCAGAGTAAAGTACCGGCGGTCACTTAGCAAAGTACCGCCGGTCTGTAATATGTGGGGATGACCTTCCAGCGTGCCCGGACCGACGAACAGCGCACCCAGCGGCGGCGGCAGATTCTGGACACCGCGGCCGCGATGCTCACGGAGATGCCGGTTGCCAGGCTGAGCCTGAATGAGCTGAGCCGCCGTGTCGGCCTGGCCAAGGCGAACGTGCTGCGCTACTTCGAATCGCGCGAGGCGGTCCTGCTCGATCTGCTGGACGCGGAGATCGCGGACTGGCTCGCCGAACTGGAGCAGGCGCCCCGCCCCGGTCGGGGTGGGCCGCGAGAGCGCGGGGACCACCTTGCCGATCTTCTGGCCACCTCGATGGCGCAACGCCCCGTGCTGTGTGATCTGCTCAGCGCGCAGGGCGCGGTGCTGGAACAGAACATCTCCGCCGACGCCGGCATCCGGCACAAGCGCAGAGCCCAGCAGTCGCTACACGCCCTGGTCGGGCTCGCCCGGCGGCACCTTCCCGAACTGACCGCCGACGATGCCGCCACACTGGCCGAGACCACTCTGCTGATGGCCATGACCGCATGGCAGTGCAGCCGTCCCTCCCCAGAGATGCTGGCCGCCTACGCCTCCGATCCATCGCTCGCCGCCATGCGCCTGGACTTCACCGACCTGGTCCGCCGCACCACGGCACTGACCGCCTCCGGCCTCCTCGCACGCCAGTAGGGACTGCTCGGCAGTGACGGCCATCCGATCGTGCAGTGATGGCGGCCGTGGGTCATCGTGCCCTGGCGGCGTTGTCCCGTTGTCGGTGCCTCGTGATCTGGTGTCAGCCGACTGAACCGATCAGTTGGAGGCTGTCTTGGGTATTTTGACCGACTATCTTCGCGCTCCCGGTGCTGAGGTTGTCGTGCGGGCCATGGAGGAGGAGACGAAGCGGAACATGTTTGAGATGGGTCTGCTGGACGTTGAGCTGGCCGACGACGAACTCGGTGAACCGGCTTTCGGCGAAGGGCTCTCCGCCCTCGGGAAAGTCGACGCCACCGGCATGGATGACGACAGCCTGTTGCCCGAGCTCATCGCGGTCATCAGGCGGGTGCCGATGAGCCGAGAGCTGGTCAAGCAGACCATGGTGTGGCCGATAACGCCCCCTCCCGGGCCCGATGGACCTGTCGAGGACGATCCTTGGGCGACGGGCCCATGGGTGTGGGAGTTCGACGCCGGTGTCCGGGACACGCTGGCGGGTGTCCCAAAAGCGGGGCTGCCCGAGGTAGCCGCGCGGTGGGCACGCTCCGATGCGGTACGCACGTACGGGACCCAGGCGGATGAGCTGCTGCCCCTGGTCAGGCGGCTGACACGGTTCGCCAGAGAAGCCCGCGCGAACGATGAGCAGCTGTACTGCTTGACGTCCCTCTAGCGTTCCTTCCGGCTTCCTGGTCTCTATGCGGTGGGCCCTGTGTGAGAGCAGGAACAGCCACCGAGTGATCATCGGGGGTTGTGTGGACTCCTGAAGACCGTGCGGTGGCCGTGGGCCATAGCGTAGCCCCTGCCCGCTGGCAGGCGATGTTCGCAGTCCCCCGTCGGTCCTGTTCCCGATGGGGCATGACGTTACGGCAGGCGGGAGAACACGCGCCGACTCGATCAAGACAGAGCTCGGGCCTCCGCGCCGACCCACGACCGCCATCCTCGACACGGACACGTGGTAGGGCGCAGCTGGCTTCTTCACCCGGGAAGTGCTTCCCTCGTCGCAGCCGACAGGACTCTCGGCAGGCCCCACCGTCGTTGCAGGTCACGAGTTCTGTCCGTATGTACGATCAAGCCCCGGACGGCCCACCTCATGAAAGCGCGAGGTTAGGCGGTGGGAGCCTTGAGGGTGGATATGAACGTGGCCCAGGAGTGGGAGGGGAATATGAGGGCGGGGCCGTCGGGGTTCTTGGAGTCGCGGACGGGGACGATGTCGGGGAGGTTGTCGGCGACCTCGACGCATTCGCCGCCCGCGTTGTTGCTGTAGCTGCTCTTACGCCACGTGGCGACGCTCAGGTCCGGGGTGATTGGCATGAGGACCAGTCCTCCATAGCGGCTCGGATCACCGCCTCGGAGTCGCGAGGCGGGAGGGCCATGGCCCTGAGCAGATCGTAGTTCCCCTGGAGCTCCGCCACTGTGTCCCGATCCTCGATGATGGTCCCGGAGCGGCTGCCTTCTTCGTAGGCCACCTTCGGCGCCTCGGGCACCGTATAGAGCGTCAGCGAACCGCCCGCCTCCGCATGCTGGCCAGCGCTGAACGGCAGGATCTGAAGAGTTACGTGTGACTGTGTCCCCCGCTTGAGCAGGGACGCCATCTGCCGGCGCATCACCTCTGTCCCGCCGGCCGCTCGGCGAAGCACCGCCTCGTCGAGGATGAACCAGCAGCGAGGCGGCTTGGCTTCGGCAAGCCGTGCTTGCCGGTCGATACGCGCCTTCACCATTGCATCGATCTCAGCGTCCGGGGCATGGCGGTTCCCGCAACGCAACGACTCCTTCGCCAGGTCAGGCGTCTGAAGCAGACCAGGGATAGTCGCGCATGAGTACTGCTCGATGGCAACGGCCTGCTTCTCGAACTCGATCACGCGGCGGAACTTCCCCGGAAACGGTTCGTTCTTCGCGAGCGCGTGCAGCCGCGCGAACAACCCATCCGTACCGAAGCACGCGTCGAGCTTCGCCGGGAGATCGTCGTACGGGAGGCACTCCGCCGCCTCGATCCTCGCGAGGTGCGACTTGCTGTAGTTCAGTACCTCCGACAGCCGCCGCAGAGACATGTCCGCCTTCTCGCGGTGGCGGCGGATCTCCGCGCCGAACAGGTCGCGCGCGGAGCGGTCGGGGAAGAGCTCGCGTGGCTGAAATGGCATCGGTCATCCCTCCATGTCCCGCTGATCTCACCGGGACCACTTGCCTCTTTTGAGCATACGTGCCGGAGCGCAACGATGAGCGCACTCACCGTAATTGGCCGTGGAAGGAAGGGACCCCGGCGGCCGTGTGCGCGGCCCCGGGGCGCGGTCAACCCGAAGTAGGAGCAGGTCGACATGGATGAAGCTACCGAGCGCGTCACCCCCCGCCGCAAGGGGATTTCCCGCCGTACGCAGGCCGAACCCGATGGCCCCCGGATGACCATGCGCGTGTACCGCGTGTCCTCGGAAACCGGCGCGGTCACGGAGGAGTTGGGCAAGGTGATCGTCATGATCAAGGACAAGCTCGCGCCCCTACAGTCGAGCCAGTTCCCGCCCTGCGCGTGCCCGCTGCACCGCGACCGTAACGTCCCCTGGTATCGCTGAACCGCTCCGTGGGTTGTCTCAGCACGGTTCGTGGAATGTGATGCCGAGGTGCTGGAGGAGCCCTTCGCGCTGCTCGGCGGTGGCCAGGACCATGACATCGTCGTGCCCGAGGGTGTCGGGGCCGCCGTCGACGCAGCGGAAGGCCCGAGGGTCGTCGTCGGGGCTGAGTGCTTCGATGGCGGCCTGAGCCGCGCCCATGTCGAAATAGTCGTTCGACTCCTGCTCTATGGAGAAGAGGAGCTCTTTGCCGTTGCGCTCGAAGTACAGCGTCCCGCGACCGTCGTCCTCGTCGTCCGGGTCTTCCTTCTCGAAGCGGTAGTTGTCGACGGTCACCCTTCCTCCGGTGAGGGCTGCGGCTTCTTCCAGGAGCCCTTCGTAGGCCTGGTCGGCGAAGTCGACGTCATCGGCGTGGATGCAGACGGCCACACCGAAGGATTCGAGCGAGTCGGCTATCTCATGGTCTGTTTCCAGTTCGCCGTACGCGAGGTCGCCGAAGTCGTCTATGACGCCTTGAGCCGTCTCATGGGTGATCATGCCGAGTTCGGTGAGGACTTCAGCAACCCGTATGTAGTTGATCGGTTGGGACTTCGCCATGGCTTCATCCTTGCAGCCGGAGATCGCTTCGCCTCAAGTAGCGTCAGCGCATGGCGATCACTGCGGAAACGATCACACGGCTGCGGACCGCCGCGATGGAGGGCGATGGCCGCGCCGCGCTGGAGCTGGGGCGACTGTTGTGCCTGACGGCCTCGGAACCGCGGGGACCCGGCGACGGTCATCAGACCTGGCCCGAGGAGCGCTGGCTGCGCGCCGCGGTGGGGACACGGCCCGATGACACCAAGGCCCTGACGCTGCTGACCGGGCGTCTGGCCCAGCAGATCTCCTACTGGGAGGCCGTCTTGGACATGCATCCCGACGTCATGGAGGACTGCGGGGAGGACGAGGGCACCGTCAGACGGCGGCAGATCGAGGCGGAGGAACTGTACGCCCGGATCCGCGCGGCCGGTCCCGTCGGCGGCGTCGCCGAGGCCGGACTGGACGAGCTGGCTGTGCTGCTCGGCGTGCGCCGCGAACCGGCCGCGGCGGAGGCCGCTTACAGCTTCCATGTGTTCGAGGACGAGGCGTGGAGTGGAAGCGTGCGGTACAGCTCGACCATCGTCGCGTCCGACGCCGACGAGATCCGCTGGGCATGCGATGAGTGGTTCGCGCTGGATTCCGGGCTCAGCGGCGCCCCCACTCTCACCACGTACGTGGACGGCGCGGAGGTGAGCTCGGTCGACCTGCGTCGTCACCTCGTCGACACGACCGTGTCATGGGATGACGTCGCCGTGCCTGAGCTGACCGGCCTACCTCTCCCCGTGGGGCTGCCGGTCCCGGGTCACGGGCTGTACTACGGCTTTGCGGGCGTGGCCGAGTAGCGCCCGGGATGCCGGAGCGCCCCGACGGAGCCGGGGCGCTCGAATCACTCGCCGCTGGGCTAATCAGTGAGGGTCGGGGTCTGCCAGGTTCGCCATTCGGAGAGGTTGCCCGGCTTCTTGCCCGAGATCCTGATCGTGCCGGGGGCGTTGCCCGTCTTCAGCAGGAACCTCTGGATGTTCTGCTGGAGAGGGGTCTTCCACTCGGACCTGACGGCGCAGTGGTTGCCGTCCTGGATGTCGGACCAGTAGGTGATGTTGCTTGCCGCGCCGAGCGCCTTGTAGACCTCCGCCGCACCCAGGGCCGCCACGCTCCCCGATTTGGCGCCCAGCCAGTCGATGTGCGGGTTCTCCATGATGAAGAGTCCGCGTGGCGCCACCATGGACACGATTTCGTGCGTGTCCAGTGGCAGCGTGGCCGGGTTGCCCGTGAAGGAGCCGAACGCGTCGCCCAGCCACGGTTGCTCCGAGTACGCGCTGCTCAGGGGCTGGGAGCCGCTCTCCCCGGGAATCCCGCGGAAGATGGGGACGCCCGCGGTGCCCGACTCGATCGGCATGGTCAGCGCGATCCGCTGGTCGAAGGCGCCGATGGCGAAGGCGCCCTTGCCGTAGCGCGAGCAACCCGTGACGCCCATCGCGTCCGCCTTGAGGATGTTGCCGCCGGACTGCTCGATGACGTCGATGATCCGGCTCACGCCCCAGGCCCAGGCCATGAGCACTCCGGTGCTGCTCTGCGAGCCGTAGATGCTGTAGTACGCGCCCTGTTTGTTGTTCCGCGGTGTGCCCTCCCGGCCGACCGCGAGGGGGTCGTAGCTGATGACGGCGGCGCCGGAGGCCTTGATGGTGGCGGTGTCCGCGCCGAATCCGCCCACGACCACGACGGCCGGGAAGGGGCCGGAACCACTGGGCAGTTCGACGTTCGCGGAGAAGCTGGAGCTCTTGCCCTGGTCCGTCACGTTCACCGTGATGTTGGTGTTCGAGACGGTCCCGGTGACGCTGGCGGGTTTCGCGTGTTTCTCGCCGTAGACGTACTTCTCCGCGAGCTTCTTGATCTCGGCTCGCCTGCACCGCCAGTCGGACTTGGTGGAGATGCGCGTCCCGTTGAGCCGTGTGAAGGGGTCGGGGAGCTTGGAGTTGGCGGTCAAGGCGCTCGGGTCGGGCACGGCGCAGTCGGCGCCGTCGTCCTCGACGCCGGCGGCGATGCCGGGGGTGATGGACGCCGCGGCGCCTGCCTGTGTGCCGAGGGCGGTGGCCGTCAGGCTCACGACGGCCACGAGGACCGCGGGGACCCACGCCCGGGGGCGATATCGATGAAAGCGCATGAGGGGACCTCCATAGGAAGGCGCGCGTCGACGGCAACGGCCCCTGTCCGACCGGCATGGAGTCAGGCGTCTGCCGGGGCACGCCAGATGGTGGGAAGTGCGCCCATGGGAGCGCTCCCACTCTAGGAGTGTGCCGAGTGGGCGGCAACACCCGGAACATGAGGCTCACGGGTTGGCTGTATTTCTTCTCCGCCCGTACCGGCGGCCCGGTCGGACTGAACCTCGGCTTCCGCCATGACGGGGCTGCGCGGGGCCCCAGGGCCGGGTACGCTGCCGGTCCTCATGGGGCGACCGGGGGGCGTCCCGAGGCAAGAGGGGACTTGTCTTGAGCGGGGGAGCGGACAAGAGGAGAAAGACAGGCAGGGCGAGAGCCAAGTACCGGACCGGGGACCGGCCGCGTCGGCGCGGCAGCCTGATGCGGATGTTCCTCGCGGTGCTGCTGCTCGACCTGATCGTCATGTCAGCCGGCGGTGCAGACCCGAGCACCGAGCGCGTGACGAGGATGTGGATCAGCGCCGACATCGCCAAGGATGGCAGTGCCCGGATCACCGAGGTGATCGACTACGACTTCGGATACCAGGACGCCACCCCGAACGGTATCCACCTCGACATCCCGATCCGGTATTTCGGCGGAGTGGGCAGGGTCAGCGCCACCGAGGACGGCGCCCCGGTCCCGCACGAGCTCAGGACCGACGGGTTGCGGACACGCATCGCCGTGGGCGACCTGGACCGCACGGTCGTGGGCCGCCATCGCTACCGAGTCCAGTACACGCTCACGGGCTTCGTGCAGGACGGCAGACTCGTCTGGCCCGCGATCGGCGCCGGGTGGGAGGTCGACCGCGACGACATCGAGATCCATGTCGTCGCCCCGTACGACCTCACCGACGCGCGCTGTGCGCAGGACACCACGGACTCCAGGAGGAGCTGTACGCCCGAGAAGCCGGAGCCGGGCCATCTCGTCGTCACCGTCGACAAGCTCGGGGCGGGAAGCGGCATCACGCTGTACGCCTCCGGTGCGCGAAGCGGACCCGCCAGTGAGGCGTCCGCTCCCCGGCCGCCGTCCGGAGCGGCCGACGGTGACGCGGGCGTCGACCCGGCGTCGACGGCCCTGGTGGCGGCAGGCGTGGCCCTGTGCAGCGCCCTGCTGGTGGCGTGGGTGCTGCGTTTCGTCGGCCGCGACCGGCTCCCGGCCCCGCTCACCCCGGCCTCCGCCCCGCCGGGGGACTTGAACCCCATCCAGGCCGGCATCCTGCTCGCCGGGCGAGCCGGGCCCTGGCAACGGGTGGCGTGGCTGCTCGACGCGGCCATCGCCGGTCACGTCGCCATCCACGGTGGCCGGCGGTTCACCTTCGTGTGGCGCCGGGTCCCTGGTGACGCACCGGTGGATCCGGCCACCGAGGCCATGCTCGACAACATCTTCCTGGGCCGAGACGAGTTCGTCCTGAGTCTGCACAGTCAGATCTTCCAGAGCGCCTGGCGCATCCTCGGCGATCAACTGGAGGACTGGCGCCGTACCAGCGGCCATTGGGATCCGACGGGCGAGCGCCGCGCCCGCACGGCGCGGCGGAACGGCATCGTCGCCGCGTTCGTGGGCCTGACCGTCACGACCTTCGGCAGCGTGCTCAACACCTGGGCGCACGTGGCGGGGTGGCCGACCGCCGTCGCGGGCGCGGTGGTCGCGGGCACCGGCATCGCCCTGTGGCTCCGCGGCTGGGAACTCCAGACCCGCACCGCCGGTGGCACAGCGTTGTTGCTCCAAGTGGAGTCGTACCGGCGCTTTGTGGCCGAACGGGAAGCGGACGGCCGCCGATCGCGGCTGGATGCCGTGTGGGCGGTGGCGCTGGAGGAGTCCGCCGGTGCGCGGCGGGTGGTGGCCGAGTCAAGGGCGGCGTCGGGCGCCGGTGCCGTCGGCCGTCTGTCCACGCGGGCCTGGTACCCGGTGACGGCGCTGGGCCTGATCGCCGCCCTCGTGGTCGCCGAACCCGAGCAGTGAAGCCCGCGCGTTCTGGTTCCGCCGCGCCGAGGGTCAGTCCTGCGCATCAAGGGCCTCGCGTACGAAATCGGCCGCCCAAGGGGCTCCCTCGGCGGGCCACCGCGCGACGAGCCGCGAGAGCAGGGGCCGGTGGTCCGCCAGCCGGGGCTCGTCGGTGAGGCCCAGGGCGGCCGTGGCCTGCACCTCCAGATCCTCGCACCCGGTGGCGCGCACCAACTCCTCGGTCGCCGCGTCGCCCGGGGCATCCCGCAGTGATCCCAGCGCGCTGGTGCGCTGCGATACGGGAAGGCCCTCGTCGCGGGCGAGGGCTCCGAGGGTGCTGATCAACTCGCCGTCCGCCGTGTTCGTTTCGTAGAGGAACCCGCTGACCGTGTACAGGGCGCAGCTGCGCACCTCGGGGTCGGTGGCCTGCCGCAGCACGCCGGCGAGCAGTGCCGCGTCGCCCGGCTCCCACGAGCGCGCCACGCGCAGCGCGTTCAACGCGCTCAGGTGGTTGGCACCGGCCGGTGACGGGGCCCGGCGCAGCGCCTCACGGGCGCGGGCCAGCACCTGCGGGGTGTCGATGACGCGTGCCTGTTCGCCGAAGTGACGCTCAAGGCCCTTGTCGTGGTACCAGTGGTCCAGCGCGATGCCCACGGCCACCTCCTGGCCGCTGTCGAGCAGTGTGCGGAGCGCGCGGTGGTACGTGTCCTCGTCGCCGGGGATGCGCAGTTCGCGGTGTGCGCGGTAGAGGCCGGGGTCGGCGAGCCGATGGTCCTCCCAGTGGACGCTGTGCATGCCCCCGAACACCGCCCTGCGGACCAGGTCGGCGTCGTGCGCCGAGGACATGACCTCAACCGGCCAGCCCTCCACCGTCTCTTCGAGCAGTTCGCGATGCTCGTCGATGCGCTCCGGGCGGGACAGCCGCCAGGCCGCCTGGACGTGGATGTCCCAGTCGTCGCCGGCCAGGGCCCGCAGCAGCAGCGGGTTGGCCTCGGGGCCCAGTGCCTCGCCCAGCACGCGGAGTGCGGTCTCGTGGTGGCCGGACAGGGACGGGTCGAACACGAAGCGGCTGACGATGTCGACAAGTCGTTCACGATCGGGTCCATCGTCCCCGACATTCGCTTCATCCGCTTCGTCCGCGTCATCCGTGTCCAGCACTCCGTACGCGACCCAGAGAGCCTTGTCGCGCACCCCGTCGCTCGTGGCCCGCTCCAGCACCTCGGCGATCGGCCTCGCGTCCGATGGTTGCGGCCAGCGGGCGCCGATCGCGTTCAGCGCGCTGATGTGGTTGGCCGCCTCGCCGGTACGCGGACTCAGCTCGGGTGGCGACGGCGGATCGCGCAACACCTCCCAGGCCCGGGCGACCACCTCGGGCGCGTACGCCTCGATCTCGTCCTCGTGAAGGAGGTTGCCCAGCCCCTGCCAGCTCTGGAAGTAGTCGAGCGCGATGCCCACGGCCACCGGGTTTCCGCTGTGGAGCAGGGTACGGAAAGCGCGGTGGTAGGCGTCCTCGCTGCCGGTGGGAAACATCAGCTCCCCGTGGGCGCGTTCCAGCTCCGGATCGCCGTCCAGCCGGGCCCCGAGCCAGTAGATGCTGTGGAACCCGGTCAGCGCCTCCCGCACCAGGCTCGCCGGGTATTGCGCGTCCTGCGGCCACGTGGCCGCCAGCCGCTCGACATGCTCCCGGTGGTCATGGAACCGGCCGTTTGTGGTGAGCCCGAGGGCACCGTAGACCTGCATCTGGCGCTCGCCCGACTCGGTGGCGCGGACCAGGAGGGCCGTCGCCTCGGGGTCGTCCGCCTCGAACACCGCGTCCAGGGCCTCCGTGCGTTCCCTGATGTCCTCAAGGCTTTCGTCGAAGACCACGGCGCCGAGCGCGGCGACCAGCCGCGGGCTCGGCGTCTCGGCCGCGTCCAGCGCGGTGGCGGCGGCCGAACAGGCGGCGGAGCGCACATTCGCGTTGGTGGCGAGGGCCAGGGCGTCGGCGATGAGATCGACGTCGGCGGGTTCGGCGATGTTCATCATCGCGTTCAGCGCGCTCGCGTGGTTGGCGCCCGCGAAGGTGTCCTCGCCCTCGGGGGTCGGCGGCCGGCGGAGCAGTTCGCGGGCCACGGCGAGTACGTCGGGACCGTACCGCTCGACCACGCTCTCGCCACCGAACCGGGTCAGCGCCCCGGAGTACTGGAAGTGGTCGAGCGCGATGCCCGCGGCGATGGTGTTTCCGCTGTGGAGCAGGGTGCGGAAGGCGCGGAGGTATGCCTGCTCCTCGGTCGGAGCCATCAGCTCGTCATGCGCCTGCTCCAGTTCCGCGTCGGGCAGTTCGCAGCCTTCCCAATGGAAGCTGTGGAAGCCGGCCACCATGTATCCGCGTCTCCTTTCCGGGGGCCACCGAGCCTATCCCGTTGCGACGGGGCCCAGTTGTCGGTCACTGCCGCCGGAATGGGGCCGAGACCGAGCAACCGAGCAACCGCGAGGGAGCCGCATGACCGGCCCCAGGCGCTGACCGGCCGGGCCGTTGTGGCGCAGCCCCAAGGGTGGGGCCATGTCTACTGCTGCGACCGGGAAGGTTCGCCGGGGGTGCCCTGACGCCCCGGCGAACCTATGCGCTCAGAGCACCTAGAGTTGCGAAGCCCCTCCGTCGACAGGGAACTCCGTTCCCGTCGAGAAGGTCGCATCGAACGCCAAGTACGCCACCGCGGCGGCCACTTCCTCGGACGTCCCCAGCCGCTGCATCGGGATGGTGCTCCGGTAGGTGTCCTTCGTCGCCTCGACGACGTCGTCGGGCAGCGAGGAGCGGTCCAGGATGCCCGAGTCGATCGGGCCGGGGCTCACGGCATTGACGCGCACCTTGCGCGGAAGCAGCTCGCGGGCCAGGGTGCGCGTCATCGACCGCAGGGCTGCTTTGCTCGCCGAGTAGACACTGAGCGCGTCGAGGCCCAGGACGTTCACCACCGACGTGGTGAGGACCACGCCGCTTCCCTCGCGCAACAGCGGCGCCAATGCCTGCACTGTGAAGTACGGTCCCTTGGCGTTGATGCCGAACACCTCGTCGTACATTTCCTCCGTCGTCGAGCCGAACGGCGCGGACGCAGTGACGCCGGCGTTGACGAACAGCGCGTCCACCGCGCCGAACCGCTCCTGGACCGTGTCGGCCAGCGCCTTGATGTCCTTCAGGGACGCGGCGTCGCCACGGACGGCGATCGCCCTGTTCCCCAACTGCTCCAACGCGGCGTCCAGGGTGGATCCGGTGCGGCCGGTGATCAGTACGTGCGCCCCACCGTCCGCGAACAACCGGGCCGTAGCCAGGCCGATACCGCTGCTTCCGCCCGTGATCACGATCTTCTTGCCGTCATAAGTGGTCATGCCCTCCAGCCAAATATCCACCCGCACACCATGTCCAAGACCTGTTCCGTATGCCGTCATGTCCCAGGCGTATGGCGGCGCGCGACGTACCCTGGGCGAATGGACGTTGACCTGCGGCTCGTGCGCTATTTCACGGTCGTGGCGGAGTACGGCAACTTCGGCCGGGCCGCCACCAGGCTGCACCTGGCGCAGCCGTCGCTGAGCCGCCAGATCCAGCGACTGGAAGCTCAGCTCGGTGTCCGGCTTTTCGACCGCTCGCCGCAGGGCAGCAGCCTCACCGACGCCGGTCAGGCCTTCCTTCCCAGGGCCCGGATGCTGCTGCAAGAGGCCGAGCAAGCCGCTCACACGGCCAGAGCCGCCGTCCAGCCCCGTACCATCACCGTCGGCTACGCCGAAGGGCTGGTCATCACCGCCTGTGTGCAGGAACTGCGCCGCCGGCACCCCGACGGCCAGGTCCGCACCCGGCACCTCGACTGGCGGGACACGCACGCCCTCGCCGAGGGGCGGGTCGACGCCCTCGTCGCATACGGACCCCTGCCCCTGCCCACGGACGGCTTCCGGGTGACCAAGCTCCATGAGGAGTCGCGGGTACTCGTCACGTCGGCGAGTCATCATCTGGCGAACGGGAAACCCGTCAGCCTGCGGGCTCTGGCGGACGAGGAACTGGTGGCCTGCGTCAGCACTCCGGTTGTCTGGAGCACGCCCAAGCCGGTCGGCGACCGCCCGGCACCACCCCCGCCCGCAATCGACGACAGCTACGAGGACAAGCTGGAACTCATCGCCACGGGCCACTGTGTCGCGATCTTCCCTGCCGGCGATCGACGCGCCGCTGTGCGCGAGGACATCGCCCTGGTGCCCGTCATCGACATCGATCCCTGCGAGGTCGTGCTCGTCACGCGCGCGGACGACACCAATCCGCTGCTCCGATCACTGGAAGACGTCGCACGTACATGGCTCGGCACAGCCTCCCGACGGGAGAACAACGAACTGCCGGTCAACTGACCCCCTTGCCCCCGCGAGGTGTTGCATGGGGCTGTCGCCGCGCTGCACGGTCAGCGGGGCCGGCCGCCGCCGTGCCGGCCGGCGCCTCCTCGCCCGAGACGCCGGCCGAGTGGGCGGCCCGCCCCGGCGGCGATCCGGACGACATGCGGTACTACACCGGCCGGCTGCCGGACCGCGCGTAGGGCCGGAGCAGGGGCTCAGGGGACCGCGAAGAGGCGGACGGTGTCCTTCGCGCCGGGGCTGCTGCCGCTGCCTAGGCCCGCCGCGAGGGTCTTGCCGTCCGGGCTGAACGCCACCGCCTCGAGGGAGTTGGGGCAGGTGAAGGTGGCCGTCGACTTCCCCGTGGCCGTGTCCCACAGCCGGGCGGTCTCGTCCCGGCCGGCGCTGGCCAGGATGCGTCCGCTCGGGTGGAACGCGAGCGCGTTGACCCAGTCCTTGTGGCCCTTGAGGGTGACGACGTCCTGACGGGTGGCGGCGTTCCACAGCCGTATGGTCCCGTCCAGCTGCGCGATGGCCAGGAGCTGGTTGTCCGGGCTGAACACCGCGATCCGGTGGCCGGTGTACTCGTCGATGGTCATCAGGGCCCGGCGGGACGGCATCTCCCACAGCTTCAGGGGGAACGCGCTGACCAGGAGCTTGCCGTCCGGGCTGAAGGCCAGCGGCCCGCCGTACTGGCCCTCGATGATGTCGAGTTGCCGGCCGGAGGCCAGGTCCCACACATACAGGCCCTCGGAGAGGCTCGCGACCAGGGTCTCGCCGTCCGGGCTGAGGGCCAGGGAGTGGACGAAGCCCTCCTGGGCCTTGCCGGTCGGGGGGCCGTCGAAGGTCTTCACCATGCGGCCGGAGGTCACATCCCACGAGATGACCTTGTTCTTCTCCGCCCTCACCAGAAGCTTGAAGTCCGGGGTGAACAGGGCGGGCTGGAGGTACGGGGGGATGCCGACGCGCGTGCTGGTACCGCGCTTGGCGGGTACGTCCCAGCGCCAGATGCCGCCGTCGTCACCGGAGGCGAGCAGCGTCTTGGCGTCCGCGCCGAAGGTGAGGGCCTGGACGCCCGACGGGCCCTCGAGGACCACGCCGTCCGCGCCGGAACCCGACGGGGATCCGGAGCCGGACGTGGAGGTGCCGGAGTCGCCGGAGGTGCCGGAGTCGCCCCCCTCTCGCAGGTAGAGCGGGACCCCGATGGCCGCGGCCACGGCCGCCCCCGCCAGTCCGGCGATGAGGAGCCCGCGTCGGGTCACCCCGTCCGTGCCCGCGCCGGGCGCGGCCGGGGCCGGCCACTCGGGTGCGTGCGCGGGCGGCTTCGCGGGCGGCTGCGGGATGGCCGGCGGCGCGGGCCGTGACTGCCCCGGGCAGGCGATGAGCAGCGTCTGCTCCGGGGGAGTGCCGGTCCGTGTCCCCTCCGGGGCGGCCACGCGCAGCGTCTGCTCCTCGGTGGCCGGGAGCGGCGGCCGCTCCGGTACGGCGGGCGGCCGGACCGTTGTAGCGGAGCGGCCGCCGGACGTGGGCAGGCCCGCGAACCGGGCCGGGAGGTCGGCGACGGACGGGCGCTCGGCGGGGTCCTTGGCCAGGCACGCGGTCAGCAGGGCATGGAGTTCGCCGTCGAGGCCGTCGAGCACGGGCGGCTGGTCCAGGATCCGCTGGACGACCTCCACCAGGTCCGGCGCGTCGAACGGGCTGTGGCCGGTGGCGGCGAAGGCCAGGACCGAGCCGAGGGCGAAGACGTCGCTGGCCGGCCCGGCCCGGTCGGCGCGGATCTGTTCCGGCGACATGTAGGCGTAGGTCCCGATGACCGTGCCGGTCTCCGTGAGCGAGCTGGCGTCCACGGCGCGGGCGATGCCGAAGTCGATGATGCGCGGGCCGTCGTCGGCGAGGATGACGTTGCCGGGCTTCAGGTCCCGGTGGACCAGGTCGCATGTGTGGATGGCGGCCAGCCCCTCGGCCAGCCCCGCGCCCAGGCGCATTACGGCGTCGGCTTCGAGCGGGCCCCGCCCGGTGACCACCTGGTGCAGCGTGGGGCCTGGGACGAACGCCGTGACCAGCCAGGGGGATTCGGCCTGGGGGTCGGCGTCGACGACCTGCGGCGTGTGAAAGCCGCCGACGCGCCGGGCCGCCTCCACCTCGCGGGAGAAGCGTGCCCGGAACTGCGGGGTGGCCGCCAGCTCCGGCCGGATGACCTTCACCGCGACCTTGCGGCCGCCGGGCGACGTACCGAGGAAGACCTGCCCCATGCCGCCCGCGCCCAGCCGGCCGTCCAGCCGATAGGGACCGACCCACTGCGGGTCGTCGGGCTTCAACGCGTCCATGGGTACCGTCCGTTGAGGAGTGAAGAGGGCGAAGGGGGCAGGCGGAGGTCCGTGGGAGACACCGTCTACGGGAGCTTCCATAGCTGGATCGAGGTGTCGGACTCCTCCGACACGGCGCTCAGGTTGAGCCCGGCCGCCAGCGTCGTGCCGTCCGGGCTGAACGCCAGCGCCGAGACCGAGGTGGTGTAGTCGGACTTCGGCATGACGCCGGTCAGGGTGGTGGCGACACGCTTCGCGGACACGTCCCAGAGGCTGATGGTCTTGCCGATGGTGTCGCTCGCCTTGGGCTCGATGTTGCCGCCTGCGCCCGCGACCACCGCTTTCCCTGCCGGACGGTACGCCGCCGCGACGATGTACGGGTGACGGTCGGTGAGCGTCGCGGTGAGGCGTCCGGTGTCCACGTCCCACAGCCGGATGCCGGGACCGGCGGCGACGAGGGTCTTCCCGTCCGGGCTGAACGTCACCCAGGAGTAGTTTTTCTTCCGGTCGGCGGTGAAGGTCCTGATGAGGCGGCCGGTGTCGGCGGACCAGAGCCGTACGGGGCCTCTGCCGGTGTCGGCGGCCACGCTGGCCACGGTCTTGCCGGCCGGGCTGAACGCGAGCCCCTGGATGCTCCCGGTGTGCCCGTCGAGGGTGGCGGTGGGGCGGCCGGTGGCTGTCTTCACGAGTTGCAGCCGGTGGTTGTCGCGGCCGACGGCGAGGGTCGTGCCGTCCGGGCTGATCGCCAGGCTGGTGACACCGTCGAACTGGCCGGTGTACGAGGCGAGGACGCCCATCGGCGCGCCGGTGCGCACGTCCCAGCGGCGCAGGGTCTGGTCGAGGCCGCCGGTGAACAGCGTCTGGCCGTCCGGGCCGTAGACCAGGGTCAGGACGGTCGAGGTGTGGCCCTGGTACGTGGTGATGGTGCGGCCGGAGGTGATGTCCCACAGCCGTACCGTGTTGTCCATGCCGCCGCTGGCCAGGGTCCGGCCGTCCGGGCTGAAGGCGAGGCATTCGACCTGGCTGGTGTGGCCGGCCAGCCGCGCCACCGGCTCGGTGGGGTCCTTGGCGGTGTCGTTGGTGGTGTCCTTGGCGGAGGCGGGGGTCGCGCCGCGGCCGCCCTTCGGCTCGGCCGCGGGCCCGGAGTCCGGCCAGAGCAGGAACGCGGGGACGGCGACCGCGGCCGTGGCGGCGGCCGCGACCCCGCCGACCAGCAGGGTGCGTCGCGTACGTGGTTCGGTGGCGGTGGCGGTGGCGGTGGCGGTGGCGGTGGCGGCGGCGGTGGCGGTGGAGGGATGCGCGGCCGGTCCGGTGACCGAGAGCCGGTGCAGGACGTCGGCGGCGGAAGGGCGCCCGGCGGGGTCCTTGGCCAGACAGACGCTGACCAGGGAATGCAGGCCGCCGCCCGCGGCGAGACCGTCCAGCCGGGGCGGTTCGCTGGTGACGCGGTGGATGATCCCCGGGACGGTCGACGCGTCGAACGGGCTGTGGCCGGTGGCCGCGAAGACCAGGACGGAGCCGAGGGCGAACACGTCGCTGGCGGGCGAGACCGGGGTGGAACGCACCTGCTCGGCCGACATGTAGGCGTAGGTCCCGATGATGGCGCCCTTGCGGGTCAGCGGTCCGGCCTCGGAGGTGTGGGCGATGCCGAAGTCGATGATGCGCGGGCCGTCGTCGGCGAGGATGACGTTGCCGGGCTTCAAGTCCCGGTGGATCAGGCCGCAGTTGTGGATGGCGGCCAGGCCCTCGGCGAGTCCCGCGCCGAGGCGCAGGACGGCGTCGGGGGCGAGCGGGCCGTTCTCGGTGACGACCTGTTGAAGCGTGGGGCCCGGAATGAACTCGGTGACCAGCCAGGGGGATTCGGCCCCGGGGTCGGCGTCGACGACCTGTGCGGTGTGAAAGCCGCCCACGAGCCGCGCGGCATCCACCTCGCGGGCGAACCGTTCCCGGAACCGCGGGGTGGCCGCCAGCTCCGGCCGGATCAGCTTCACCGCGACGTTCCGGCCGGCCGGCGACGTACCGAGGAAGACCTGCCCCATGCCGCCCGCGCCCAGCCGGCCGTCCAGCCGATAGGAGCCGACGCGCTGGGGGTCCGAGGGGCCTAGTGGCTCCGCCATGCGCTACTCGAATCTGCCAGGACGGATGGGGCGTTCACGCCCGGTATTGAACCATGCCGCCGAGTGGCTGTCGGGCCACCGCTCTGGCATCATGGGCAAACGGAACTATGTTCCGGTAAGGAAGGGTGGAGGAGGGAGCGGCCCGGTGGGCTACAGCGGCGATAGCGCGGGGCGCGCGGCCCGGTCCAAGCGGGCGGACGCCCGGCGCAACGAGGAGACGCTGCTCGACGCGGCCGCCGCGGTCTTTGTCGCGTCAGGCGTGGAAGCGCCGGTGCGCGACATCGCGGCCAAGGCCGGTGTCGGGATGGGCACCATCTACCGCCACTTCCCGACCCGGGCGGATCTCATCGTCGCCGTCTACCGGCACCAGGTCGAGGCCTGCGCCGAGGCCGGTCCGGCCCTGCTGGCCAGCAGCGAGACGCCGCACGCCGCGCTGGCGCGCTGGATCGACCTCTTCGTCGATTTCCTGGTCACCAAGCACGGGCTCGCCGCCGTGCTCCAGTCCGACAACACCGGCTTCGAGACGCTGCACTCCTACTTCCTCGACCGCCTCCTGCCCGTGTGCACCCAGCTGCTCGACGCGGCGGCCGCCGCCGGCGAGATCGGTTCGGACGTGGAGGCGTACCAGCTCATGCGCGGCGTCGGAAACCTCTGCATCGGCGCCGAACACGATCCCCGCTACGACGCACGTCGACTCGTCGGGCTGCTCATCGCGGGACTGCGCCGACGGGACTGAACTGTCGGGCGGGCGACTGAGTGACGCGGGGCCGGTAGCGTCCGTCACTGCACTGACCGTACCGACTGCACTGCCGGACCGGACCGCGAGGATGTGACGGGTGAGCGAGAAGGAACTTCTGGCCCAGCGATTCGAGGAGCACCGCTCCCATCTGCGCGCGGTGGCGTACCGCATGCTGGGCTCGCTCAACGAAGCGGACGACGCCGTCCAGGAGACCTGGCTGAAGCTGAGCCGCTCCGACGTCTCCGAGGTGCGGAACCTGGGCGGCTGGCTGACCACCGTGGCGGGCCGGGTGTGCCTGGACATGCTGCGCTCCCGCGGTTCGCGCCGTGAGGAGCCGCTGGAGGACCAGGACGGGGTGATCCGGCTGCCCGACCCGGTCGTCAGCGGCCCGGGCGGCGTGGACCCCGAGCAGGAGATGCTGGTCGCCGACTCGGTGGGCATCGCCCTCATGATCGTGCTACAGACCCTCGCGCCCGCCGAGCGGCTCGCGTTCGTCCTGCACGATCTGTTCTCCGTGCCCTTCGACGAGATCGCCCCCGTCCTGGGCCGCACCCCGGCCTCCACCCGGCAGCTCGCCAGCCGCGCCCGCCGCCGGGTGGAGGGGGCCGCGCCCGCGGCCGACACCGATCTCGCCCGCAGGCGCGAGGTCGTGGACGCCTTTCTCACCGCCTCGCGCGGCGGTGACTTCGACGCGCTCCTCGCCGTCCTCGACCCCGATGTCGTGGCCCGCTCCGACGGCGGCACGCTGCGGCCCAGCCTGCTGCGGCGCGGCGCGGCGGATGTGGCCTCGCAGGCGATCACCTTCGCGCGGTTCGCGGAGGCCGGGCACGCGGTGCTGGTCAACGGCTCGCCCGGGGTGGTCGCGATCGCGGAGGGCCGCGTGGTGTCGGTCATGGCATTCACGATCCGGGGCGGCAGGATCACGGCCCTCGACATCCTCACCGACCCCGAGCGCCTCGCGCGCATCGACGTCGGCGCGCTGGGCGCCTGATTCGCCCCGGGGCGCGTCCGGCGGTGGCGTGGGTCAGCCGAGCCGGAGCAGCAGTTCGGTGAGGTCGGCCGGCGTGGTGATCATGCAGTCGTGGCCGGTCGCCAGCTCCCATACCCGCGCCGGGGTGCCGTTGGGCTGTATCGCGGGGACGGGCCGCCGGGTGACGCCTTCCGGCTTGCCGACGACGCAGTGGATGTGCGTGCGCGGGATGGTGCTGACGGCCGGGTTGTCCAGCCGGACCGGCTGCTGGAGGCAGCGCACCGGCTGATCCGACAGCATGGTGCGCAGCCACGCGACGTCCGCCGGGTCGGTGACCCCGAACAGCCCTGTGGGCGGCGGCAGCTCGGGGAGCGGCGGGATTCGCCAGCCGCTGTCGGACTTGAGGGCGCGGTCGATCTGGGCCTGGGCGACGGAGAGGACATCGACCGCGGTCTCGCCGTCCTCCGGGACCATCGCGTCGAGGTAGACCAGGTGCGCGATGCGGTCCGGGATCCGGTTGGCCGCGGACGAGATGACCAGTCCGGCGTAGCTGTGGCCCACGAGTATCACCTCGGTGAGGTCTTGCTCGGTGATCAGGGTGACGACGTCCTCGACGTGCGTGTCGAGCCCTACCTCGGGGCTCAGCAGATGCACTGTGTCGCCGTAGCCGGTCAGCGTCGGCGCGGCCACCCGGTGTCCGGCCGAGGCCAGCAGCGGGACCACCCGCTCCCAGCACTGTCCGCTGTGCCAGGCGCCGTGCACCAGCAGATACGTGGACATGGTTTCGCTCCTCGCTGTCGCTTGTGGGGCTTGTCGCCCGACCACGCTGCCGACCGGGCTCCGGCCGAGCCAGGGCCCCCGCGATCCTGGGTGTGACGGGACCAGGCACACGCGCACCGGTGCGCATTACGGTGGCGAGATGACCGACGAACCGAACCTGTTGGGCGATTACGTACGCGCCCGCCGTGAGCTCGTCACTCCTGAACAGGTCGGCATCCCCGTGGTGGGCGTACGGCGCGTGCCGGGCCTGCGCCGGGAGGAAGTCGCGATGCTGGCCGGTATCAGCGCCGACTACTACCTGCGTCTGGAACAGGGCCGCGACCGCAACCCCTCCGCGCAGGTCCTGGAGTCCCTCGCGCGCGCACTTCGGCTCGACGACGACGGGGCGGCGTACCTGCTGCGCGTTGGCGCCGACAGACCCCGGCGGCACCGGCGCCCGCGCCGGAAGGAGACCGTCCCTCCGGGCGTCGCCAAGCTCGTGGCCACGCTCCCGCTGCCCGCGTTCGTCGAGGGCCGCTACTTCGATGTGCTCGCCGCCAACGCCCTGGCGGCCGCCGTGTCACCGCGCCTCACGGTGGGAGGCAACCGCCTGCGGGACGCGTTTCTCGACCCGGCCGAGCGGGCCCTCTACCCGGACTGGGAGAACGCCGTCGTGGGCATGGTCGCCGGGCTCCGCGAGTCCGTCGGGACCGACACGGACGACCCCCGCTTCATCGAGCTCGTCGGTGAGCTCTCCCTCGCCAGCCCCCGCTTCAGCCGGCTGTGGGCCCGCCACGACGTGGTGGTGTGCGAAGGCGAGACCAAGCGCATCGACCACCCCCAGGTCGGTCTTCTGCGGCTGAACCGGGAGCGGCTGGGCATCGGCGGTACGGCGGGCCAGAGCCTCATCGTCTTCCACCCGGACCCCGGCACCGACAGCGCCGACAAGCTGGCGCTCCTCGCCTCCGCGACCGTGTGACGGCGGGCCGCCGGGCCGCGAGCCGCTGGTTCGGGGCGGGGCCGTCCCGGGCTTTCGCACGGGTGGCTGACGGCGCTGAACAGCGGGGGCTTAGCATAAGCCCCTGGCATGGACACCATTACTCTCTGGGAATTCGTCGCGCTCGCCGGGGCGGCGACGCTGGTCGGCTTCTCGAAAACCTCCGTCAGCGGCGCCAACACCATCAGTCTCGCGATCTTCGCGGCCGTACTGCCGGCCCGTGAGTCGACCGGGATTCTGCTTCCCCTGCTCATCATCGGCGACCTGTTCGCCGTGTACACGTATCGGCGTCACGCCGACTGGGCCACGCTGGTGCGGCTGTTTCCCGCGGTGGCCGTCGGGGTGGTGGCGGGCACGGTGTTCATGCTGTGGGCCGACGACGCCGCGGTGCGCGTCTCGATCGGGGTGATTCTGCTGGTCATGGCCGCGGTCACGCTCTGGCGCCGACGTGCGGCGAGCCGGGCGGCGGAGGAGAAGGCGGCCGGGGAGAAGAAAGAGGCGACAGAAGAAGGTCAGGCCCAGGGGCAGAGCGGCGCGCGGCTCAAGGCCGGGTCGTACGGGGTGCTCGGCGGCTTCACCACGATGGTGGCCAACGCGGGCGGCCCCGTCATGTCGATGTATCTGCTCTCGGCGGGCTTCCGGAAGCTCGGTTTCCTGGGGACCTCGGCGTGGTTCTTCCTGATCGTCAACGTCGCCAAGGTGCCCTTCAGCGTCGGCCTCGGCCTGATCGACGGACGCTCGCTGCTGCTGGACGCGGGCCTGGCCCTGTGCGTCATACCCGGGGCGTTCCTCGGAAAGGCGATCGCGGACCGGATCAACCAGCTGCTCTTCGAGCGGCTGGTGATCGCGGCCACCGTGGTGGGCGGCGCCCAGCTGCTGCTGCGCTGAGGCAGAGTGTCACGCGCGCCGTCCGTGCCGCCCGCGCCGCTCGCGCGGTGGCGCGCAGGGACGCCTCGTACTGCCGCCGGGCGAAGACGAACGGGCCGAGGCCCGTGAGGTCCCAGTCGTCGCGGCGGACGTTGCGGAAGTCCGACCACCGCACGACCGCGTCCTCCACCTCGACCCGGGCCACCAGCGCCCAGCACTCGTCCACGCCGCACGGGCAGGTCAGCAGCAGCGTCTCGTCGTCCCGCCACACGTCGGTGGCCCCGTCGACGGGCTCGCCCAGCAGATGGCGGCTGGGCCAGGCGCGGCCGTCGGCCCGGGGCAACGCATAGGCGCCGGCCAGCAGCGGGACGGGGTCGGGGGCGAAGTCCGCCGCGCTTTCGCGCTGTTCCTCGACCGCGTACGGAAGCTCCGCCTCGCGTACGAGGTCGAGCAGGCCGGTGCCGTCCACGACGATGTCGATGACATGGAAGCGGTGGGGTCGCCGCAGACGGAACTCGATGGTGTGCATCGCGGCCATGCTACGTCCGGCGGGCCCGCCTCAAGCGCCGCCGCCGCGTGACTCGATGAGCGTGGCGAGGCCGTCCAGCGTCCGCTCCAGGCCGAAGCGGAAGCTGTGTTCGGGGCTGTACGCGGCCTCGTGGGCCTCGCCCGCGGCGTTGCCGACCCGGGCCGCGAGGGGATAGCGCTCGGCGTTGAAGACCCTGGCCAGGAGGGGTGCGTTGGCTTCCCACCACTGTGCGTCGGACATCGCGCTGTCCCGGTGGGCCGCCTGGGCGTCCAACTCGGCGCGGACCGCGGAGTGGACGAACTGGAGCAGGAAGGTCAGCGCCGCGTCCATCTCGATGTCGGTCAGGCCCAGGCCCTCGAAGGCGGCCAGCTCGTGCTCGTACTTGGCCATCACCCCGGGGCCGAGCGGCGGGCGGGTGGTGGGCAGGGACGCCACCCAGGGATGGCGGCGGCACAGCTCCAGGTTCTCCCGCGCGACGGCCCCGACCCTGGCGCGCCAGGGGTCGGCCGGGCGCTCGGCGCGCTCCATCTCCAGGTAGGCGGAGTCCAGCATGAGGTCCAGCAGCTCGGCCTTGCCCGGGACATACGTATAGAGGGTCATCGGCGTGACGCCGAGGCGCTGGGCCACAGCGCGCATGGTCAGGGCCTCCAGGCCACCGGAGTCGGCGAGCTCGATGGCGGCCCGGACGACCGCGTCGACGCTGAGCACCTGCTTGGGGCCGCGGCGGGGTGGCGCGTCCGCGGTCGCGGGCTCGCGCCACAGCAGTGCCAGGGTGCGGGCCGGGTCGCCCGCGCCGCTGCGTTCCTTGGCCATGTTTACCGTTCCTCTCCCGGCCATGCTCCCCCGCTGTACTCTGTACGCCGTACAGAGTACAGCGTACGTAGATCCTGTTCCAGGAGGAGAAGCCGTGAACACCACGTCCGGACCCCGCCCGGCCGACAGCCACCATATGATCCAGGTCCGCGGAGCCCGAGCGAACAACCTCAAGGATGTCTCCCTGGACATCCCCAAGCGCAGGCTCACGGTCTTCACCGGAGTGTCGGGGTCCGGGAAGTCCTCGCTGGTCTTCGGCACCATCGCCGCCGAGTCGCAGCGCCTCATCAACGAGACGTACGCGGCCTTCATCCAGTCGTTCATGCCGAACCTGAACCGCCCCGACGTGGACGGGCTGCACAATCTGAGCGCCGCGATCGTCGTCGACCAGGAGCGGATCGGGGCCAACTCGCGCTCCACCGTGGGCACCGCCACCGACGCGTACACCATGCTGCGGATCGTCTTCAGCAGGCTCGGCACCCCGCACATCGGAACGTCCTCCGCCTTCAGCTTCAACACCCCCGACGGCATGTGTCCCACCTGCGAGGGGCTCGGCCAGGCATCGAAGATCGACGTCGATCAGCTGGTGGACCGCGAACTCTCGCTGAACGAAGGGGCCATCACCGTCCCGAGCTTCGGCGTGAACTCCTGGTACTGGCAGGTCATGGCCCAGTCCGGCTTCCACGACCCGGACAAGAAGCTCAAGGACTTCACCGAGGAGGAGTGGGCGGACTTCCTCCACAAGGAGTCCACCAAGATCAAGGTCGGCTCCATCAACGTCACCTACGAGGGCCTCGTCCCCAAGATCCAGCGGCTCTATCTCTCCAAGGACCGCGAGTCGATGCAGGCCCACATCCGCGCCTTCGTGGACCGGGCCGTCGTCTTCGCCGACTGCTCGGACTGCGGCGGCACCAGGCTGAGCGCCGCCGCGCTGTCCTCGACCGTCGACGGCGTCAACATCGCCCAGTGCTCGTCCATGCAGATCAGCGACCTCGCCGAGTTCATACGGTCCATCGAAGACGCCTCGGTGGCCCCGCTGCTGGGCAATCTGCGGCATCTGCTGGAGTCCCTGGTCGAGATCGGGCTCGGCTATCTGAGCCTCGACCGCTCCTCCGCCACCCTCTCCGGCGGCGAGGCGCAGCGGGTCAAGATGGTGCGCCACCTCGGCTCCAGCCTGACCGATGTGACCTATGTCTTCGACGAGCCGACCATCGGCCTGCACCCCCACGACATCCAACGGATGAACGACCTGCTGCTGCGGCTGCGCGACAAGGGCAACACGGTGCTGGTCGTCGAGCACAAGCCCGAGGTGATCGCCATCGCCGACCATGTCGTGGACCTCGGACCCGGGGCGGGCACGGGCGGTGGCGAGATCTGCTTCAGCGGGGACCTGGCCGGGCTGCGCGCCTCCGACACCCTCACCGGACGCCACCTGGAACACCGGGCGCGGCTGCGCGAGACGGTGCGCACACCCCGCGGGCGGCTGTCCATCGAGGGCGCGGACCGGCACAACCTGAAGAGCGTCGACGTGGACATCCCGACCGGCGTGCTGACCGTGGTCACCGGCGTGGCCGGCTCGGGCAAGAGCTCACTGATCCACGGCTATCTGGCCGGGCGGGACGGGGTCGTGGTGGCCGACCAGTCGCCCATCCGTGGATCGCGCCGCTCCAACCCGGCCACGTACACCGGGCTGCTGGGCCCCATCCGCACCGCCTTCGCCAAGGCCAACGGCGTCAAGGCCGCGCTGTTCAGCGCCAACTCGGAGGGCGCCTGCCCCAACTGCAACGGCATCGGGCTGATCTACACCGACCTGGCGATGATGGCCGGGGTGGCCTCGGTGTGCGAGGAGTGCGAGGGCAAGCGGTTCACGCCCGAGGTGCTCACCTACACGCTGCGCGGCAAGAACATCAGCGAGGTGCTGGCCATGTCGGTGGCGGAGGCACACGAGTTCTTCCCCTCGGGGCAGGCACACGCCGTCCTCGGGCGGCTGGTGGACGTCGGGCTGGGCTATCTGCGGCTCGGCCAGCCCCTGAACACCCTCTCCGGCGGCGAGCGCCAGCGGATCAAGCTGGCCATCCACATGGCCGAGAAGTCCTCGACGTACATCCTCGACGAGCCGACCACCGGGCTGCACCTGGCGGACGTCGACAAGCTGCTGGCCCTGCTGGACCGCCTCGTCGACGACGGCAACACGGTCGTGGTCATCGAACACCACCAGGCCGTGATGGCCCACGCCGACTGGCTCGTCGACCTCGGCCCGGGCGGCGGCCACGACGGCGGGCAGGTGGTGTTCACCGGCACCCCCGCCGACCTGGTGGCCGGCGCGGACACGCTGACCGCCCGCCATCTACGGGAGTACGTGGGTCAGCGCGGGGCGGTGAGCCCGAGCCGATAGCCGACCCCGGGGCGCCCGTTGATCTCGATGTCCTCCACGGCCGTGAACCCGCTGCGGCGGAGCACGGCCGTGGAGGCGAGGTTGTCGCGGGTGGTGATCGCCCTGAGGGCCGTGAGCCCGTACGACTCGACGGCCAGCCGGCAGACCTCCGCCACCGCGGCCGTCGCGACCCCGCGCCCCGCGGCCCGCTCGGCCACGCGATAGCCGAGCTCGGCGACACCCTCCTCGACGTCCACCAGATTCACCCGGCCGACCAGCTCTCCCGCCTCGTCCAGGACCACATGGAAGTGACACACGCCGGCGTCCTGCTCGGCGAGCCGAAGACGGTGGTAGGAGGCGAACTCCGCGAAATACGCGTCGCCACGGTCCGAGATGGACCGTGTGAAGTACTCCCTGTTCTCCCGCTCGAAAGCCAGCAGGGCCGGGGCGTGATCCTCCCGGAGCCGTTCCAACCTCACCATGTTCCGGAGCATACGGGGCCAGGGGCCGACGGTCAGCTCACTTTCTCGGCGGCGGCGGCGGGGGCGGGAGCGGGGCCGGTGCTGCGGCGGACGACCAGCTCGGTGGGGATGTCCACCCGGACCCCGGGCTCGGGCGCGTGATGGAGCTGGTCCAGCATCAGGGCCAGGCAGCGGCGGCCGACCTCGGCGAAGTCCGTACGGACGGTGGTCAGCGGCGGCAGCAGATGCGCGGCCTCGGGGATATCGTCGTAGCCGACCACGCTGACGTCCTCCGGCACCCGGCGCCCGGCCTCGTGCAGGGCGCGCAGCACGCCCACCGCCATCTGGTCGTTGGACACGAACACGGCGGTGACCTCCGGGCGCCCGGCCACCCGGCGGCCCAGCTCATAGCCGGAGTCCGCGCTCCAGTCGCCGAACAGCGGCTCGGGCGCGACGGCCCCCGCGTCCTTCAGGGCCGCCCGCCAGCCGTCGAGGCGGGCCTCCGCCGCGATCCAGCCGACCGGGCCCGCGATATGCCAGACGGTGCGGTGGCCGAGGCGCAGCAGGTGTTCGGTGGCCTGACGGGCCCCGGACGCCGAGTCCCCGGCGACCACCGGGACCCGCTCCCCGAAGCTCTTGTCCAGAGTGACCAGCGGAATGTCATGGCCCGACTCGACCAGGGCCTGGCTCACCGAGCGCTGCGGCGCGATGGCGATCACGCCGTCCGCGCCCTCGCCGAGCAGCCGGTCCAGCGCGCCCGCCACGGACGTCCGGTCAGCGGCGGTCAGCGCGATCGTGCTGACCAGGTAGCCGGCCGACTGGGCCGCCTCGTTGATGCCCGCCAGGATGGCGGCCGGGCCGAAGCGGGTCGCGTCGAAGGAGATCACGCCGAGCATCCGGCTGCGCCCGCTGGCCAGCGTGCGGGCGCTGGCGGTGGGGCGGTAGTCCAGCTCCGCCATCGCGGCCCGCACCCGCTCGCGGGTCTCCTGCCGCACGCTGGGGTGGTCGTTGAGTACCCGCGAGACGGTCTGGCCGGACACGCCGGCGAGCCGGGCGACATCCGCCATCACGACCCGCGAGCCGGCCGTGGCCCGGCGTCGCCGTGTCCGGGCGGGCTCCGCGGGCTCCGCCATACCGGGCCTTCCTTCCTGTCCGCTGCGTCTGCCGTACACCCTAGGGGGTGGCCGATGGGTCATTCCCCTCCCCGCCCCTTCCCTCAACTGGGGCTGCGTTCGCGCTGGCGGCCTGCCAGGACGACGCGACCGCCAACGACGCGGCGCCGTCCGCCATCACGGTCGACGCCGTCGGCGGGGGCAAGTAGCG